>CAJOOC010000100.1 GCA_905236165.1 uncultured Prevotella sp. | reverse complement strand
TTCGTGTAATTCGCGTAATTCTTCACACATTGTTTATTTTCAGCGGAGTTCAGGCGAGCATGGCTCGGAACGTGGTCGTTATAGACATGCGAAAGTTGAATAGTTAAAGATTTGTTTTTTGTTGCTGCAAAGGTACTATTAAGTTACGAGATATGCAAGAAAAGGAGTTCATATTATTCGCGGGTGAAGTCCCATTACCTGCTGAGGAATCGGCGGTCGAGGTATTGCTGGAAGGCTTCGCGGTACATGTCGCCTATGGGCAGGTAGGTATCGGCATCGAGGATGATGCGGTTTTTGTTTACTTCCTGCACCTGCTGCAGGTTGACGATGTAGGAACGGTGTATGCGCATGAAGGTGTCGGGCAGCCATTCTTCTATCTTCTTCATGGAGAGTAGGGTGATGATGGGTTTCGGCTCGCCATCGACGTGGATGCGGAGATATTCAGACATTGCTTCGATATATCGTATCTTGCTGACCTGGATGCGTACCACGCGGTAGTCGGTCTTGACGTAGAGCGAGTCGTCGTCGGCCTGAAGGGCTGGGGCTGTCTGCTGACGGGCCTCGCCGGAGAGGCGTTCCTGCAGCCTGTTGGCAGCACGACGGAATTCGTCGAGGCCAAAGGGTTTGAGCAGATAATCGACGGCATTGACGCGAAAGCCTTCTACGGCGTATTCGGCATAGGCTGTGGTGAATACGATGAGCGGCGGTGCTGCCAATGACTTTACGAAGTCCATGCCGTTGAGGTCGGGCATGTTGATGTCGCAGAACAGGGCATCGACGGCTTCTGTCTGCAGGAAGGCACGTGCCTCTACGGCGTTGCTGGCTTTGCCGGCCAGTTCAAGGAACGGTATCTTTTCGATATATGCGACGAGCTGCTGTAGGGCCAGGGGTTCGTCGTCAACGGCTAAACATCTTATCATAGGGGTAGTATTAAGTCAACGTTATATGTGTCGGAGCCCTCGTTGATGCGGAGGGAGTAGCGGTCTCCGTAGATGAGTTTGAGGCGTTCGCGGATGTTATGTAGTCCCACACCTCCCTGCTGCTGGTCCTGCTGGCTGGCGGGGGCGGGGTGCCGGCTGTTCTGACAGTGGAAGACAAGCGTGTCGTTGCTGAGGGCTACACGAACATCGACGAACGAGGGCTGCTGATAACTGATGCCGTGCTTGAAGGCGTTTTCCACGAAGGTGACGAAGAGCAGCGGCGGCACCTCGCACCTGGATGGGGGCTCGGGGAGGTTGACGGTAATCTTCACGCTGTCGGTATAGCGCAAGCTCATCAGGGTGATGTAGTTTCTCAGGAAGTCGAACTCGCTGCGGAGGGGTACGGTCTTTTTGTTGCCTTCATAGAGCACGAAGCGCATCATCTTCGACAGCTCCAGGATGGTATGCTTGGCTTTCTCGGGGTCAATGTCCACGAGGGCGTGGATGTTGTTGAGCGTGTTCATGAAGAAGTGCGGATTGATCTGGTAGCGCAGGTATTCAAGCTGATGCTCCAGGTTCTGCTTCTCCAGGTTGGCCATCTCCTGCTGGTCGTTGCGCTGTTTGAAGTAGAGTTTGATGCCCAGGTTCATGCCAAACATGAGCAGCAGTATGATGCCGGCAATGATGTCGTGCTCCCCAAGGATGACTGGCGGCATCTTGTCGTTCATGTGCTCGGTGGCTCCGGGCTTCCTTTCAGGCAAAGGCCGTGGGGGAGGGGGTGCCTGCTCGCCGTGGGGCGGCATGTGGTGCGGCTCCATATCGTGGTGCATGCCTTCTCCCTCAGGGTGCATGCCTTTGTCGTCGTGCCGCATCTCTTTTGCCTCGGGTTGCATCCTTTTCATGTCAGGACGCATGCTACATTGCCAGACGGTGAAGCAGCCTGCTATGACTGCCACCAGGGCTATGTAGGTCCAACGGCGTCCGCGATAGATGAGAAGGGGAGCCATGAGGAAGTTATGAAGCAGGAAGGCAAGCAGGAAGATGAGCAGCTCGCGCCATACGTTGAACACTTCGTTCCAGCTGAAGAGGAGCTGCGCATCGGTTGTGGAGCGTATGTAAAGGCTCAGCACCGGCGCTATGAAGAGCAGTCCCCATAGCGCCAGATAGGTGAGGTTTTCGTGTTTCCACTGAGTTTTCATCGATTTTCTTTTTAGTGGGATGTTTTGGTTTCCACCTTAATTTATATAATGATAACGCTTTGACGTCGGTTTTATTTTACCACCTGCCACCGGGCATTCCTCCACCAGGTATCCCGCCACCCATTCCGCCATTGGCGGAGATGGTGGAAGAGGCCGTCACGGTGGTGGTGTTGGAGCCGAGGGAGAGTGTGTAGCTGTTGCCGCTGCTCATGCCTGGCACGCTGACGAGGATGGTGCCGTTGGTGTAGCTGTATGGAGGCATGGTGAAGGTGGCCAGCGTGGTGTTGCCGTTCGTCACGGTTACGGTGCCGTTGGCCTGTACGCTGCCTGTGGTGCAGACGATGCCCTGCGAGGTGCTGCCTACTGTGCCGTCGACACGTCCGCCGATGCCGAAGATGTTGCAGCCCGAGATGTAGAGCTTGTGCTGCTCGTCGATGTCGATGCCGGCTTCTGCGCCACCAGTTCCGAAGGCTATGAGCGTGCCGCCGTTGAGGTACATGTTGCCGTTGGCGTCAATGCCGTCGTTGCTGGTGCCTACGGCTACTACGGTGCCGCCGTTGATAGTGAGGTCGCCCGAGGAGTTGATGGCATCATCGTGGGCTGATACGAGCACCGTGCCGCCGGTGATGTCGAGTGTTCCCTTGCTCTCTATTCCCTCAGCGTTGTTGCCGGTGGTGCGCACCATGATGTCGCCGCCCGTGATGGTCAGCACGCCGTGTACGTTCTTCGTGCCTATCTTGATGCCTTTGGGCGAAGAGGTGTAGGCATCGTCAAGGTTATCGGTGTTGCCGGTATAGTTGTGGTTCTCGGTGGTGCCGTTGCTGTAGTAGAGGCCGCCGGTGGTGATGATGCGTATCTTGCCGCCGTTGAAGTATCCCTCCCAGTCGGCTTTCAGACCCTTGCCGCCGCTGCCGCTGGACTTCAGGTAGATCTCGCCGTCGTTGATGGTGAGGACAGAGTCGCAGGCGATACCTGCCGAAGCCTTCGTCTCAAGGTCTTCCGTGTCCCACTCGCCGTTGCTGGTGCTTACCACCGTGATGCGACCACCATTGATATTGATGTCGGTATCGCTGTTGATGCCCTTTGCACCAGGGGCCGATATCTCGACATTGAGGATGCCGCCGTTGATGTAGAGGTCGTCGCCGGCCTTGATGCCGTGATTGGCCGTGGAGCTGACATACATGTTGACGCCTTTGTCGAACACGATGTTGCTCTTGCCGTGAATGCCGTTGTTGTAGGTGCCGTAGACGGAGAGCGAGCCCGTGCCGCTGAAGATCATCTTGCCCTTGGCGAAGACGGCTCCCTTATGGCCGTCGTCGGCGCTGGTGCCGTCGGTAAGCTTGTTGGTGCCGGAAAGGACTACGAAGGCCTTGTTCTTGCTCTCTATGTCAAGAGCCACACCGCGGGTGCTGGTGATGGTGGCATCGTTGAGGTTGAGGAGGAAGTCGGCCTTGCCGTCGATGGTCAGCGAACCGTCGCTGGTGGAGCCCGTCACTACGTACTGCACACCCGATGTGCTGCCGTGACTGGCTGTAACGTCGTTGCCATTGACCGTGATGGTGACACCGTTCTCCTCTTTTGCCTGAGGATTGGACATGTCGATATTGACGATGGTCTCAAAGGTGTTTTTGCTGATGTCGTCGGAGGCCTCGGGATAGGAGGCGGCGGTGGTTGTGGCGGGCTCTGCCGTTGTCTTGTCGATATTGACGGTGAACGACAGTAGCTCGCTGCTGCTTGCGTTGGCGGCTGTCTGTGAGCCGTTGCTGCCCATGTTATTGCCGTTAATGGCACTGTTGTCGTAAAGGTCGCTCAATGGATCGTCGCTTGAGCAGGCTGTGGTCAGAATGAGTGATGCGAGGAGCATCATGGCATTTGTCAGTTTCTTCATTGTTTTTGCTTATTAATGTGTGGGCGTTTCTTCCCACAGTTGGTTTGACGTTTAGGATTTCACGCTGCAAAAGTACGCAGTTTCGACAATATAGGAAAATAATATCAGCGAATCCGCTATTTTCGTCAATGAACAGAGAGGGCAGGGGAGGTAATTAAAAAAAATGTTAAAAGTTAAGATTTGTTTGGCCGTTTCACATAAAATAACTATTTTTGCAGCTTCCAAGAAAACAGTTAACTGAACAAAGGGCCTGACATGCTGCTGGGTGTGGCTGTGCCAAGAGAGTTAAAAACAGGGAGGGATGCATTATGAACAACCACAACATTTCAGAAGAAGAGATAAATCTCAGGGCACGTGAGGTGTTCTCCGCCATGGAGAAACGCACTACGCTGGAGGAGATGCAGCTTATCAAGAAGGCATTCGTCTTTGCACGCGAGGCTCACCGAGAGCAGCGCCGAAAGACGGGTGAGCCATATATTATCCATCCCATTGCCGTAGCGCTGATTGTGGCTAAGGAACTGCAGCTGGGTGCTGCGCCCGTATGTGCCGCATTCCTCCACGATGTGGTGGAGGATACCCCTTGCACCAACGAGAAAATCAACGAGGAGTTTGGCAATGATGTCGCTTTCCTGGTAAGGGTGGTAACGAAGCAGAACAAGCAGCAGTATAACATGTCGAAGCAGCTTGACAACTTCAAGCAGATGCTCGACTCGATGCATTACGACATACGTGCCATACTGATAAAACTGGCTGATCGTCTGCACAATATGCGTACGCTTGACTCTATGAGGCCCGACAAGCAGATGAAGATTGCCGGAGAGACCGATTATTTCTATGCCCCGCTGGCCAACAGGCTGGGACTATATACCATCAAGATTGAACTGGAGAACCTCTCTTTCCGCTACCGCTGCCCGCAGATATACGACAGAATCCTTAAGCTGATAGACAAAGACAAGGCTTTGGACGAAGAGCGCATGGCTTCGTTCAACAGAAGGATTGACGAGGTCCTGACAAACAACGGCATTCAGTACAAGCGCGAGATTCTATACAAGCAGCCATATAACATCTGGCGCAAGATGAAGACGCAGAACCAGGACTATGAACACCTGGAGTGCAGACACTTCACGAGAATTGTATTCCCCTCAGATATGTATCTGTCGCAGAAGGACCTGTGCCTGCGCATCTACTCGCTGCTGACAGACACCTTCCGTGAGCGCCCCAATTCGATAGTGAACTATATAGACCTGCCGAAGCAGAACGGCTATCAGGCTTTCCACACACAGGTGCTGGGTGACTACGGCACGTGGGAGGAGATACACATACAGTCGGAGAAGATGGCCACGAAGACCCGCCTGGGATACCTCTTCGACAGTGGACAGAGGGAGATAGACATCAATTTGTGGCTTGAAAACTTCAGGAATGTCTTGAAGGACGTGACGGCGAGCCTTGAGAGGCACGAAGACAATAACGACACCTTCTTCTTTGAGAGCGTGAAGGCATCGTTCTATAATGATGATATACAGGTATATACGCCAGAAGGTAAGGCGATGCTTCTGCCCAAGGGCTCTACGGCTATCGATATGGCCTTCCAGGTTCATACCGAGATTGGCATGCATGCCAAATATGCGAAGATTAACGGTCATCTGGCCTCAATAAAGACCCGTCTGAAGCGAGGCGACTGCGTGGAGATAGGCACCGACCCTAATGTGTGGCCACAGGATGATTGGCGCAGGAATGCAAAGTCGTACAAGGCCCTGCACAATATCCACATGTTCCTTGAGCGTCAGCCCAAGCCGCAGTATTGCCGTTGTAGCCACTGCAACCCCATACCGGGTGTGGAGGTGATAGGCTTCAAGGAGACTGACGACAGGATTACGGTGCATCGCCGTGACTGCACGGTGGCCATAGGGGCAGCATCGCAGAGGGGTGACAGCATCGTGGCTGTTGACTTTAAGGAGGATCCGGCGGTGCTCTATCCTGCAACGCTTACGGCAAAGGCCGTAGACAGGCAGCACCTGCTCAGCGACATCATTGAGACAATATCAAACGAGCTGCATCTGTCGATAAATGAACTCAACACCGTGACGGAGGACGAGATAGTGACATGCACTATCAACTTCTACGTGCACAGCAACGCAGAACTGCTGAAGATAGTTGGAAATATCCTCAATATTCCTGATGTCGACGAGGTGAAATACGACAATCTGTAACGTCAGCAAGGGCGTTTATAGGCCATTCGGCAAAAAAAATGAAAAAAAATTTGGCAGAATGGACTTTTTTACTTATCTTTGCATCCGATAATGATTTAATAACCCACCAAAAAACGTAAACCACTAAAAATTATTGCCTATAGAAGAAACATTTACTTAACAAAATCAAAAACGTTTAAGAAAATGAATAGACTCTCACAGCTGACAGACGAAGAGTTGGCTTTGAAGTATGTAGAGGGCAATAATCGTGCGTTTGACGAACTACTTGGTAGGATTCAGACGGGCCTCTTCTCGTACATTATCTTTATAGTACATAACCAAGAGATAGCCAACGATATTTTTCAGGAAACGTTCCTCAAGGCAATAACTAAGCTGAAGACTGGCAAATACCAGCCTACGGGCAAGTTTAATGCCTGGATGATACGCATTGCGCATAATGCCATAATGGACTGGTACAGGCGTAAGCGCACAACGAACATTATCGATTCTCCTGATGGCGATTTGTTTATTGCTGCTATGTCAGACAGTCAGCTGATGGAAAGCTCAAAGGAGGATATGCTGGCCAATGCACAGGTGCTGGTTGACGTGCGCAACCTTATTGACTATCTGCCAGAGCCACAGAGGGAAATCATCCACATGCGTTTCTATCAGAACCTGGCCTTCAAGGATATTGCAGAGATTACGGGTGTGAGCATCAATACGTGTCTGGGACGAGCACGCTATGGGCTTATCAATATGCGACGCCTGGCAAAGCAGAAACAGCTTCAACTGCAGCTGGCGTGAACATAATGCTTAAAGCTTAAAGCTTAATGGTCAATGTTCAATGATATTACAGGGTGATTTCTGCTGATCCTATACAGCGGTGGTGCTTTTCATCGTAGATGACGCAGAACTGCCCTGGTGCTACTCCGTGAATCGGTGATGCGGCGTTGACGGTCATCGTGCCATCAAGGTTGTCGGTCACCGTAGCGGGGAGATAGTCAGAGGTGTGGCGTATCTTGAATGTTATTGCATAGGAGGGCGAGGCGTTTCCTTCTTGCGGAAGTGCCGTTAGGGCTTCAGATATAGGAAGCGTCAGCCAATGCATGTTATGAATGCGGAATTTCTGCTTATATGCCGACTTGGGATCGTAGCCGTGAGAAACAAAGAGGATGTTCTTCTTCATATTCTTCTTGACAGCAAACCAGGGTCCGCCACCGAAGCCCAGCCCGTGACGCTGGCCAATAGTGTGGAACCACAATCCCTTGTGCATGCCGATTTTTTTTCCGGTCTCGATGTTGATGACAAGGCCGGGATTCTCGCCTAAGTATCTCCTTATATAGTCGTTATAGTTTATCTTGCCAAGAAAGCAGATACCCTGTGAGTCTTTGCGCTTGGCATTGATGAGGTGCTCCCGCTCGGCTATGGTGCGTACCTCTTCTTTCGTCATGTGGCCTATAGGGAAGATGGCCTTGCGCAGCTGCCAGTCGTAGATTTGTGCAAGGAAGTCTGTCTGGTCCTTGACAGGATCGGGAGAGGTGCACAGCCATTTGTGACCTTCGGCATCTGTCTCCGTCTGGGCATAGTGACCGGTGGCGATGAGGTCATACTGATGACCGCATTTCTCATCAAAGGCTCCGAATTTTATCAGTCTGTTGCACATCACGTCGGGATTGGGCGTGAAGCCGTTGCGCACCTGGTCGATGGTGTAGCGTGTCACACGGTCCCAGTATTCCTTATGGCAGTCGATAATCTCAAACTTCAGTCCGTAGCGCTGACATATCGCTGAAGCCATTTCGATGTCTTCCTCTGCTGAACAGTCGAGGTCGTCATCGGGGTCTTCAACGGGAGAGATACGTATATAAAAGCAGTCCGGTTTCAACCCTTGTGAAACCAGCTGACAGACTACTACGGCAGAGTCGACACCGCCTGAGAGCAGTACTGCTATTAGCTTTATATCAGTTCCCTTATCCATTGTTTGCCGGTACCTTTTTCCTTACGCATGATGAAGTAGTTGATGATGATATGCATGAGGCAGAAGGCCAGGATATCAAAGACTATCATGAGCGTCTGTGAGAGGAATGATGCTGTGACATAGTTCATCAGTATGAAGCCTATTGACAGAGCCAATAGTGTTATCATGGTTACCGTAGGACTCATTCCTGTGCGCAGCAACTTGTGGTGTATGTGGTTCTTGTCGGGAAGGAACGGGTCGCGCTTGTCGCGCAGACGGCTGAGCATCACCCTGACAACGTCAAACATAGGTATGATGAGTGTGCTGATGGCTATGATGCCAACATTATGGATGTGGGGGTTCCATACAGGGTCACGCTGCCAGAAGTGGAGGATGAGGAATGAAAGGGTGTAGCCTAATGTCAGACTGCCGGCATCGCCCATGAAGGTCTTGTCTTTCTTCCCGAAGACATTGAAATAGAAGAAAGCAAACAACACTCCCAGCATTGCAACGGATATCATGACCCAGGCCAGATGGCCCAAGATGAGGTTCAGGGCTGCTATCACCGATAGTGAGATGATAGACAGACCTGCGGCAAGTCCGTCGATACCGTCAATGAGATTGATGGCATTGGTGACATATACTACGGCGAGCACCGTGATGGGCATTCCTATCCACCAGGGCACTTCGCGTATGAAGAACACATAGGAGAAGTCTGCCACCCACAGTCCGCTGACACAAAGGAGAGAGGCGGATATTATCTGAATGACGAACTTTACCTTGTATGACACTCCATGAACATCATCATAGATGCCGATGCTATAGAGCATCGTGCTTCCTGCAAGGAATGCGAGGAAGTGTTGTATGGCCGCACTTTCCCAAAGGATGTAGGTGTCGATGTTGAGTCGCAGCACGACAACGATGATAAGCGACATCGTTACTATTACTACGGGCAGGAATGCTACTCCTCCGAGACGCGGTATGGGAAGCTGATGCAGCTTTCGCTTGTCGGGCTGGTCGTAGAGGTGTAACTCGTGTGACAGGTGTACCACCCGAGGTGTTACCAGCAGTCCGAGGACGAAGGACAGCAGCAGTGTTATGATGAAGATATTCAAGGTGTTAAGCGATGATGTAGTTGAACTGACGTGCTTAAGATGGTGCGGGGTAAATGAACAGGGAACTAAGGCGGCGTCGCGTCTTAATTCCCTGTCTCTAAGTCTTTGTGTTATAGGGGGGGATTGCTTACTTCAGCAGTTCTGCCCTTACAGCCTCAATCTGTGGCTTCATCTTGTTGAGCTGCTCACGGAACTGGTCAACAGAGATGGCGTTGAGCTCGTTGATAGGTGCCATAACCTCAACGATACCCTTGATGTTGTTGTCGTAGGTAGCGAGGTCGTCAAGGGCAAGCTTCAGCAGAGCGATGTGATATGTGAAGTCAGATGCTGTCTGGTCGTCGAAGGCAGGCATGAACTTCTCAATGTTCTGAGACAAAACGAAGAGGTTCTCCACGATACCTGCTGCGCTGGCCTCCCAGAAGAGGTTGATGCGGCCATTCTCCTTCTCTGCATTATAGAATGCCTTCAGGTCCTCTGTTGTGTTGTTGTCCTTGATATTGATGGCAGGATCGTTAACGTCGGTAGCAATCTTGGCGAGAGTTGCCTTGTAGGCATCTACGTCCATCTTGTAGAGCTCGGCAACCTTCTTGTCAACAGTCAGCATGCCGATAGCACGATACTTCTGAGAGAGAAGTGAGAGGTCCTCTACCTTTGCGAGGTCAAGGAGATAGTCAGGCTTTACCTTAATCTCGTCTTCGGAGAGTTGTATCTTTCCATTGGAGAGTACACCTTCTACTGGTGCCAGCTTGTTCCATTCGTCAGCGATGGAATCAAGTTCTACCATGATTTTCTCTTCAATCTGTGACTGCTCGAATGATACAGAGTCTGAATCGCTCTGCTCAGCAGTTGTCTTGCTACCACAAGAAGCAATTATCATGGCAAAAGCGGCAGCGAAAAGGAATGAAATCTTTTTCATACGTCGAAAATTTAATTATAGTTTTAATTATTGATTATTGTCCGTGAGTTTACAGGTTCGGATTGAGCTCACTCCATTTCTCTATTTCAGGAATGATGTTGAGTGTGATGAGCTCGTCGCGCATCTTCTGCAGATGTTCGTAAGAAGACTGTAATGCAGCCATCTCCTCTTCTGTTCCTGTAGGAGCTGTGAAGTGTACACCTGTGGTGTCGATGGTTGTAGGCATAGCCATCATTACGTTCTTGTATCCGCACTTGTCGCAATTGACGTAGCATCCTGCAGGGAGTGTGAAAGGCTCTCCGCCCATAGCACCCTCAATCATCTTGATAGCCTGATATGATGGGCTCTGGAAAGAAGAGCGTCCGCGAAGCTTGATGATGTTGGAGCCGCCCTGAATGGTGGCGTGCTTGATCTCTTCCCAACGCTCTGGGGCGATAGTGAACTCAGAGAGTGGCTTGCCGTCAATCTTTACCTGTGAAGCGAAGACAGCCATCTGCTCTCCATGGCCGCCGTAGGTGTGAGCACCGGTAACCTTGTCCTGCTGTACGCCGAACTCCTGTGCGAGCTGCTGCTGCAGACGTGTAGAGTCGAGGGCTGCGAGAGAGGTCATCTGATTGGGCTTCAGGCCAGAGTGGATGAGCGCGGTGAGAGCTGTGACATCAGCGGGGTTGAAGATTACAACGACATGCTTCACGTCGGGACAGTACTGCTTAATGTAGTCGCCGAACTGTGCTGCTATCTCACAGTTGCCCTTGAGAAGGTCCTCACGTGTCATACCCTCCTTGCGTGGTGCACCACCGGAAGATACGATATATTTTGCGCCGGTGAAGGCTTCTTCAGGATTTGTGGTCCATGAGATGTTTGCACCGGGGAATGCACAGTGAGCCATCTCGTCAGCAACACCGTGAACGCTGGTCTCAATGATGTCGTAAAGACAGATGTTGGGTGTCAGGCCTAACATGAGAGCTGACTGTACCATGTTTGAGCCAATCATGCCTCCGGCACCGACAATTAAAAGCTTTTCGTTTGTAACAAAATCCATAGTAAACTTTATGTTTTATTTTCTTAAATTGTTTGTCTTAAGTGTATCGAGTGCAAAGTTACGAAAAAACTTGTTAATGGCGAAACTTTTGCACTAAAAATGTTGCTAACTGTTGAATTTTTATGTCTAAACGCATTTTCTGCAGCAGTTTGGGCTTTGGGCTTAGGAAGAATATGACGATTGCCGACATTATCATCATAATACCCATGTTGAACCACAGTGTGGGAATAGTGAGAGTCCCGAGTCGCTTCACGCTGCTGTAGAACGGTGCGTTGCCGTTGGTGCTTCGTGGCGTGAGATATACGAAGCCTGCACGCGGTACGATGTGGCCGGCAACGACTTCGCAGAACTCCTTTGCATCGTAGCCTGCCAGCTGTGTCTCCAACTGAAGGTTGTAGTGCTGTCGCTTCTTCTGCTGCAGGCCATCAAGCCCTATGGCCTGCGCCTCTTGGCTCCTCATCATATCGGCCTGAAGCGTTGCCTTGTTGCCTTGCTTTATCATCACTTTCTCGCATTCATCGAGGTAAGCGTGAAGGCTGGTATAGTCGTACTTACCCTTGTAGGGTTCTTTTCCGCATACCTGAGCTATGTGTGGTAACTCATTGCGCAGCACCTCTTTATGTGCAGGATTGACCTCTTTTCCCCGTACACGCTCGTCTTCTGCCGTCTCGGCTGCAGACTGCAGCTTGTAGATGAATCCGTGACGGTAGTACTGGGTCTCATACTTCTCGCGGTCAAGGTGGAAGTAGTCTTTTTCATAGTCATTGCCGATGAAGGATTCTACCGCCAGAGCCTCGTATGCCCATCGTGACGGGATGACATTGCCTATTGCCGGCACGTTGCCCGTTGTGCTGTTGGGTGTCAGGTCGTTGAAGTTCACGACGAGTCCGCACAGCAGTATCTGCGGTATGAGGAGTATGGGGATAGAGATGTAGATTGATACTACGGAGTTGAGGCGCTGTGACAGGAACAGTCCCGTTAGGTTGGCGAGTATTGCCGTCATAGCCATGATGCCCCACCATACGAAGAATTGGTCGATGATGCCTGTAATCCAGTTGCCTACCACAACAAACAATAGCGTCTGGATTATTGAGACGAAGGCCATGAGTATTATCTTCGACCACAGATAGCTGTGGTATGATAGCTGCAGGAATTTCTCCCTTTTGAGCAGCGCCCTGTCTTTGATAATCTCTTCAGCAGAGCCTGACATCCCTACGAATGTGGCAACGATGATGGCCATGAAGAGATATGACACAACGTTCTTGTTGTTCATCAGGCAATAGTCCTCGCCTGCTGGTGAGTAGTGTGTGAGAAGTGCGCAGATGGCTGCGAGTAACGGTGCTTCGAGCAGCGTAATGGCAAGATACTGCATGTTGGTAATCTTCGTCATCACGTTGCGCCAGATGAATATCCACCATTGTTTCAGCGATGATGGTTTCTTCTGGTCGGTATGTGGGATGCTTGTCTTTGTTTGTGCATTATGCTTCTCTGACGCATTGTCTTTGTTTGCCTGCTGTTTCAGATACATCTCGTGCCAGCGTTGTGGCGTCACCTTGCGTTCATCTGAGAGCTGGCCTCGCGAGTCGAGGGATTTCTCCTCGATGATGTTCAGCATCACCTCCGGATTCACATTGCCGCATGTGGGGCAGGTGCTCGTGTCGGCGTCGGCATAGTTTGCGGCTGTCTTGAAATATGTTATCGCCTCGATGGGGTTGCCGTCATAGACGGGATAGCCTCCCTTGTCGAGCAGCCACAGACGGTCGAACAGTTTATATACGTCACTGGAGGGCTGATGGATGTTGGTTACGATGAGACGCCCGTGGAAGGTCTGCTCCTTGAGCAGCAGTATGACCTTCTCTGTGTCGGCTGATGACAGGCCTGACGTGGGTTCGTCGAGGAAGAGCACGGCGGGTTCGCGTATCAGCTCCAAAGCGATGTTCAGGCGCTTGCGCTGTCCGCCAGAGATGTATTTGTTGATGGCTGAACCGACCTTCAGGTCTTTTGCCTGCTCCAGTCCCAGGTCTTTCAGCGTCTTCATCACGCGGTTGTCTATCTCTTTGTCGGTCATGCCGTCGAAGCACAGCTTGGCCGTGAAGTATAGGTTCTGGTACACGGTGAGCTCCTCGATGAGCAGGTCGTCCTGCGGTACGAAGCCTATCAGTGCCTTTGCCTCAGGCTCGCTGATGTCGTGGCCGTTTATCGTCAGGGAGCCGCTTTGTGGCTTCAGCGTACCGTTGAGGATGGAGACGAGCGTGGTCTTTCCCGTTCCCGATCCGCCCATGATGGCGATAAGCTCTCCATTCTTGATGTCGAAGGAGAAGTCGTGCATGCCGTTGTCGGAGTTGGGGAAGCGGAAGTTAATGTCGCGCCCGGAGAATACGATTTTGTTCTTGGCGGTATGCGACTGGTATTGTGCCATCACCATTGAGTAGTAGATGGGGTTGCCGCGATGGTTGCGCATCACTCCGGAGGTGTCCCAGGTCTGATACATGCCTTTGACGATGGGCACATCGTTGTATACCACCTTGTTGGTATCGGAACCGGAATATGAGAATACCATAAGGTTGTATTCCTCTATCCACAGCGTCTTCACGGGTGCGGCATATCCCTCGAACTGTGTCAGTTTCACCTTGTCGGTAGCATTGCCTTGTACGAAGTCGGCAAAGGCGGTGAAGATTTTTTTCTTTATGCCAAGATTCTTCGCTGAACGGATGAAGATGGGTGAGTCGGGCTGGAATACTTCTGGCGGCTGGTTGCAGCAGAACTCCATAAGTCTCAGCAGCACCATTGCCCCTTCTTCGTTCAGTATCTCTGACTTCAGGCTCTTACAGATACCGTCCACGATGTCGTCCGTATCAAGGTCGGGCATTTCGCCATAGAGCTCGCGAAGGTCTTTGTAGAGTGTTATATACTCCTCTTTGTTCCTTATTCCAAAGTGTCTGCCGAGATATGCGTCAAGCATTTGCGCCGATACTTCCTCGTCCATCGCGCTGTGTGAGCAGAAGAGGGCGAAGAGGTTCGTAAGGGCTGATATGATGGTATCTGTAATCATATATTAGTGGATATTGTCATAGGTTAGAGGGAATTATCATAGGTTAGTTGGCATTATCCGAGATGTACATGATGCGTATGAGGCGTATGTCGTCATCGCTGTAGTCACCGCCGAATTCTTCTATGGCGTCATCGAGGCTGTCGGTGTCGGCTTCGGCAAAGTACCCATAGATGTCGTCAATCTGCTCCTCGTCCATGATGTCCTCGATGTAGTAGTCCAGATGCAGTTTCGTACCGCTATATACGATTGCTTCAAGTTCCGTTAGCAGCTCGTCATATTTTATTCCTAATGAGGTGGTTATCTCGTTTAGCGGCATCTTTCTGTCGATGCACTGAACGATCTTCAGCTTCCTCATGGAGTTCTTTGCCACACTCCTTACTCGCAGGTCCTGTGGCCGGATGATGTCGTTCTCCTCACAGTACTTTTGTATAAGGTCGCAGAAAGGCTGGCCATATCGCTTTGCCTTCCCCTGGCCTACGCCCTGAATGTTGGTCAGCTCCTGCAAGGTGGTGGGATACATCGTGGCCATCTGTTCCAACGAGGGCTCCTGGAATACTATGTATGGCTGCACGTTATGTTTCGCCGCCTCGCTTCTGCGAAGGCTCTTCAACATAGCGAAGAGGGTGGGGTCGAGGGCTCCGCTGCCTGCCGACATCGCCACTTCGCCGTCGTTGAAGGTGTTGTCTTCTGTGACGTAGAACGATGTGGGGTCTTCGAGCCATTTGTGTCCATCTGGGGTTATCTTCAGATTGCCGAAGGTCTCGATGTCCTTACGCAGGTAGCCTTCAATGATGGCTTCGCGTATGATGGGGTTCCAGAGCTTGTCGTTCATGTCTTTCCCGCAGGCAAAGTCATTCAGGAGATGATGTTTGTGCGACTCAAGCTCATCCGTCTTCCTGCCCTTCACGAAGTCTATGACGTAGTTGGAACGGAAGGCCTCCTTGAGGGCTATTACAGCGCGTAGGATGCAGGACAGCCCTTCCTGTGCAGGAATTTTCTTTTTGGGGTGCTTGCAGTTGTCGCAGTTGTCGCAGTTGTCATACGGATAGTCTTCTCCGAAGTATTTCAGCAGCATCTTCCTGCGGCAGATAGACGACTCGGCGTATGCTGCCGTCTCTTGCAACAGGTGCTTGCCGATGTCCTGTTCCACGACACTCTTGTTGTCCATGAATTTCTCCAGCTTCTGAAGGTCTTTCTGTGAATAGAACGCTATGCACTGACCTTCTCCGCCGTCACGTCCGGCACGACCCGTCTCCTGATAATATCCCTCAAGAGACTTCGGTATGTCGTAGTGTATGACGAACCTCACGTCGGGTTTGTCGATACCCATGCCGAAGGCTATGGTGGCACAGATGACGTCGATACGCTCCATGAGGAAGTCGTCCTGGGTCTGGTTCCTCACTACGTTGTCCAGTCCGGCGTGATATGCCTCAGCCTTGATGTCGTTGGTCTTCAGCACCTCTGCCAGCTCCTCCACCTTCTTCCTTGACAGACAGTAGATTATGCCGCTCTTGCCAGGATGCTGACGTATGAATCGTATGATTTGCTTGTCGATGTCGGCGGTCTTGGTGCGTACTTCATAGTAGAGGCTCGGCCTGTTGAACGAGCTCATGAAGTCCTTGCAGTCGCTGATGTCGAGGTTTTTCTTGATATCGGTGCGCACCTTTTCCGTCGCGGTGGCTGTGAGGGCGATGATAGGTGCCCGGCCTATGGCATCGACGATAGGTCTGATTCGGCGGTATTCGGGTCTGAAGTCATGTCCCCATTCTGAGATACAGTGGGCCTCATCGACGGCGAAGAATGACACCTTGATGCTTTTCAGGAACTGTATGTATTCATCCTTCTGCAATGACTCGGGAGCCATATAGAGCAACTTGGTGATGCCGGCCTTGACATCCTGCTTCACCTGGTCGATGGCGCTGCGGTTGAGGGATGAGTTAAGGCAGTGGGCTACGCCGTTGTGCTCGCTGATGCCGTTGATGACGTCCACCTGGTTCTTCATCAGCGCTATCAGCGGTGAGATAACGACGGCTGTGCCTTCCATGATGAGTGAAGGTAGCTGGTAGCAGAGTGACTTGCCGCCTCCTGTTGGCATGAGCACAAAGCAGTCGTTACCATTGAGCAGATGCTCAATGATTTCCTCCTGCCGTCCCTTGAAGGAGTCGAAGCCGAAGTATTGCTTAAGCGGTTTTAGCAAGTTGCTCTGCGGCATAGTCCTTTGTTACCTCAAACTTGGATATGTTCTTTGAGGGTGCCTCATACATTGCATCGGTCATGATGTTTTCCACGATGGACCTCAGTCCGCGTGCACCCAGTTTGTATTCTACTGCCTTGTCAACGATGAAGTCGAGAGCCTCGGTGGTGAAGGTGAGGTCTATCTTGTCCATCTTGAATAGTTTTATGTATTGTCTCACGATGCTGTTCTTGGGCTCCGTCAGGATGCGTCGCAGAGCATCGTGGTCCAGGGGATTCAGGTGTGTCAGCACGGGCAGACGGCCTATTATCTCGGGTATCAGGCCGAAAGACTTCAGGTCTTGTGGCGCGATATATTGCATCAGGTCGCTCTTGTCTATCTTACGCACGTTCTGCACGCTGTCGTATCCTACGGTGTGTGTGTTCATGCGTTGTGCTATCTTGCGTTCGATGCCGTCGAAAGCGCCGCCGCAGATAAACAGTATGTTCCTTGTGTCGACGTGGATGTAGTCCTGGTCGGGATGCTTGCGCCCTCCTTTCGGCGGTACGTTGACAACCGTGCCTTCGAGCAGCTTCAGCAGACCCTGCTGTACGCCCTCACCGCTCACGTCGCGCGTGATGCTGGGATTATCAGACTTGCGGGCTATCTTGTCTATCTCGTCAATGAAGACGATGCCCTGCTGCGTTGACTCAAGGTCATAGTCGGCCACCTGAAGCAGTCGTGTCAGGATGCTTTCTACGTCTTCGCCCACGTAGCCCGCTTCGGTGAATACCGTAGCGTCGACAATGGTGAATGGTACGTTGAGCAGTTTGGCGATAGTGCGTGCAAGGAGTGTCTTGCCCGTACCGGTTGAGCCTACCATTATGATGTTTGACTTCTCTATCTCCACACCATCGTCGTCGGAGGGCTGTGAGAGGCGCTTGTAGTGGTTGTAGACGGCTACTGAGAGGAATTTCTTTGCATCGTCCTGACCGATGATGTACTGGTCAAGGTATTCCTTGATTTCCTGTGGCTTGGGAATCTTGTGCAGTTTCATCTTTGACTGGCCTACTGCCTGGGTGCTGTCGCTCTCTGATGCCCTGCCGTGATTCTTGCGTATGGTCTGTGCAATTTCGTAGGCCTGGTCCACGCAGTCATCGCAAATGAAGCCGTTCAGGCCGGTTATGAGTATCTTAACCTCCGATTCGTTCCTGCCGCAGAAGCTGCATGAGTTCTTTGTTTTTCTTGCCATTATCTTAGTCCTTCCTTACCAACACCTGGTCTATCATACCATAATCCTTTGCTTCCTCCGCTGTCATCCAGTAGTTGCGGTCAGAGTCGGCCCACACCTTGTCATAGGGGGTATGCGAGTGGTTGGAGATGATGGTGTAGAGCTCCTTCTTGAATTTCTGTATCTCCTTGGCCTCGATCTCGATGTCGCTGGCCTGCCCCTGAACGCCTCCTAAGGGCTGGTGTATCATCACGCGGGAGTGGGGCAGGGCGCTGCGCTTGCCTTCCTTGCCTGCTACCAGCAGCACGGCGCCCATCGAGGCGGCCATACCGGTGCATATCGTGGAGACGTCTGACGAGATGAACTGCATGGTGTCATAGATTCCAAGTCCCGCTGTCACGCTGCCGCCTGGGGAATTGATGTATATGGAGATGTCCTTACCGGGATCGGTGGAGTCAAGGTACAGCAGCTGTGCCTGAATAGTGTTTGCGGTATAGTCGTTGATTTCTGTTCCGAGGAAGATGATGCGATCCATCATCAGGCGTGAGAAAACGTCCATCTGAGTTACGTTCAGCTGGCGTTCCTCAAGGATATAGGGGTTGAGGTACTGGTTCTGCGCTGCCATTACGTCGTCCAGCGCCATGCTGCTCATGCGCAGCTTGTCTGTAGCATACTTGCGGAAATCGCTTCTAATGTTCATGTATGTCTTCCTTTATATATAGTTAATGTGTGGTCTTTATCTGTCGTGACCGTGTTTTACGATATACAAAGTTACGAAAAATTCTTTGTTCCTACAAACTTTTTAAGTTTTTTTGTCAAAAAACGAATGGCAGACGTCATTTTTTCCTTATCCGTCCTTCTTGCTCCTTGCGTAGATGCGTGCTACGATGGCACCGCTGATGTTGTGCCACACGCTGAAGATGGCTCCTGGTATGGAGGCCATAGGGTAGGAGGCGAAGTGGATGGTGGCGAGGCTGGAGGCCAGGCCGCTGTTCTGCATGCCCACCTCAATGCTGATGGCTTTGCGCTTCTCGGCTGGCAGATGCAGCAGACGGCCTATGAGATATCCCAGTCCCAGGCCGCAGATGTTGTGGAGGATGACGACGGCAATGATTATCATTCCGCCGAGCTGCAGTTTTGCTGCGTTGGCCGAGATGATGACGAGCACTATGAATGCTATCGCCAGCGATGATACTGCTGGCAGGTATTCCTTCACCTGTTCCGATGCCTTGGGCCAGAGCCATTTTACGGTCAGTCCGGCAACGATGGGCAGTATCACCACCCACAGAATGCTCAGCAACATCCCTACTACGTCGACGTCCACCGTCTTGCCTGCCAGCAGCCATACTAAGAGAGGTGTCAGCACGGGTGCCAGTATCGTTGATGTGGCTGTCATGCCCACGCTGAGCGCAAGGTCGCCCTTGGCAAGGAAAGTTATGACGTTCGAGGCTGTGCCGCCTGGGCAGCATCCTACGAGCATTACGCCGATGGCCAGCGCCTCGTCAAGGTTGAAGGCTCTGCTTAGCGCCCATGCCAGCAACGGCATGATGGTGAACTGTGCTGCGCAGCCGATGAGGATGTCTCTCGGTCGGCTGAACACTATGCGGAAGTCCTCCATTCGCAGAGCCATACCCATTCCGAACATGATGATGCCCAGGAACGGATTGATGATGGTGGGTTTGATGCTGCTGAACCATTCGGGCCTCAGCAGCGCTACGACGGCGCCGGCTAATACCAGCACGCCCATGTAGTCGGCAATGAACTTACAGATACGCTTCATCATTTCTTCAGTTGCTTTACGGGGAAGGTGAAGTAGCGGTCGGGGAAGGGCTCATCCTTCAGCGTGAAGTGCCACCATTCTGTGTCAACAGGCTTGAAGCCGTGTGAGAGCATCGCTTTGCGCAGGATCATGCGGTTGGCAAACTGCTCCGCGGTGATGCTGCGATGAGCGGGACTCTTGCTGTTGTCGCCCGTGTACGTGCCCGTCTCGGGGTCGCCGCAGAAGTCGGGATGGCTCTCCGGGCCGAACCAGTCGAACGTGCCGCCCATGTCCAGTTCCCTCTCCGTCTTCATGTCGAAGAGCGTCAGGTCAACCGTGCTGCCGCGTGTGTGTCCGCTCTTTGCGGCTATATAGCCTTGCTCGAAGAGCACGCTCTTGTCGAGGTCTGGATAGAAATACGGCTTCATCATCGTGTCGGGCAGGTTGGCAGCCCAGCGCACGAAATGGTCCACAGCCTGCTGGGGGCGGTAGGCATCATAAATCTTCAGTCTGTAGCCCTTTGAGCGCACCTCGTCGCTAACGTCCTTCAAGGCCGCTGCGGCTTCCCTGGTGAGAAGGGCGGTGGGCTCCTCATAGCCGTCCATGCGCGCGCCAACGAAGTTATAGGTGCTGAAATAGCGTATCTCCAGGATAGCGTCAGGCACGGCGTCGGTGAGGGTGACGAACTGGCTGCTGTCGTCGGTGGGGAGAAGGGCGGTCTTGCAGCTGTCCTTGCAGCTGTCCTCGCAGCAATGTGTCGTAATGACGTATGTGCCACAGAGAACGGCGAGGATAGCGGCGAATATCCAAAGTTTCGTAGATCGTTTCATGGGATTGTTATTGGGAGTTAATCACCAATTTCTGTTACCTTGAACTGTTTGTTGTACTCTATGTCCATTCCATTGTTGAGTTTCACCTCATAACCTCGGCGGTCACGCTCAATCTTGACAATGGTAGCACCGGGGAAGGTGGCATTCACGTGGTTCGTAATCTGGGCAGGGATGAGGGCGGCAGGAACGGAAGAGGTCTTACAGTTGAGTTCCTTCCAGTTGCCTTTCTTGTCGAACTCCACCTTCTCGCCTGACTGATATATCACCATGTAGTCGTCTCTGTCAGCGGTAACCGCCACCGGAACCTTGTTGGCAAAGTTAGCCTTCAGGAGCGTCTGGGCAGCCTGAGGCAGCTTGTCAAATGTTATCACTCTGTCATTGTCGGCCATCACAGCCATACTCATGGTCAGCACGAGGACTGCCAGAATAGAAAGAAGCTTTTTCATCGTTGTCATATTTATTTGTGAAACATCCAGCACTCAACCTGCCGGTTGTGTATCTGCCACATGAGGTAGTTGCTCTATAAGATGATGTAGAAATAGGGTAGGGGTGCTACCCTCTTGTGCCTCAGTGTGTTATGTGCCAGTGCAGTTTTCGCCATCTGTTTAGGTATGTGATATTTTCTGCAAAGATACGATTAAGTTTTGAGATATGCAAGAAAAGTGCTTGCATTTTTTTAGGGCCAAAGGGCCAAAGGGCCAAAGGGCCAAATTGGTATTTTTGAGTGTATCGGGGAGGTTATATTAATAATTGAAGTTTCGGAAGTGCGCCCTGAAAGGGCAACCTGCTTATAGCCCAAGGCATCGCCTTGGGTTTTGAGGTGGTTCGTATGTTGCGCCCTGAAGGGGCAAAAGCATTTCATTCATGTCATTCTGCTGCCCTTACAGGGCGCGTTATATGCTCACTTTCATACCCAGGGCGCTGCCCTGGGCTATAAGCTGTTGGCCTTTCAGGCCGTTTTATCAACTTCCGAAACTTGAATTAATTATAATTTCTATACAATAATGTACGCGCGAGAATACTATTCTATATATTTATATTTTCCAATTTGTAATTCCCAATTTCCAATTTGTAATTTGGCCCTTTGGCCCTTTGGCCCTTTTTGCGCCCTCCTCAATCATTAAAATGTCTTTCGTATTGTTAACGGGATTTCGGCACTCTCTCTAATAAGCCTCCTCTGACTACTCATAAGCCCTTCTACGTAACAACCTCAGTATCAAGTAGTTCTAAAGTAAGTTTTTCGTAGTTTAATTGACTAACTTTCAGGCGGTTATACATGGTCAATAAAGCGTTCATCAGCGGTCGTTTGGTGCCTGAAAAACCTGCCTCGTCAGCGCAGGGTGCATCGATGGCGCGAAGTGTTAAAATTCCACGTGGACGAAAGTTAAACAGGAGCAGTTTTTTCGCTGATTTCCGATTCGTACAGCCCCACCCCGCCCCTCCCCAAGGGGAGGGATTGTCGCGGGCGGGACGCCCACGTCCCCTTTGTTAATATAAAACTTATGGTTCCCAGGTGGTGTTGATGCTGAAGACTTCTGCTGGGGTTATCTTTGCTGCCTCTTTCTTGGTGAGCTGCTTTGTCCATGGTGCCCTGTCTGTGGTGGCTGCGCCTGGGCCGCTGTTGTTGTATTCAAGGTAGCGTGCCGTCTCTTCGTTGCTCTGCCTGCCCCAGTTGTGCCAGCCCTCAGGACGGATATGCCTGCCCAGCTCGCAGTTCATGAAGAGTGTGTAGGCGTATGGGCGCCAGGGGCGTCCGAGATAGCATTTGTCTGCGCCTTCGTCGCTGATGAGTCGGCATTTGTTGAAGATGTAACCGTACTTCTGTCCCTGCGGCGTAGAGGCGGCGGTGACGTAAGAGTTCACCTTGCTCTTTATGGTGCAGCCTTCGAACCATGCTATCGACGGTCCGAAGATGAAGTCGGTGGTGCCCTCTATGTAGCAGTCCTTGAAATAGAGGCGCGTATTCTCCAGACCTGTATAAACGGTATCCTGATCGCCCAGGAAGCGGCAGTTGATGAAGGTGAGCTTGTCGCCCTCGGTATGCAGGGTCACTGCCTGTCCGAGACGCGGGGCGTTATTCTCGACGGTGAGGTTCTTCAGGGTGATATTGTTGCCCTCTATCTTCAAGGTGTATGTGGCAAAGGTGCCGAGCTTGTGGTTGTTAGGCAGCAGGTCGGAGGTGATGTTCGCGTGGTCATCATAGGTGATGATGGTGTTGTCGCGGTCTTCGCCGCATATCTCGATGTTGGTGAGCGAAGAGGGGATGACGAGCTTCTCCTTGTAGGTGCCTTTCTTCACGTATATCACCTTGTGGTATTCCATGAAGGCGCGGCAAACGTCGATGGCCTCGTTGATGTTGCGGAACTGCCCCGTTCCGTCACGTGCTACAACGATAGTGTCGGGATTGTCCCAGTCTTTTTGGTTTGCTGCTCCTGCGAAAGCTGCAGTAAACGTTGCAGCAACCGCAATAAGAGAGAGAAATAGTCTTTTCATTGTTTGAGTATAGTTAGTTTTGTTAATTTGTTAATTTGTTAATTAGTTAATTTGTTAATTCGACCTATATTCTGTGTACCGACTGCATGCCGTCTATCTGCAGGAGTTTATCCGCTACAATCTCGAGGATCTTGTTGTTCTTCACCTTGAATTCTATCTCGCAGTTGAAGATGCCGTCGTCGGATAGCGTAGAGAGCCGGTGGATGTCGATGTCGAAGATGTCGGCCAGGAGCGTCGTCACGTCCTTGAGCATCCCCTTTCTGTCGATGCCCCTTGTGGTGATGGTGGCATTGAATACCATCTCTCCGCGCATGTTCCATTGCGCCTCGAGGATGTTTGAGCCGAAGGAAGACTGTAGCCTCTGAGCCTCCTTGCATGAGCGCCGGTGTATCTCTATCTGGTTCTTCTTGTTGATGTATGCCAGGATATTGTCGCCCGGAATGGGCTGGCAGCAGTCGGGCAGGATATAGTGCTGGATGTTGTCTTCGGTAATGACGATTGTCTGCGTCTTGTCAAAGTCCTTGCCGATGGTGATGTACTTATTACGTACGACCTCCTTGACCTTGGGCTTGATGAACGGTATGTACCTTCGCCAGCCCTGGGAGCGTGTCTTCTTGGCTGCCTTCGTGCCGTAGAGGACGGCATTGAGCTCTTTCTCGCCAAGGGTGATGTCGCCCTGGGCTATGGCGGCAAGAATCTTGTCGTGGTTCTTCTCGTTGTGGGTCTCGCTGATTCTGTCGAGGGTAGAGGTGGTGAGGCTGAGGCCGTTCTGGCTGAGCCATTCCGTGAGTTTCTCCTCTCCTTCCTTCACCAATGCGCGCTGCTGCTTTCGCAGTAGGGCCTGTATCTTGTTGCGTGCCTTGGCCGTCGTGACGAAGTTTATCCATTCGGGCTTCACATGCTGCGAGGAGGACGTGATAATCTCCACCTGGTCGCCGCCACGCAGTGTGTGGGACAGCGGCACGAGTTTGTGGTTTACCTTTGCCCCGATGCAATGTGTACCGAGGAAGGTGTGTATCTGGAAGGCATAGTCGAGTGCCGTACATCCCGTCGGCATCGTGATGATGTCGCCCTTTGGCGAGAAGACGAATATCTCTGAGGCGAAGAGGTTGAGCTTTATGGCATCGAGGAAGTCCATCGCATCAGGCTGCGGGTCGTCGAGAATCTCCTTGATGGTCTGCAGCCATCCGTTCAGCTCGTCCTCCACGACACGCTCCGTGTTCATGGGGTCTTCATCCGACTTGTACTTCCAATGTGCGGCAAAGCCCTGCTCGGCGATGTCGTCCATCCGCTTTGAGCGTATCTGCACCTCTATCCACTGTCCCTGCGCACTCATCAGGGTCACGTGGAGGGCCTGATAGCCGTTGGCCTTTGGCTGTGAGAGCCAGTCGCGCAGGCGGTCGGGGTGTGACTTGTAGAGTTTGGTCAATGCCACGTAGATGTTGAAGCATTCGTTGACCTCCTCCTGTTGCGATAGGGGAGTGAAGATGATGCGAACGGCGAGGATGTCGTATATCTCATCGAAGGAGACGTGCTTCTTCTGCATCTTATTCCAAATGGAGTAAGGTGACTTTACGCGCGCCTTGATGGTATAGCGTATTCCCATGCTGTCGAGCACGGCTTTGATGGGTGCGGTAAAGTTGTCGAAGAGCTCTCCCAGGCGTTCCTTGGTATATGCAAGGCTCTGCTCTATCTCGGCATATTCCTGTGGATGTTCATGCTTGAAGGAAAGGTCTTCAAGCTCCGTCTTTATGGCGTTGAGTCCCAGTCGGTTGGCTAAGGGAGCGTAGATGTATAGTGTCTCGCCCGCTATTTTGTTCTGCTTCTCCTTGTCCTGCCGCTCCAGGTGGCGCATGTTGTCAAGACGGTCGCATATCTTGATTAGGATGACGCGTATGTCCTCGCTCATGGTGAGGAGGAGCTTCTTGAAGTTGTCGGCCTGTTCGGATGCCTTGTCGCCGAAGATGCCGCCAGCTATCTTCGTCAGCCCCTCTACGATCTGTGCTATCTTCGGTCCGAAGATGTTGTTGATGTCGTCGATGGTATAGTCGGTGCCGTCGATGACATCATGGAGCAATGCCGCACAGATGCTGGTGCTTCCCAGTCCCATTTCCTTTGACACGATGGTGGCAACGGCAATGGGATGTATCATATAGTGCTCCCCGGACGCACGATGGTCATTCTCATGTGCCCGCATGGCGAAGTTGAACGCCTTCTGTATCACATCCACCTTCTTGCGGTGGTTGGAGCTGAGATAGTGTTTCAGAAGTTCGGAAAAGGCTTCATCGATAAGCTTTCGTTCTTCCATATTTCATTGGTCAGTAGGTAGGTTCGTAGTAATGGTCGTTGGTAATCAGCGTCAGCGACACGAGGCTTGGCGCCTGTTCAGCGGGGCTCAATGCCCGCGCTGAGAGGCTTAGCGTCTGCGCCTTGAAGATTTCTTCCTGGCCGTAGACTTCTTTTTCTTTGAGGGCTTCTTCTTTGCCGAAGACATCTTCTTGGTGGTCTTCTTGCGCGATACTGATGACTTCTTTTTCTTCTTGGAGCCCTTCGTCACTTTCTTGCCCTTTGAGCGCTTTGCCTTCTTCGACCTCAGGGCTTTCTTGCGCTTTGAGGAGTAGGTGATGCGCTTGGGCTTATAGACGGGTGCCTTGTTTACCTCCACCATGTCGCGCTTCATGAGCTCATCGACGTTGTAGGCCATGATGGAGTCTTCCATCTCGATATATTTGGAGATGTATTCCTTTGGCAGACGCAGGTCGGTAGGCTCCACGTATCCTGTCACGATGTCGCGACGGTACTGCGGATTGAGCATTCGCAGTTTCTCGATGTCTATTCCTATGACGTTGGCCACCTGCTCGAAGTGCACGTTGCGGAAGAGCATGATGGTGTCGGTATTCTCGGGCAGGGTGGCATCCATTGGGCATATATTGTGTTCGCAATAATATGTCATGATGTAGTTTGCCGCTATGAATGCGGGCACGTAGCCTCGCGTCTCGGCTGGCAGGTAGGGGTATATCTGCCAGTAGTCCTTCACACCGCCGGCCCTTTGGATGGCCTTCTGGATGTTACCCGGGCCGCAGTTGTAGGCAGCGATGACAAGGTTCCAGTCGCCGAAGATGTCATAGAGGTCGCTGAGATAGTGTGCTGCGGCGTAGGATGCCTTCACCAGGTCGCGGCGCTCATCGATGAGGGTGTTGACCTTGAGGCCGTATCTCTTGCCCGTTGACACCATGAACTGCCACAGGCCTCCTGCCCCCACGCTGCTGACGGCATTGGGGTTGAGGGCCGACTCTATGACGGGCAGGTAGCGCAGTTCCAGCGGCAGACCGTATACTTCGAGCGCCTCCTCGAAGGTAGGCATGTAGAAGTTCGACTTTCCGAGCATGATGCTGACGGTACGGCGCAGGCGTCCTGCATAGCGGTCGATGAATTTCTGCACCACCTCGTTCCAGGGCATCTCTATCGATGTAGGCATGCGGCGCAGGCGGTCAACATATACCTCCTGTTCATAGACGGGGCTTACGCTCATCATGGTGCATGCCGAGTCGGTGGTGAGGTATTCGGTGGTGGTATAGTCGTCGGGCTGCTCGTCGTCAATAATAAGGCCTTCGGGAATCTCTATGACCTCTTCGCGGCCACTCTCGTCCTTGATGAGGATTTCCGACTCTTCGTCTATGCCGAGAGGGATGGTGTCGTTTTCAGCCTCATCCTCTTCTCCTTCTACGTCTTCGTCGTCTCCCTCTTCGCCTTCCTCGTCTTCTTCGTCCTCGTCCTCTTCCCCTTCTTCGTCTTCTTCCTCCTCTTCTTCGGCCACTTCGTTGGCGGCAGGAGGAACTACTTCGTTATTTACTGGCATCATGCTTACGGCGGCCACGATGCGTTGCGTCAGGCTGGGCGCTGCTCCTATGAGGAAGAGCAACGCGATAATGATGTACTTATATCTTTTTAATGTCATGTTTCTTTTGCAAAGGAGGGCGTCAGTCGTGCCCCCTCCCCAATAATAAGAGTTTTGTAAGTATTGTCAGAATGTCAGCGCGGCATGCATTCCTATCCCGGAGTTCTGCAGCCCCTTGCTCGTTGTGGTGTTGCCGTTGATGACGGCGGGCTCCATCCTGAGCGAGAGGTCGTCGGAGATGTCAAACTGCGACAACGAGGCGTCGACGTAGGCATCTACGATGGATACTGCGTATACCGCCATCATCACGATAAACGAGAGGTCTCGCCAGCGGCGGTATCTGTCTTTTCTCGACTTGAAGATTTGCTTGTAACGGTCGATGTTTGCCGGTGTGATGGAGTTTCCCAGGTGGAGGAACTCCTCGTAGCTTTTCGTGTTGGGGTCGTTGTCCATGATGTCGAGGTAGGCCTGCGAATAGTCCATATACATCTGGTTGTTCCACCTCATGGCGTAGGCGCAGCCTATGAATCCTCCGTAGACGATAGGCAGCTTCCAGTATTTGCGGTTGTATATCTGTCCTGCTCCCGGCAGCATGATGGCGAGCCACATGGCGCGCTTGGGGTTGGGCTTCCAGGTGGCCCAGTCGCGCTTCGCACGTTTCTCGGCCTTCCTGACATCTCCTTGCTTTGCCGTCACAGAGTCCATGATGACTGCCTGGATGCTGTCGTCATCTGCTACTACGGCAATGGCAGGATCCAGCATGTCGTGCCGGTCAGCAATGCTGTCTGTGTGCTCCGCAGCCGTTGCCTTTGCCGAAAGGCTGCTGAGCAGGAAGGATATTATTAGTATTAATGTGTGTCTCACTTATTTGCCGAAGACTTCCATGATTTGTCGCAGCTCCTCTTCGTTGTTGAATGAGATGCTTATCTTTCCCTTACCGTTTGCGGTGTATGACATCTTTACCGCCGTGCGTGTCAGCTCTGCTATGCGGTTCTTCAGGGCGGTGAGCTGTTCGGGCATCTCCACGTTGCTCTTGATGGCACGCGTGGCTGTCTGCACGTCCTGGCCGCTGTTGAGGTGCTGCACCATCTCCTCTACCTTACGCACGGAGTAGCCGTTCTTAAGTATCTCCTTGAAGAGCTTTATCTGCATCGAGGGAGAGTCGAGTGAGAGGAGCGCCCTTGCGTGGCCCATGTCTATCTCTTTCTTCTGCAGGGCCAGCTGTATCTGAGCCGGCAGGCGGAGCAGACGGAGGTAGTTGGCGATGGCTGCGCGGCTCTTTCCCACGCGTTCCGACACCTTCTCCTGCGTCATGCCGTCGTTGTCGAGAAGATGCTGATAGGCCAAAGCTATCTCTATGGCGTTGAGGTCTTCGCGCTGGATGTTCTCCACTAAAGCCATCTCCATGATGCCCTCATCGCTGATGGTGCGTATGTAGGCCGGGATGGCACGAAGGCCGGCAATCTGCGAGGCACGCCAGCGGCGCTCTCCGGCGATGATCTGGAAACGGCCCTCTTCTGTCTGTCGAAGCGTGATGGGCTGTATGATGCCTATCTCGCGGATGCTGGTGGCCAGTTCCTGCATGGCCTGCTCGTCGAATTCGCGGCGGGGCTGGTTGGGATTGGCGTCGATGAGGTCTATCGCGATCTCGTTGATGGTTGAGGAGCCCTGCGGACGTACGTCCTCGGTTGATATCAGGGCATCAAGTCCGCGACCGAGCACGCTGCCCCCGCGGTTTGTCGTGTTGTATTTCTTGTGTACTGCCACTTTCTTCTTAACATTACGTGGGAATTAACAGACTCCCACCTTTACCTTGTTGACTTCAATTGCTTCTCTATAGGCTTCAATTGTTGCGCTATCGGCTTTAATTGCTGCGCTTTTCGTGCGACACGATTTCCTTCGCCAGAGCCAGGTGGTTCTTCGTGCCGGCAGCATCGCGGTCGTAAAGTATTACGGGCAAGCCGTGGCTGGGGCTCTCAGATAGCTTCACGTTACGCTGTATGACGGTCTTGAAGACGAGCTCCTGGAAGTGGCGCTTCACCTCGTCGTAGATCTGGTTGGCCAGACGCAGACGGTTGTCGTACATCGTGAGGAGGAAGCCCTCTATCTCCAGCTGAGGATTGAGCTTGCTCTTGATGATCTTGATGGTGCTGAGCAGCTTGCCTATTCCCTCCAGCGCGAAGTACTCGCATTGCACGGGGATGATGACAGAGTCGGCAGCCGTAAGGGCGTTGACGGTGATGAGTCCCAGCGAGGGCGAGCAGTCTATGAGAATGTAGTCATAGTCGTCGCGAATGGTTGAGAGGATGTTTTTAAGCACTTTCTCCCTGTCGGGAATGCTGAGCATCTCTATCTCTGCACCTACGAGGTCTATGTGACTTGGTATAATGTCCAGACCGTTGATGTCGGTGGTGTAGATGGCGTCGCGCACATCGGCATGGTTGATGATACACTCATATATGGAGCAGTCGACCTCCTGCAGGTTCACGCCCAATCCGCTGGAAGCATTGGCCTGAGGGTCGGCATCTATCACCAGCACCGCCTTGTCGAGCGTTGCCAGAGAGGCCGCAAGATTGATTGTCGTAGTGGTCTTGCCTACTCCACCCTTTTGATTCACAAGGGCTATGATTTTGCCCAATTTCTTTTCCATGTAGCTTTTTCTCCTTATTACTTTACTTTAATAGAAGTTTCGAAAGTGCGCCCCAAAGGGGCAATCAGCTTACAGCCCAAGGCATCGCCTTGGGTGTTTGATGAGGTTTGTAATGTCGCCCTGAACTCCGAGCTTTGCTCGCCTGAGCTCCTATGATATGAGCAATGTGCGAAGAAGGGCAAAAGAGTTTTATCATATATTCTGCTGCCCTTTCAGGGCGTGGATTCTTTCTGCCTTCACACCCAGGGCACTGCCCTGGGCTATATGCTGCTGGCCTTTTAGGCCGTTTGCTTACTTTCGAAACTTGAATTTCTATCCAATGGATGCTTTATAATGACGTGCAAAGTTACTAATTTTCCGTGAAACAGTCAAATTTCCGTGAAACAATATACATTTTTTAGGACTTTTGAATTGAAATTAAATACTTTTCGCACCCTTTCTCTTGCATATTCCAAAAGTAAGTATTAATTTTGCAGCCCGAAGACGTAACGATTTCCTTCAATCGTCCTGCACCTGTAGTTCAACGGATTAGAATAGGGGATTCCGGTTCCCCAGATCAGGGTTCGATTCCCTGTGGGTGTACAAACGTCGCTCCCCGCCCCCTTTCCCTAAACAATAATGAAAGACAGAAGCATCTTGCATTTTCTTCAACGAGCCCACCTGACGTATGCCTTCGTACTGGCATTCAATCTCTTCCTCGCATACGTCGTCTACGCCCTGTGCCGGCTGGAGTTTATATGGCTCAACTGGGAGGTGTTCGGAGCGGAGTTCCACAAGCTCTCCCTTGGCGACTTGCTCAAAGGCAGCCTTGCCTTCGATACCTCGGCCATACTTTATACCAACGCCCTCTATGCCCTGATGATGCTCCTTCCGCTGCGACTCAAGGAGACGCGCTGCTGGAAGGCTGTGGCCAGATGGCTCTTCATCATCGTCAACGGCATCGCGGCAACGATGAACCTTGCCGACTCCGTGTACTTCACCTATACGGGTCACAGAACCACGATGAGCGTCACAGGGGAGTTCGCACATGAGAGCAACCTCTCATCAATCATCCTCACGGAATGCCTGAACCATTGGTACATAGTGCTCATGGGGCTGCTCATTATACTCTTTCTGGTAAAAGCCACCCTCAGCCCGCGTCCTTCTTCCCTCACCCCGCGTCCTTCTTCCCTCACCCAGCATCCCTCTTCCCTCAGCCCGCTCTCCTTCTACCTCTCGCAGCTCCTATGCCTGCTGCTCTTCGTGCCCCTCTGCATAGCAGGCATGCGTGGCGGCTTCACTACCGCCGTGCGTCCCATCACCATCAGCAACGCCAACCAGTACGTCAACCACCCTACAGAGGCCGCCATAGTGCTCAACACGCCATTCTCACTCATACGCACCATCGGAAAGAATGTCTTTGCCGACCCCCGCTACCTATCGCAAGAGGAGATGGACCGCCTCTACTCCCCTCTGCACCTCTGCCCTGAAGACACTCTCGGCACACCCTCCGCAAAGGTTGCGCCAAGCGTCAAGAAGCGTAAGAATATCGTGGTGCTGATAGTGGAGAGCCTCGGCAGGGAATACATCGGAGGCTATGACAATGGGTTCTGCGGCAAGGGTTACAAGGGCTACACACCGTTCGTCGACAGCCTGCTGAGCGTCTCGCTGACCTACGACTATACCTTTGCTAACGGGCGACAGAGCATCGACGGCATGCCCAGCATCCTGTCATCAATACCGCGCTTCATAGAGCCCTTCTTCCTCACACCCGCCTCGCTCAACGACATCAGCGGAATGGCAGGAGAACTGGGACGTTGCGGCTACGAGAGCGCTTTCTTCCACGGGGCTCAGAACGGCAGCATGGGCTTTGAGGCCTTCGCACGTACCACCGGCTACGACGCCTACTACGGCAGGACAGAATACAACCGCGACCCGCGCTTTGGAGGCGACAAAGACTTCGACGGCACATGGGCCATCTGGGACGAGCCCTTCCTGCAATACTACGCCCAGAAGATGACCGACATGAAGGAACCATTCCTCACTACCGTCTTCACGGCATCGAGCCACCACCCCTACGCCGTTCCCGAGAAATACAGCGATGCCTTTCCCGACGACGGCATCAACCCCATGCACCGATGCATCAGATATGCCGACACGGCTCTGAGGCAATTCTTCCAGACGGCAAGCCGACAGCCCTGGTACAAGAACACCATCTTCGTCCTAACTGCCGACCACACCAACATCTTCACCCACAAGGAATACTCTACCGACCTGGGGCTCTACTGCGTGCCCATCATCTTCTTCGACCCCTCAGGCGAGATGCCACGCGGACGTAGGGAAGGCATAGCGCAGCAGATAGACATCATGCCTACCATGCTCAGCTATCTGGGTTACAACAAACCTTACGTAGCCTTCGGCAACGACCTCCTCTCAACCCCAGCAGAAGAGACGTGGGCTGTAACAAACTCCAACGGTATCTACCAGTATGCCAAAGGCAGTTACGTCATACACTTCGACGGTACCGCCACCGTTGCGGCATATAACTACAAGGAAGACTGGATGCTGAAACGAAACCTAATTACCGACCCCTCCCTGCAACCCACATTCCGCAGCATGGAGCAAACCCTCAAAGCCCTCATCCAAAGTTACATGCAACGCATGACCCAGAACAACCTCACGGCGAAATAGAATGTGAGAATGGAAATGTATGTAAATGTCATATTACCACTACCCCTTGACGGTCTCTTCACCTACTCCGTACCCCCTGAGCTGGTCGAGGCCGTGCAGCCCTTCGTAAGGGTAAAGGTACCATTTGGCATTACAAAGACCCACACGGCCTTAGCGGTAAGCGTAAGCCGGGAAGCCCCCGCTTTCCTTGCCTCACAAGGTGCTGCTGCCATCAAGCCCATTATGGCCGTGCTCGACACAAAGCCGGTACTGCTGGCAGAGCAATACAGGTTGTGGCAATGGATGAGCGACTATTATATGTGTCCTTTGGGCGACATCCTTGTGGCAGCCTTCCCTCACGGTATAAAGAAAGAGGAGACCTACCGCCCAAGGACGGAGACATACATAGAGCTGAACCCCCGCCTCTATACCACCGAGGAACAGCTTGCGGCCATCAATGCTCTTTCGCGCACGCCACGTCAGCGTGAGGTGCTGACCGACTACCTGCGCCTCAGCGGCTGGGAAGAAGGTTCCATGCAACGCGAGCTCACCAAGGAGGAACTGCTCAACGCCACACATTGCAGCACGGCAATCGTCAAGTCGCTCATCGACAAAGGCTTCCTGCAACTCTACGACAAGGAAGTAGGACGTCTCAACAGTTCTTCTGCAGCACATCCCGAGAACATAAAGCCCCTGAGCAAGGTGCAGCAGGCCGCCTACGACGACATCTGCCGACACCTTATTGATACAAGCCCCGCAGGAAGTCCCTCAGTTAGTCCACTTCCGCAGGTGTTGCTTCACGGCGTCACATCATCGGGCAAGACGGAGATATACATCCACATCATTCAGAATGCCATCAGCCAGGGGAAACAGGTGCTCTACCTGCTGCCTGAGATAGCCCTTACCGTACAGATTACGCAACGCCTGCAGCACGTCTTCGGCAACCGCCTCGGCATCTACCATTCGCGCTATTCTGATGCGGAGCGCGTAGAGATATGGCAGAAACAGCTCTCCGACCACCCTTACGACATCATCCTCGGAGCACGTTCAGCCGTCTTCCTGCCCTTCAGGCGCCTGGGACTCGTCATCATCGACGAGGAGCACGAGAGCAGCTTCAAGCAGCAGGAGCCGTCGCCACGCTATCACGCACGCAGCGTGGCCCAGATGATGGCCCACTGGGCAGAAGCGGGAGTATTGCTGGGCACCGCCACACCTTCGGCAGAGAGCTATCACAACGCCCTGACGGGCAAATACCATCTCACCACGCTACTTCAACGCTATCAGGGCATCGAACTGCCCAGCATCGAGGTGATAGACACGAAGGACCTTCGTCACCGCAAAATCATGCGCGGCATGTTCTCTCCCCAGCTGAAAGAAGCCGTCACGACAGCCCTGCAGGAGGGTCGGCAGGCCATTCTCTTCCTCAACCGGCGCGGATTTTCGCCCGTTGTAGAGTGTCAGCAATGTGGCTGGTCGCCAAAATGTCCCAACTGCGATGTCTCCCTCACCTACCACAAGACGCAGGCTTCGCTCACCTGCCACTATTGCGGCTACACCTACAGGATGCCCCGTGAATGTCCTGACTGTCACAACCGTGACCTGAACGATCGAGGAGTAGGAACGGAGAAGGTGGAGGAAGCCATCGCCGAGACCTTTCCGCAAGCTCGCATAGCACGCATGGACCTCGACACCACCCGCACCCGCAATGCCTACGAACGCATCATAGCGGAGTTTGCAGCCAACAAGACCAACCTCCTCATAGGTACCCAGATGGTCACCAAGGGCCTGGACTTCAGCGGAGTGAGCGTAGTGGGCATCCTATCTGCCGACTCACTCCTCAACCAACCTGACTTCCGAGCCTTCGAACACGCCTTCACGATGATGACACAGGTGGCAGGACGCGCAGGACGCAAGGGACAGCGCGGAAGGGTCATACTGCAGACCTCGCGTCCCACCCTGCCCGTCATCAGGCAGATAGTGAACAACGACTATCGCGGTTTCTACAATAGCCTCATGCAAGAGCGCCAGGAGTTCTGCTACCCGCCCTTCTCACGCCTCATCTACATCTACCTCAAACACCGTGAAGACAGCCTTGTTGACACGGCAGCCATCGAGCTGGCCAACATGCTGCGCAACAGGTTTATGGCCTTCAACGTGACGGGGACCGACAATACCGTTCGCGTGCTGGGTCCCGACCGCCCCGTAGTATCGCGCATCAAGCAGCTGTGCATCAGGAAGATAATCGTAAAAGTGCCCGTCACTACCGGACTTGCCGCAACACGCCGGCAGCTGCACGATACCGTAGCCGCGCTGAGGCAGGACAAACGCTATAAGGCCATCGTGATATTCTTCGATGTCGACCCGACGTGATGACCATTGACCATTGAACATTGACCGTTAAAATATTGAAAATGAGAAAGCTATTATCACTTATCGCATTGTTTGCGGCCACTCATGCTGCAGCATGCACCAATTTCATCGTAGGCAAGAAGGCTTCTGTCGACGGTAGCGTCATCTGTTCATACAACGCCGACTCGTACGGCGCTTTCATGAGCCTTGCCCACTATCCCGCCGCCACACACCAGAAGGGTGAGATGCGTCAGGTCTTCGACTGGGATACCAACAGATACCTCGGCGAGATTCCCGAAGCCGAACAGACATGGAACGTGGTAGGCAATATCAACGAATGGCAGGTGACCATCGGCGAGACCACCTACGGCGGACGTGAAGAGATGGTGGACAGCACGGGACTCATCGACTATGGGTCGCTCATCTACATCGCACTGCAGCGCTCCAAGTCGGCACGCGAGGCCATCACAGTCATGACCACTCTGGCAGAGACCTACGGCTACTGCTCTGAGGGCGAGACGTTCACCATCTGCGATGCCAATGAAGCCTGGATCATGGAGATGCAGGGTTGCGGCGCTGACCGTAAGTCATCAAAGGAACGCGTGGTATGGGTAGCTCGCCGCATTCCAGACGAGGCCATCTGCGGACACGCCAACCAAAGCCGCATAGGGCGTTTCCCGCTGAAGGATAAGGAGAATGTGAAGTACTCCAAGAATGTTATAAAATATGCCCGTTCCAAAGGATGGTTCAGCGGCAAGGACGACACCTTCTCTTGGAAAGAGGCCTACGCCGCTCCCGACTTCACGGGACGCCGCATCTGCGATGCCCGCGTATGGAGTTTCTTCAAGCATCACGCCAGCGGAATGGACCGCTATCTGCCATGGGTGACAGGTCTGGAGAAAGATGCCGAAGACCTGCCGCTGTGGATTGTTCCCGACAAGAAGGTTAGTGTGGAAGACGTGATGAACGACATGCGCGACCACTTTGAAAACACGCCGTTCGCCATCGACTCTACCGACATCGGCGCAGGAATATGGAGCATGCCCTATCGCCCTACGCCTCTGTTCTTCAGCGTTGACGGCAAGAAATACTTCAACGAACGCCCCACTTCTACGCAGCAGACAGCATGGAGCTTCGTGAGCCAGATGCGTTCATGGCTCCCAAGGCAAGTGGGAGGATGCTTCTGGTATGGCAACGACGACAGCAACATGGTGGCTTACACACCCGTCTATTGTTCTATGACCCAGCTGCCAGAGTGTTACAACACCCCAGGAGCCGATGCCGTAACGTTCAGCGACAAGAACGCCTACTGGGTGGAGAACTGGGTGAGCAACATGGTATACCCACGATACTCGATGCTCTTCCCATCATTGAAGGAGGTGCGCGACTCCCTGCAGAAGGCTTACCTCAGCCAGCAATCTGCCGTAGAGGCCAAAGCGAAGGGGATGACGCCCGAAGCGATGCAGGCATTACTCAATGACTACAGCATCCGTCAGGCACAGCAGATGCTTGCACGCTGGAAGCAGCTTGCCGCACATATCATCGTGAAATACAACGACATGGCGGTAAAGCCCGAAGAAAACGGAAGGTTCAAGCGCACGCCACACGGCCTCGGTGAGAAAGTGAGCCGCCCAGGCTTCGCCGAAGGCTATGCAAGAAAGCTCGTCAAGGAGACCGGCGACAGATATGCAATGCCACAGGAATAACACTGACCCCGCAAAGGGCATTGGCTAACGGCAATTGCCCAATTGAGTAACGGCGATTGCGTCTACGATAATAAAACCCAAATAGGTCATTAGGATTTATCGCTACAATAAGATACAGAGAAATCCTAATAACCTATTTGGGTTTATCGATGATACGTCTTATCCGTCATCTCTCATAATTGAATCCGTTCAGCAGCATGAAGTGTGTTTACACTAAGCCAAACTTATATATCGTTGTCTGGCGATAGCGCTGTCCTGGATTCAGCACCGTAGATGGGAAGTATGGGCGGTTAGGCGAATCGGGGAAATGCTGCGCCTCGAGGCATATTGCCGAGCGTCTCTGTGCGGTGAATCCCGTCTGGATTGGATAGTTCGTCTGGAAGTTGCCCGTATACACCTGAAGTCCTGGCTCTGTTGTCCAACACTCCATCGTGCGTCCGCTCTGTGGGTCGGTGATGCGTGCAGCGAAGGAGAGCTCGCCCACTTCTTTCTTGTTGAGCACGAAGTTATGGTCGTAGCCGCTGCCATTGCGAATCTGCTCATTGTCGGCATTAATCTCAAGGCCAATCTTCTTAGGAGCGCGGAAGTCGAATGGCGTGCCCTCTACCTTCAGAATCTCGCCCGTAGGAATGCTTGTAGCATCGATGGGCAGATAGAAGTCGGCATTCACCTCGCAGATGAGGTCATCAACGGTAGGAGTAGGATTGCCAAGACCCGTCAGCGAGAAGAAGGCGTGATGTGTGAGGTTGATGATTGTCTGCTTGTTGGTAGTGGCAAGATAGTCAATCTTCAGCTCGTTATCGTCAGTCCATGTATACTCCACATTGATGCGCACCTCGCCAGAGAATCCCTCGCGTCCGTATGGGTCTGTAAGCGAGAGGGCCAGCATGTTGTCACCCATCTGTATTGCTTCCCATACCTGGGCATGATAACCCTTAGGGCCACCGTGCAGATGGTTGGGACCGTCGTTGCATGCCAGCTGATAGTCCTTGCCGTGAAGGGTGAACTGTCCCTTGCAAATGCGGTTGCCGAAACGACCGATGAGGGTTGAAAGGTACACTTCCTGAGAGTTAATCACATCCTGGATGTTGGAGTGACCCTGAACGACGTTCTGCATGTTGCCGTCCTTGTCGGGTACCATCAGAGATACTATCGCACCACCATAATTCGTTATGGCACACTCGCAACCGTTACTGTTTCTTAGGATGTACAGGTCGGTTTGCTTTCCGTTTACTGTCGTGCGGAACTCCTCCTTGTTGAGACCGCACACGTTTTTTGTTTCTGTCATGATGTTTAGGTTTTTTATTGCCACGATGGGCTGTTGTTGAATGTTTTGTATCTGCTTTGTAATCAGGGCCGGCAGGCATGCCTTCGGGAAGAGCATTCTTCAGTATCTCCCTGCCCAGGAATTTCTCTATTCTCTTGAAAAGGTATATATCCTCATCCGATACGAGGGTGATGGCCACTCCGTCGCGCTCTGCACGCGCCGTACGGCCTATGCGATGAACATAGTCCTCTACGTCATGCGGCACATCATAGTTGATGACCATGAGGATATCATCGATGTCGATGCCGCGAGCCACGATATCGGTGGCAACGAGAACGGCCACTTCCCCCGACTTGAAGCGGTACATCATCTGGTCGCGCTCCGCCTGCGTAAGGTCGGAATGCATCTCGCCGCAGTTGACTTTCATCTGCCTCAGGGAGCGGTATATCTCCTTGACCCTCTGCTTCTTGCCTGAGAAGATGATGACGCGCTCAAGCTTCATGGGGTCCTCATCGGCAGCAGCACGTTCAGGGCGGAAACCATTCTTGAAGATATCCTTCAGGATGGACAGCTTCTGAGGTGCGTAGCACACGTAGGCCGACTGCTGTATCTTCTCGGCAGGCTTGCTTACGGCAATCTTCACGTTGAGCGGATTGACGAGCAGCGTGCGCGCAAGTTCCTCTATCTTATCGGGCATCGTGGCAGAGAACATTATCGTCTGACAATGCTGAGATTTTTCTTCAGTAGAACCCGATACTGCGTCAGCTGAACCCGGAGCGCTGGCGGCATCCTTTCCGATGGCCTTCGCGATAGTCATGATGTCCTCTGAGAAACCCATGTCGAGCATTCTGTCGGCCTCATCAAGGATGAAGAAAGAGAGCCGTGAGAGGTCGAGGTTGCCCATCTGAAGGTGTGAAATCAGTCTTCCGGGAGTGGCGATGATGACCGATGCGCCCTTTTTCAGGGCCTCCATCTCCTGGTTATACCTGTTGCCGTCGTTGCCGCCATATACGGCCACTGAACTGATGCCGTCGAGGTAGTATCCGAAGCCCTGCATGGCCTGATCTATCTGTTGCGCCAGCTCTCGCGTGGGAGCCATCACGAGGCAGTTGACGGCATCTTCGGGGAACCCTCCGTCATCCAGACACGACAATACCGGCAGAAGATATGCCGCCGTCTTGCCCGTGCCCGTCTGAGCAACGCCCATAATGTCACGCCCCTCGATGATAGGGTCGATACAGGCTGCCTGTATCGGCGTACAGGCCTCAAAATGCATGTCGTACAATGCGTCTAACACATTGTCGTTAAGTAATGTTTCGTCGAAATATACTTTCTTTTCTTCCATGATTGGTCCTTTCGGGGCTTAATTGGGTGCTTTGCGATAGCAGGCATAGGCAATGAACGCAAACAGTATGTTAGGCATCCATGCTGCCAGCATCGGGTGTGTGCCGGCATTAATGGCAAACGTGGCGGATATCGTCTGCAGGATGATATATGCGAAACTCAGCGCCAAGCCCGCTCCAAGATACACTCCCATTCCGCCTTTCCGCTTGCGGGAACTTAGCGAGGCACCTATTATTGTCAGGATGAACGAGGCAAACGATGTCGCTATTCGCTTGTGATACTCCACCTGATATTGCACCACGTTGCTCGAGCCTCTGTCTATCTGCTTGGAGATATACTCCGAGAGCTCTGGCGAGGTGAACGCCTCCTGCTGTCCCTTGGAATAGACGAGGTCGATAGGCTCCATCTGTATCAGGGTATCAAGGCGCATGCCCGAAGTAATCTTCTCCTTCATGCCTCGCATCTCACGAATCTTCCAGTTGAAAGCCTGCCAATGGAACTTACTCTCGGCGATGGTGTCATACATTATCTCGGCTGCCGTCATGTGTGATACCAGTTTCTTGTTCTCAAACTTGTCAAGACAAAAGCCGTATCCGCGCTTCACGGTGTTGTCATAGTGCTGCATATAGGCTATGACGCCATTATCCACCTGCAGCTGCACGTTCTCAGCCGACGTATTCTTCTTGTTGTTCTTATAGAGCGACTCAAAGTTCTGACGTATCACCGTGCCATGCGGAATGACGTATGCCGCAAGGAAATAGGAGAGCATAGAGATGAGCACGCAGGAGAACATATACGGTCTCAGCATGCGTTTAAAACTTACTCCCGTGGCGAGTATCGCTATTATCTCGCTGTTTCCGGCCATCTTCGAGGTAAAGAATATTACGGCGATGAAGACGAACAGCGGCGAGAAGAGATTGGCGAAATACGGCACGAAGTTCATGTAATAGTCGAAGATGATAGCACGCCAGGGTGCGTTATACTCCGTGAATTTCGACAGGTTCTCGTTGAAGTCAAAGACGATAGATATGCTTATGATGAGCAATATGGCAAAGAAATACGTGCCTATGAACTTCCTTATGATATATCGGTCAAGGCGCTTTATGTACCTGAAGGGATTGGCCCATCCGAGGTACTTCGACATCCACGCTGGAACCCTCAGATGCTTTGCGCGGCGCATACTGCCCCCACGGCGAAACATCCTGTGGAAAATGACGCGCAACACACGCCACATACGCTTCAGCAGGGCTATCGGCGTCTTTGCATATCGTCTATTATTGACTTTTTCCATTGTGTGAAGTCACCTTTTATTATATGTTCCCTGGCATCTGTGACGAGTCGCAGATAGAACGCCAGGTTGTGAATGGAGGCAATCTGCAGGGCCAGATACTCCTGAGCCTTGAAGAGATGGTGCAGATAAGCCTTCGTAGTCACGCGGTCGATGTCGCAGCCATCGGGGTCAAGAGGCGTGAAGTCGTCCTCCCACTTCTTGTTCTTCATGTTCATCGTGCCCTCATAGGTGAAAAGCATCGCATTACGCCCGTTGCGAGTGGGCATAACGCAGTCGAACATATCCACTCCGCGCTCTATGTTTTCAAGGATGTTCCAAGGTGTACCGACACCCATCAGGTAACGCGGCTTGTCCTTGGGCAGTATCTCATTAACCACCTCAACCATCTCATACATCGTCTCGGTAGGCTCGCCAACGGCAAGACCTCCGATAGCGTTACCGTCACAGCCCTTATCGGCCACAAACTGTGCCGACTCCCTGCGCAGGTCCTTGAAGGTACAGCCCTGCACGATGGGGAACAGCGACTGGCTATGGCCATACAGAGGCTCCGTCTCATTGAAGCGCTTCAGGCAGCGGTCGAGCCAGCGGTGTGTAAGGTCGAGCGACTTGCGTGCATACTGCCAGTCGCTCTGTCCGGGAGGGCATTCATCGAGGGCCATCATGATGTCGGCACCGATGATGCGCTCAGTATCCATCACGTTCTCGGGGGTGAAGAAATGCTTCGAGCCGTCAATATGGCTGCGAAACTCACAGCCTTCTTCCTTCAGCTTACGGATGCCTGTCAGGGAGAACACCTGAAAGCCGCCAGAATCGGTCAGCATGGGTCTTTCCCACCTTATGAACCTGTGCAACCCGCCAGCCTTGCGCAAGAGTTCAAGGCCGGGACGGAGGTACAGGTGATAGGTGTTGCCCAAGATAATCTGAGCCATAACCTGACGCCTCAGCTCCTCGAAATGCACAGCCTTCACCGAGCCCACCGTGCCTACAGGCATGAAGATAGGGGTCAGGATGCTGCCGTGATCGGTCGTTATCTTACCGGCACGGGCTGATGAGTATGGGTCAGTATGTTGTAATTCAAATGTCACTATTCGATTTCTTTTCCTCTTCTACAGACAAATCTACCGGATGGGCGACCTTCTCGTTGGTCAGCGCAAAATCCCATACGTCCTGCACATTCTCTACATAATGGAAGGTGACGCCCTTCAGATATTCCTGAGGAATCTCCTCCACATCCTTCTGGTTGGCAGAGCACAGCATTATATCTGTAATGCCCGCCCTCTTGGCAGCAAGAAGTTTCTCCTTGATGCCTCCAACAGGCAGTACCTTGCCGCGAAGCGTTATCTCGCCGGTCATAGCAACGTTCTTGCGAACCTTACATTGTATCAGGGCCGAGGCGATACTGGTGGCTATTGTGATTCCGGCAGACGGTCCGTCCTTGGGCGTTGCGCCCTCAGGCACGTGGATGTGCATGTTCCATTGTTCGAAGATACGGCTGTCAACATTCAGCACGTCGGCATGTGCTTTGACATATTCCAACGCTATCACGGCACTCTCCTTCATCACGTCGCCCAGGTTGCCCGTAAGAGTGAGTTTCCCGGCCTTGCCCTTCGACAAAGAAGTCTCGATGAAAAGTATCTCACCGCCCACACTTGTCCAGGCGAGGCCTGTGACCACGCCGGCGTAGTCGTTGCCCTGATATATATCGCGATAGAACGGCGGCTTGCCCAGCAGCGACTCTATAGCCTCAACGGTAATCTTGTCGTAGGCAGCCTCACCGTCGCGAGTGAGATAGAAGGCCTCCTTTCTCAGCGCCTTGTTGATCTGCTTCTCAAGCTGTCTGACGCCGCTTTCGCGGGTATAGCGCTCGATGATGAATTCAAGGGCATTCTTGCGGAACGTGAGCGACTTCATCGACTTCAGTCCCGTCTTGTCTTTCTCACGCGGCACGAGGTGGCGCTTAGCTATCTCTATCTTCTCCTCGGTGGTATAGCCGCTGACCTCTATTATCTCCATGCGGTCGCGAAGCGGACCGGGGATGGTGGAGAGGTCGTTGGCCGTAGCTATGAACATCACCTTCGAGAGGTCATAGTCCATATCGAGGTAGTTATCGTGGAAGGCACCGTTCTGCTCTGGGTCGAGCACCTCCAGCAACGCTGATGCAGGGTCGCCATTATGGGTGTTCTGCGTCACCTTGTCTATCTCGTCGAGGATGAAGACAGGATTGCTTGAGCCGGCCTTTTCTATATTCTTTATTATTCGTCCGGGCAGCGCGCCTACGTACGTGCGCCTGTGCCCACGTATCTCGGCCTCATCATGCAGGCCTCCGAGGCTCATTCTGACGTATTTGCGCTTCAGGGCATCGGCAACGCTCTTACCCAGCGATGTCTTGCCCACACCAGGAGGGCCGTAGAGACACAGTATGGGCGACTTCAGGTCACCACGAAGCTTCAGCACGGCGATATACTCCAGAATGCGTTCCTTCACCTTCTCCATTCCGTAATGGTCGCGGTTGAGTATCCTCTCCGCACGGTCGAGGTTAAGGTCGTCGGTGGTATATTCTTCCCAGGGCAGATCCACTATCTGCTGTAGGTATGTCAGCTGCGTGTTATAGTCGGCACTATGAACGTTCAGCTGATCCAGGCGCTCCATCTCCCTTTCGAAGACCTCCTGAGTGGCCTTGTTCCATTTCTTCGTCTTGGCCTTCTCACGGAGTTTCTTCTTCTCGGGGCCGCCTTCCTCGTTGCCCAGCTCCTTGTTGATGTTCTTCAGCTGCTGGCGCAGGAAATACTCGCGCTGCTCATTGTTGATGGTATGCTGGGTGCGGTTCTGTATGTCAAGGCGCAGGTCGGCATACTGTATTTCGCGGTTGAGGAGCTGCAAGAGGTCAAGGGCACGCATCTTCATGTCGTCATACTCAAGGAGCCGCATCTTCTCAGAGAGTTTGAAGGGCATGTGGTATGACACCATATTGAGGAAATACGCCTTGTTGGCGATTTCGGCAATCGACATCTGAAGCTCAAACGGCGGAGTATCGTTCTTCTCTATGTATTCCCTCATACGCACATGAAGGTCGTTGACGATAGTGCTGTACTCCAGATCGTCATCACCCGGTTCCGTCTCAGGCGTGGGAACCACGTGGCCTTTGATGAACGGCTCCTCCTGTATCACCTCCGTAAGCACGCAGCGCGACAGCGGCTGGGCAATGAAGGCATACTGGTTGTCGTGACCGGGAATCTCAAACACCTTCAGCAGCTGCGCTATCACACCATGCTGACAGAGATCTTCTGCAGTAGGCTCTTCAATAGAAACGTCCTTCTGGCAGAACATCGCAAAATTCTGGTTCCGATGCCGCTCAAGGTATTTTATCACCTGTCTTGTGGCATCACGCGCAATGGTGACAGAGGTCAGCACACCTGCAAAATTCACCATATTACGGGTAATGAGTACGGGCATGTCATCCTCCTTACCCATCTCAAATATCTTGTTAATATCACCCTCGAATTCCGCAAACATACGCAGTTGCGAATCATCACGGCGTGATATCAGTCCACTTATTATATTCACAGACAATTAATGATTTCTTTAAGGTGGGTTCTATTAATTCCCACCGTAGTGTTTAATTTTTATGGGTTTGACGTTTTGTCATCTTTTTGTTTTCTTTCGGCGCATACTGTCAGTTAGATAAGATGCTCACGCTCGGCATAGTCCAAGCAAGCTTGGCTCTG
>CAJOOC010000099.1 GCA_905236165.1 uncultured Prevotella sp. | reverse complement strand
CACGAATTACACGAATTTTATGTACGCCAAACAATATGCGTTGCGCAACTAATTCGTGAAATTCGAGTAATTCGTGGTCGTTTTTATTTCGTCATTTCTCCGATTCTTGCCGGCAGCCATACGGAGAAGCGTGAGCCCTTGTGGTACTCGGACTTGGCGCTGATGTGGCCTCCAAGTTTCTCTGCCAACTCCTTGGCTATGGTAAGACCTATTCCTACCCCGCTGGAGAAACTTGTATCGCGCCAGAAGACATCAAAGACGTCCTTCACCTTCTTGTCCTCTATGCCGTCGCCTGAATCTTCCACGAAAATCTGTACCCTGTTCTTACCCAGGAAATATTTCCATCCGAAAAGGATGTTGTCGCCCTGACGGTGTGCATAGCGCAACGCATTATCGAAGTATTGCATGCAGATGTCATTGAGGCGCAATAGATCTGTCTCGCAATAGATATCGTCACGTCCAGGACACATTTCGAAAGTGATGCCCGCAGGTATCATCTGCTGCGCCTTAGCAAAGAAATCATGACAGAAGTCGTCAATCTTCACCCATTCCTTGGAGATCTGCAGCCTTCCACTTTCTATGCGCGAGAACTGCAGTATGTCGTTGATGAGCTTTGTCAGTTTGTCGCTGTTCTTCTGTATGTCCTCGAAGAGCCTTGCCTTCTGTTCTTCGTCAGGATTCCCCTCTGTCAGCACGTCGCATGCAGAGGTGATGATGTCAAGCGGACCGCGTATCTCCCTGTTCATGCGCTGCAGGAAGGTATCTTTCTCCTTTGCCTCGTCAGAGTCGTGGATGGCATGTTCTAACAGGTCCTGCAGTTTGTGTTCTGCATCGACATTGAGCAGATAGCCGTAGGCTGTCCCGTCGTTGTTTACGGCAAAGCGGCAACGCCACCATAGCTCCTCACCGTTTCTGTAGCCTACAGCATCATAGCAATGCTCCCCTGGGACTTCCAGAGCGGTAATGATTTCGCTCTTCACGCCCTTATAGTCTGGATGCATGCTGTCGAGGGCCTTCAATATTACATCCTTTGAATCAAGCCTGTTAATGTCGGCTCCCTTGAAGGCGAGGTCGTTCTGGTAACTGACCTCCTCAAGCGACACCTCTAACAGGCGTGTCTGTTTGTGGGTATAGACGCATCCTATCACCAACATCACACATATCGGCAGCATCAGCGTTCCCCATGTTATAATCTCGGTTGATGTGTCGTCAATCTCAGTTTCAACATGTGGCGTGAGTGGGTTCTCCGCGTTTGTGTCATGATGGCACGAGGTAGTGAGCAGCGCTGTGCACATAGGCAGCAGGAGAAGCAGCATCGTCACCACATGCTGTTTGAAGCGGAACCAGAAGCGCGAACCTTTGCCATACTCACTCTCTACCCCGATCTTGCCGTCCTGCTTCTCTATGATGGTGCGGGAAATATCGAGTCCCAGTCCCGTACCCTTTGCATTCTCCTCCACCTTATAGAAACGGTCGAAGAGGTGTATACGGTCCTCTTCCTTAACGCCGATGCCTGTATCCTGACAGAAGAACTCCACTTCGTCGCTCTCCTGAAGGTATTGCCAACCTACGGTGACGCTTCCCTCTGGCGTGAACTTGAAGGCGTTTGACAGGAAGTTGTTTATGACCTGCTGCGTACGGTGGCGGTCGAAGAGCACCTTGCGGTCAGGAGAATCCTGACTGACGATGAACTCTATGTTTCTTGGGACGAGGATGGCATGAGTCTGATAAGTTGCTTCGATGAAGTCGGTGGCAGATATCTCTGTCGGTTTCATCTTCATCTCGCCCGTCTCAAGCTGCGACTTCATCATCACGCCGTCTATCATCCTGAGCATCAGTTCCGAATTCTGGTGTATCAGGGCATTATATTCTTTCATCTCCTCGTCGCTAAGTTCTATGCCGTCTGCCGTCATCAGCTGGGTAAACCCTGATACAGCATTGAGAGGTGTGCGCAGGTCGTGTGAGATATTGGAGAGGAAACTCTGCTTCAACGATACCTCCTGCGTCTCGCTCTGCAGTTCCTGCATCTTCTTTTCCTGCTCCACAAGATGGTCAACACATATCATGATACCAGAGACATGCTTTTGCAGACCGGCCTTCACCACATAGTCCATCTCATACCAGTGGGGCTCGCTGCCAAACTGTATATGGAGGCGTATCTGCCGGCGGCCCTCTTTCTTGTTAAAATCTATGAACGACTGCCACGAGGCTTTGCTGTCAGGAAGCACATAGGTTGAGAGCTCCGTCAGCGACATCTGCAGGGAGGGTATCCCAGCAGCATCCGTATATTTGCCTGAGAACGTGACATATTCATCTCGCACCGTCCATACGACGTATTTTGTATAGTCTCTTACAAGGTTGCGCAGTTGTCGCTCTTTCTGCAGCGACTGCGTCAGCCTTACGTTCTTACTTATTATATAGAACAATATCGCAGCCGCCAGCACCGCAATGGCAATCAGGAATATCGCCGCAACGGTGAAGTATTCGGAGTTGCCGCTGTCGACCTGCAGCAGGCCCAATGTGGCCCAGCCAATTGCTTTGAATGAATATAGTGTGTGCATATTCCTCTTTTATTAAGCCTCTGTCTTTGTCATTATCTTTCTTATCTCAAACCTGCTGCCCACGCCCTTTTCGCTGAACAGCATCACCTGAAAGCCCATCGCCTCGGCATGATGCTTCACAAGGGAGAGTCCGATTCCAAGGCCGCGTTTTTTCTCATCACCCTTCCAGAGTCCGTCGAAACAAGTGGCCTGTTCCTTCTCTGAGAGGCCGCAGCCGTTGTCCTCAACAAACATCTGTACCTCGCGAAGCGTGAAGTCATACTGCCAACCGACTGTGATGAAGCCTTTCTGCCCGTCATCATTGTCGGGCTTGAGGAATTTGACTGCATTACACAGGAACTGGTTCATTATCTCCCTTATCATAGCAGGGTCGCCGTCAACGATGAGCTTCTTCGCTCCAGGCACGAAGAGATAGCTGACACCATCAGGGATATACTGGCGGTAGTCCTCATATACCGACCTCATTATCGTCTCTACATCTATGGTCTCGTTCTTGTATTCCAACTGACCATTCTGCATGACCGTATACTGGTTTATGTTGCTGATGACGCGCTTGATATCCACGATACTCTGCCTGCTGAGCAGGTTATGAAGATAAAAGCCAATCTCCTGATTTACATACTTGAAGAACTTCTCTTTCCTACGGCCTGTCTGCAGCGTCAACTTGGCCTTGTCCACCTCTTCTTCGCGCCTTTTCTCGCTCTCTATGTCGACAAGCAGGCCCAACACATCGCGATTGCCTTCGTTGTCTATGCTGACGCTGTAAAGCAACAGCCACCAGGGATAGGTGCCGTCATTCTGCATATCGGCACGTACCTTGAAGCGATATGAGCCTGACTGGGCAAAGGTTGAGATGATGTCATCCTTCTTGGCATGCTCATCAGGATGCTGGTTACGGATGACATTGTAGATGTCTGCCTCTGAATCTATGTGACGCCACCTTGACCCCTGCAGGCAGAGGTCGATAATGTTACGTTCGCTGCGTATTTGTTTCTTTGTGTTACTCAATGTCTTAGCTGTTTTTGCGGGTTTTACATCACCTCATTGAGGGTCTTCTGGAGCTTGTCAATCTTATATTCGAACGAGGCGGAACTCTTCTTATCCTCGTCAATAAACGTCTCGGCCATATCGATAATCTCCTGCAGGTCGCCAAACAGCTGCGGCGCGATTTCCATCAGCTGCTTCTCCTTGATTTCCGTACGTCCTATCTCCTCATAGCAGGCCTTCAGTTTCTTGCTGTCGTTCTCTTCGGTGTCAGCATCGCGTACAACGCCCCACATCGTCTTGTGTTCATGCATCTCCGATGTCACATCATAGATAATATCGAAATAATGCCATTCCTCCGTTGTGGCCGAGGGTGACATCTGGGTATTGATTAAGAGCCGCACCTTGTGCATGCCGCCTTCATCAAAGCTCTTGAGCATATCCTCCCATTGCTGACGGTAAGAGGGGTGTATCCTCAATTCCAGCTTGCGGGCTGATGCCAGCTCCGGCAGCTTGTGGCTCTTGGCAAACTCTTTCTGGAATTGCAAGAGACCCTTGTTCAGATGCCACGTGTAGGTCTGAGTCTCATACTGCACCATCTGCCGCAGCTTCTTCCAGTGTTCCCGCTGCTGAGAATGCTTGCGACTGATTTTCTTCCTTGCCATCCTCATCGGGATGATGACGAAGACAATGAGAATCATCAGCGAAATGACGGCTATTATCGCAAAGGAGAACACCGTGGGATGGCCTATGAGATAGGAGCGGATTCCCTCAACATTCGTAGATAATAATATATTTAGGTCTGATGTATTCATGATTTCGGTGCATATTAATGACAGGTTCAGTAGGCGTACAGTAACTATTTTTTTCTATTCTTGCGAATAATCTCTGACTCTTTTTTGTATTTGTCCAACAGACGCGAGAATTTCTCATGTCGGCGTATGTGTGGACGTATGCTGTAGTGCTGCTCTTTGTCTGTCTGGACATACTCCAGGTTGGCTTCCACATCGGCATATTTCATTGCGAACCTCACGGCGCCATCGGCTTTCACTCCGTCGCTATTGATGCTGGCTGAGATATTTTTGAACTTCAGTATCTTGTAGCGCGCTCCGCCAAGGGTTGCCTCAAGCTCACCGATAGGCAGACGACCGCCTCGGGCCTTCGAAGCCTTCGATACCTCGCTCTTCTTCGAGATGTTCACATTGTAGCGCGCCTGGGCATCCAACACCTCAAAGCCTGGGGCATTCATAATCTCGCCCAGCTTCAACTGGCTGGCCGTCATCCAGCCCTTCAGGAAGTGCGTCCAACCGTTGATATGGAAGCCGAACTCCACATCGCCGAAGCGTGTAAACAGCTTGCCGCTTACGGTCTGTTTCTTAAAGAAGATGCCGAGGTTTCCACTAAATGCTATATCGCCTACCGCCCTCATCTGGCGCTGCATCTTCAGGCGAACCTTCTTCGAGAAGTGGTTCACGATGATATCATTGATACCGTTACGCGCATCAAGGTGTATATCGCTGAAGTGCAGGCAGAGGTCGTGCTTCTTCAGCACGTCACACAGGTCGCCCTCTGCCGTAAGACGCAGACGGTTGTCGAAGTTTGTGATGACGATATCCTTGAAGAGCAGCCTGTCGAGGGTGCCTCCAACCTTTAGGTCGAGGTTCAGCGGAGTGGTAAAGTTGCTGAGCACAGGAGCAAAGGGCTTCGCGATATCCTGAAGATATACCTTTGCCGTTAGCGGGAAGTCCTGTATGTGCAGTTCTACAGAGCTCTTCGTGCCCCTTTCCTTGTCTGCAGGGATGAGATGGTATTTCGCCTGTACCTTATCTATTCTTACGCGCGTGCGCGCAAGGGCAATCTTTGCCTTCGTCAGGAAGATATTGTCCTTCGTGATGGTTACGAACGATGAGAAGTTCTTTATGTCCAGCCCGCTGTCCTTGTCGTAAGCGGAGAAACTGTTCACGTATAGCTTTGTGCTGTCAGCAGAGATGCACCCCACATTGACATCCATGTTCACCGTGCTGTTGAGATGTCCCTGGTCGAACCATCCGCGATGTGGACGTCCCGTGTTCTTGCGGGGCTTGCCGTTATTGCAGAAGTATGTCAGTTCCTCTGCCTGTACGTTCATGGGGCGCTTGAAGTTGAAGGCACCATCCTGCTGCTCCATTGTCAGCTTCTTGAAACCCACACGTTTGTCCCTGTACTTGCCCGACAGACCTTCAAGGGTCATCTGTACATTGCGCTTCAGCATCATGTCAATGCTTCCACGGTCAAGACGCAACACTATACCCGACTTACGCTCCTCTATGCCCAGGTCTTTCAGCTGTCCCGTCAGGAACTGCTTGTTCTTAAAGCTGCCTGAGAGGGTAACATGGAAGTTGCGAATGTCGATATGGTTCGCGTCAAGGGTGTCCTTACCCTTGGAGGGTGCCGACAAGATGTCCCATTTGAAGTCGGTTCTGCTGATGGATGCCTCCTTGATGTCCATATACACCTTGAAGGGACTCTTCTTCTTTTTCTCCTTCTTGTCTTTCTTCTTCGACAGGGCATCAACCACAAACTGATAGTTGGCGGCGCTGTCGGGATTATTCTTGTATAGTACCGAAGAAGCTCCGGCCAGTTTGATGCGGTCAATGATGATTTCATTGTAGAACAGTTTCATCACGTCTATGCCCACCTCTGCGGTGTCAACCTTGAGCATCTTCACGCCGGCCTTGTCGTAGAGCTCCATATCGTGAAGTGACAGCCTGCCGCTGATAGGATGCACACGGAAACTGCCCACGTTGAGCTTCGTGCCCAGCTCCTCCCTAACGGTATCTAAGTAGATACGCGTAGCCCACTGCTGGCCTGTATCGGTTAGCATGAAAAGTATGAAGCCGCCTACCAGAAGTAGCAAGACAGCCACAACACCTAATATCCAAATAATACACTTCCGTATCATCGTCTTAAAAAAATTCGTGCTTTAATCCGTCAGAGGGTCTGCGATACCATCACAGTCAGCCCTTACTTCCTCCTGTACGGCGAGCCCGTGAGGGTTTCAGCCACTGGGAACAGATAGAACTGCCGGTCTTTCTTGTAGTCAAGCATCCATTGGTCAAAGACGATATGGTCGTCGAGGGCCGTGATGGTCAGCGTATGCTGTCCCTGCGTGATGTCAACGTCGGTGATGCGCAGCGCCTGGCCTCTCAGCACATTCTGCTTCCACCTCTCGGAGCGGAACGGCTCCTTGAGTGAATATACCACAGGCTCGCCGCCGTCCAGGCTGACGCTGTAGCGTATGTCGCCCTTGTCGCTGGGCTGCGTAGGGATCAGCGCCGTGCGTATTACCGCCTTGCCGTCCTTTGTGGCCGTGAAGCGATATGTCAGGCTTCCGCCCTTGGCTATGCTCACCGCCTTCATGCTGTGACCCAGCATCTCTATCGGCTGCACCGTGCCCTCAGAGGCATCGTAGGTGTCGGCATTGCGCACCACGCAGCCATCGAGGCCGGTCTCTGACAGCGGACGGCTCTTTCCGCGACGCAGGGTGGTAGAGTCGTTGGTAGTAAAGTCGTTGAAGACGGGCAGGCCGCGAGGCTTATAGTCCATCAGACCGTCCCACTTGCCGTCGCTCATCGCGTTGTACTGTCGCGTCAGCTCCTTGATGCGCTCCTGATAATATACTGCGCTGACGGTGTCGCCCAGCTGTGCATCCAGGTGCTTATGGGCCATAGCGGCAGCACATTCCACAGGATACTGCACGATGGAGAAGAAGGTGGCATCATTGCGGCCTATCTCCTTCACGCGCTCAACGAGGTTGTCGTAATCCTCCAAATAGCGCTCCAGCTCACCACCGAACTCCGTCTCAGAGAACTCCGTGCCAGCAGGCAGCGAATTGCCCCTGACGTATTTCTTTTTGTCCAGCTCCGTCTGTGTCCATCCCATGAACTCCGGGCGTCGCATGCCGCAAAGCTGGTAGAACTTCTGCATGATCGGAGCAGCCTTGAATGCCGTCGCCACACCCAGCTGCTGCTTCAGCCAGCTCTTCAGATGGTCGTTTAGCTTTGTGGGACCCACACTGTTGATGTTCCACGCCATATCCATGAAGAGTGACAGGTCGTAGGCTGACACCTTCGGGTCGTGCACATTTGCTATCCATACGTCCTTGCAGTTATGGTCGTAGGCAGCCTTCATCTCGGAGTATATCAGTCCCGGCTGCGTCGAAGTGAGCCACAGGTAGTCGTGGGGCCTGCCCCAGTAGCTTAGGTGATAATATACGCCACCGCCGCCAGGACGCTGCTGCTGGGCCGCGTCGCTCAGGCGGGTCATATAGCCGTAGTTGTCGTCACACCACATCAGCGTCACATCCTCTGGCACTGCGAGCCCCGACTCATAGATGTCGAGCACCTCCTTATAAGGAATGAACACCTGAGGCACGCGAGTCACGTTCTTGTCATAGTATTTCTGTATCAGACCTCTCTGACAGTCTATGGCAGCCTGCAGGCCGCTGAGCTTCTCCTCCTTTGTCTTGCAACCCTCCATAGCTCCATCATGGATGCCGCGCATGCCGATGGTGAAGAGCACATCCTGTCCCTTTACCTCCTTAAGGCGCTCCATCCAGTATTTCTCCACATTCTTCCTGTTGGTGATGAAGTTATACGCGCCGCGAGCATTCGTGTCCCATTCCGAGACATTGTTCCTCAGAAGGGGTTCGCAATGCGACGAACCCACCACGATGTCGAAAGAGTCGGCCAGCTCCTTGTTGCCCGGAACGGCAAAGAACGCCTTCGTGCCCTCATGCATGCCCGGCCAAAGGGTATTGGCCCTGAGGCGAAGCATCAGCTCGAAGATCCTACGGTAGGTCTTGGGACCTATGGTACCCTTGGGCGACTCCGGCTCAACCGTTTTATGCGCCCATACGCGCGTCGACCAGTCCTCATCGTTGATGAATATGCCGCGATACTTCACCGAAGGGCTCTCAAACTTATTGAAGTCGCTCATCATATACAGCTCCTCCTTACGCTCCGGCGTCACGTCGCCCCACCATACCCAGGGCGACACACCTGCTTGTCGCGACAACTCAAGGATGCCGTAGGCCGTACCACGACCGTTATTACCTATTATATATATGTGTCCGCGATAAACCGTCACGAGATACGAGTCCTGCTCCGTCAGCAGGCGCTCCGTAACAAGCTTCGTGCGCTTCAGCATCTCTAACTGGTACCTTGTCAGCTTGTCAAGCTCATAGATGTCAATCCTCGACACCTCATGCTGGTAGGCACGCTTGCCCGTCACCATCTCCATATCCTCCTCAAACATATTAAGGGCAATACGGGCCACAGGCGCAAGGTCGCCAACAACATTATATCTCACCGTCACGCTGCCATCGAACCACTGAACTGCAAAACCCTTGATACACAGAGAGAATAGCAACACGAGCGACAATAATATCTTTTGCATATTTTTATCGTAGATAAACAGATTTATTTAGAAAATTCAAACTAACCCTGCAAAATTACAAATAAAACTCGAAATACGCAAATTTTATGCTTACAAAATGTTTCGTCAGGCATGAAGCACAGGGCTAAGAAGGGCGATATCCCGTGGTTATGGTTAACAGAACCAAAATATCCGTTAATTTATGTTGTGTGCGCTAACAACACTTGATAATTATCAATATATCAAACAATAATGAACGATTTTTACCAAAATTGTTTGCGCACACAGCAAAATAGTCGTACCTTTGCATCGTCAAAAAGAAAAAGCAAAGATTGTTTAGGTTAGTAGAAATTATAGATTGATTTAGGTTAGCAAGGTTAGGTAAAAGATCAAAAAGGGATAACATTGATGCAGTCGAAGGGCAAGGGAAGGTTTCAAAAACCTCACCTACCCCCAAGACGGTCAAACTTTGAAAAGATATTGTTTAGGTTAGTAGATATATAATAGATTTAGGTTTTAGTTATTAGGTTAGAAAAGATTGTTTGACATTTTGCATTTATTACTTAAATAATACAAAGTTCAACATTCTTTTGAGTGCACTGCCAGTCGTGAAGACCAGCAGTGCATTTTTTTGTAGTTACAGGAACATGTCGACAATGGTTCACCAACATCTACTATCCTATGTTCCCAACGCAAGACACATCGACTACCTCTGAACCGAATGGAAAAAAGTTGTCTTAGTTATCTTAGTTGTTTCAAGTTTCTGAAGTTCGAGTGGTGTTAGCTGCTTTAGGCTTAGAAAAGACAACTGGATGTTTTTTAAGGAGACAACTTGGACAACAGAGACAACAAAGCTGGCGCATGAATAAACGTTGTCCACCAGGGACGTGGTACAACCCCCTTCACTTCCCCCGTTTCCCGGGGGACAGAAACACCCGCGACAGAAAAAGGACGACATCAACATCAGTGTTATATGCCTCCCGGCATCGCGGGCAGGATGCCCACGTCCCTGGCTCCCACCCGCGATAATTTTCAATTTTCAATTTTCAATTTTCAATTTGTTGTCGTCACCGTCACCCACACCATTTCCTGTCTGTCATCGCAGTCGGTGATGGCTTCTGATAGGGCGATGACGTGCTTCTTCGAACTGCTGAGGAAGCCCTTGCTGGTGTTCTCGCCAAGCAAGATGCAGCCTCGGGTGTCCTTTACCGTGTTGCCCTCATGGATGAAGATTCCGAAGAATCCCGGCACATCCATCAGCTGAGGGCGCATCTTCTTCCTTTTCGCCATCCAGTGCATGTGACATACATAGGTTCCGGTAGGTATGGCGGTCTTGCCTGGCACCTTTGTCTCTTGAATCGACATGCTGCTCATGCTGCTCTTAAAGCCACGATCCTGTGGCTCCAGCGTGTTGCAGCGATACTCTCCGTTCACATACAGCTCACCAATGGTGTAGCCTTCCTTCTTCCAACGTCTTCTGATTTCT
>CAJOOC010000098.1 GCA_905236165.1 uncultured Prevotella sp. | reverse complement strand
TACGAATTACAGTGCGCAGCAAAAAATTCGTGAAATTCGAGAAATTCGTGGTAGAGAAAAGAATATGCGTACTTCAGAAAGTTGAATCACTAACATAACCTAACGGTGGGGAAGCCCACACATATTTTGAAAACCTATGACACGATTTGCATTTAAGATGTTCCTCAAGCCTGGCTGTGAGGAAGAGTATCAGAAGCGCCATGCCGCTATCTGGCCAGAGTTGGTAAAGATGATCAAGGACGGTGGAGTAAGCAACTATAGTATCTACTGGGACAAGGATACGAATATCCTCTTTGGATATCAGGAGTGCTCAGGCGAGGGAAACTCGCAGGATACCTCCAACGGCATCGACCCCATTACGCAGAAGTGGTGGGACATGATGGCTGACATCATGGAGGTGAACCCAAAGGACAATTCTCCTGTCACCATTCCTATCAAGGAGGTGTTCCATCTGGATTGAAGCATTAAGCATTAAGCATTAAGCATTAAGCTTTAAGCATTAAGCATTGGCTAATCAGATTTACATAAAGAACCTGCGCCTTCACGCCAAGCACGGGGTGTTGGAGCAGGAACGTGTGGTAGGCAACGACTATGTGCTTAACGTAGTCGTTGACTACCCTTTTCTCTCGGCCTGCGAGAGCGACGACCTCAGCGGCACACTCAGCTATGCCCATCTGTCAGAGATTATCAGGCAGGAGATGTCTGTTCCCAGCAACCTGCTCGAACATGTGGCATACCGCATTTGCAAGGCCGTGAAGACCCTCTATCCCAAGACGGAGAGGGTTCTGGTCGACATAAGAAAACTTGCCCCACCGATGTCCATTGACAGCGACGGGGCAGGCGTGATAGTTGAGTTATAAGACTATTTCCTATTCATTAAACAGCATCTCGATGATTGAGAGGCGGTTTGACGAGGAGGCCTTTGTGGAGACGTTTTTCTTCGCAGCCAGCTCGTTGATATTGCCGAAGGCTTCCTGCTGCAGCATGGGGCCTATCATGCGTATCTCATATCGGTCAGACATGACGGGCTTCTCAATGTGGAGGTAGCTGCATCCGAGCGTCTTGTCGGTATATCCCTCCCAGATGAGAGTGTCTCCGGCATATACCTGCAGCGGGTATGCCGAGTTGCGGAATCCGTTCATGCGCAGCGCTATCTGCTTGATGGCTGCGGGGCGCTCCAGTGTCACCTTTACCCAGGCGTTCTCCAGGTTGCCGTCAGAGGTCCAGCACGATGAGATGCCATACATGCCCTTGTCAGTAGCCTCGATGCCGTCATACATCTTTGCGGCATCCTCTTGGTTGACGGGTACCTCCACACCCTTCACGGGCACCGACGTGAGGTGCTGCACGAATGATGGCGTCAGAGGTGTCTCGCCGCGCTTCAGGTATGACGGCAGCACCTTGCCCCAGTCGGCCTCTGTGGGCTGTCCCTGTGCATCGACGTAGAAGCCGTCCTTCACGGGCACCGCAGTAGTAGTGGCGGTGAGGCTTACGGCGGCATAGCCGGGAGCGGAGGCGGTGAGTGTGATATTGCCAGGGGTAGTGGTGGAGCGCACCAGGACGCGTATCACACCGGCCTCCAGCATGAGGCGTGCGGAGCCTATATCATTGCTGCTCTTGGCATGTCCGCCCTCGGGCGAGGCCTCAGAGGCGTTGAGGGCCTTCTCCTCCTCGCTCACGAAGCCGCTCACGCCACCGAGGTAGGTGCCGCAGCCGCTGAGGGAGAAGGATATCATGTCATGGGCCAGGGGATGACGGTTGCCGTCTTTGTCTACGGCCTCCACCTGTGCTATGCGCAGGTCGCTGCCGTCAGCACGGAAACCATTGAGCATTGAGCATTGAGCATTAAGCTTTGAGCTTTCGTTCCCGTTATCGTTCCCGTTCCCGTTATCGTTCCCGTTAGCGTTAACCCACGTCAGCTTGAGGGCCACGGGCTTGCCGACGGTCTTTATCTCGTGCGTGCTGACTTCCTTGCCGTCCTTGTACGACACGGCCTTAAGTGTGCCGGGCTCCCATTCCACATCCTTGAAGGTGAAGAGGAACGTATGGGAGCGTATGCCCTTGCCAAGGCTCTTACCATTGAGGAAGAGCTCCACATCGTCGCCGGTAGAGCAGACATAGACAGGCTTCTTTACGTTCCCGTTCTCGTTCCCGTTCTCGTTCCCGTAGTTCCAGTGTCCTATGATGTAGGTATGGTCCTTCTCGGTGTCTACCCATCCGTCCCACATGGCCTGATGCACGTACCATGAGTCCTTTGGCAGACGCATGGCGTCCACATCGCCAGAGGTGCGGTAGTTCTTTTCGCCACGGGCGTGGGTGTTGGAGTCGGAGAAGATTATCTTCGCTCCGCCGCTGTTCACGCTGTTACCCTGTCCGGGGCGCGCCACCCAGTATTCGTTCCATCTGACGATGTTCTCTACGGCGAGGCCGTCCATGTTATGGTTGTAATCCACGGGACGTGAGCCGCGGTATAGCGGACCCACTCCCTCTTTGTGGTAGGGGTATGACCACTCGTCCCAATAGCGCCGTATGCCCTCGTCGCGGCAGTACTCCATCTGGAACATCGGCTTCGTAGAGGAACGGTTCACATAGAGCATCTCACCGCCGTATTCGGCATTCTGGGAGTAGAGCATATTCCTTGATCCCGCAGCGCGGCCACCATGCGGGTCGTAGGCATCGCGAATGGCGATAAGGTCAGCCATGTGCTCGTCGCTGATATTGTTGTTGCCGCCCTCATAGAAGAGTACGGAAGGGTTGTTGCGGTTGTATATCGTGGCATCGCGCATCAATTCGCAGCGCTGCTCCCAGCGGCGACCCGTCACATCCTTCTCGGCATCGCCGGCAGGAAGGGCCTGGATGAGGCCGAGGCGGTCGAACGACTCCACATCCTGCTTCGAGGGTGTCACGTGCATCCAGCGGAACATGTTGCCGTTGCAGCCCAGGACGAGGCCGTTGCTGTAGTCAGACATCCATTCGGGAATGGAGATGCCCACGGCGGGCCATTCATTGGTGGAGCGCTGTGCGAAGCCCTTCATCTGCAGCACGCGGTCGTTAAGGTATATCATGCCGTCCTTGAAGGCCGTCTTGCGGAATCCCGTCCTGATGCTCTGCGTGTCGCCGGGCTTGCCATCGGTGATGAGCGACGACTTCACAGTATAGAGGTAGCCATATCCCCACGACCAGAAGTGCATGTCGTGCATGGGGCTCTGCGCCTTGAGTGTCACGGTGTCGCCACCCGCGATGTCACGCTGCTCTCCGTCGAAGGAGGCAACGGTCACGCCGTCCATGTCTGTTACGTCAACGTGCAGGCGTACCGTCTTGCGTTTCTTCGTGCTGTTCACCACCTGCGACTCCACATGGCACGTCATCTTCTTCGCGCTGATGTCGTAGTCGCTGCCATAGACGTAAACACCCGTAGTGCCCATATTGCTGTAGAGCGGCAGCGTCTGATAGACGGGGTCGGCCACGTGCAGCCACACCCTCTTGTTGATGCCGCCGTAGTTGCAGTAGAAGTTCTTGTTGTTCCACTGGAAGGCGGAGCCGGGTTTCTCCTTTCCGTCGGGACCGATGGAGGCAGAAGACTTCTCGTGGTAGTTCCAGTCATTGTCTACCATCACGGCAAGTACGTTTTCCTTGCCATATATAATATAAGGTGTGAGGTCGAAGCCGAAGGCCATCACGCCATTCTCGGCCCACCCCAGGTCGTGACCGTTGATGAACACCTGGGCACCGAAGCGTGCTCCCTCAAATTCTATGAATACCTTCTTGCCCTTGGCGCTCTTGGGCAAGCGGAAATACTTGCGATACCACATCACGGTGTCGGAGAGCTCTCCGCAGTTGCGCGAGAAGGCCTCGTGCTGGTTCCAGGCATAGGGCAGCGTGACCGACTGCCACGCGGCACCATCGCCGCCACGTCCGCCATTCATGGAACCTTCACCAAGGGCCAGCTCCCAGCCCGCATTGAAATTGTAGCGTTCGCCCGCCAAGATGCCGGTACACACCAGCACGGCAAGCAATGCCATCAGGATTCTCTTCTTCATTATTGTAGTTCAGGTAGTTTGTTGTCAGTAATAGTACGTAATAGCCTAAGCAACTGCAAAGGTAATACATTTTTTTCATATACCAACAAACAGAGCCGAAAAAAACTCTTCACCGGCACCACATTCACCACTTCTCAGCATTCCCAACTCAAGACACATCGGCAATAGGTTGTCCAATTTGATGTACCCCATTTTGGTACGCTCACGTCCCTGGCCTCTCCATCACGTCACCTCCCCTATGGGGGAGGCTGGGAGGGGGCTTCCCTTGGGTCGTGTTGTTGTTGCGGGAGAGACGCCCACGTCCCGAGGGGGCACAGAATGATTAAAGAATGTTAACAAACGAAAGATTTCTAGCAAAACATTTGGTGGTTTGGAAAGTTTTGGTGTACCTTTGCAGTGCACTATTAACGTGGTACACCGAAAATAGCGATTCAAACCCACCTAAATGAATAACCATTATGATTGAAGTAAACGACATCAGTTTTAAGTATGCAGGCCAGAGCCATCTCGTGTTCGACGGGTTCAGCCTCCAGTTGGAGGGGAGCAACATCTACGGCCTGTTAGGAAAGAACGGCACAGGCAAGAGCACCCTGCTCTACCTGCTGTCAGGCCTGCTGCGCCCAGGGAAGGGCAGCGTGACGTGCGACGGCGTGGCTACGAGCAAGCGTCGCCCCGAGATGCTGAGTGAGATGTTCCTCGTGGCGGAGGAGTTTGACCTGCCATCAGTGACGATGAAGGAGTATGTGGAGCTGAACAAACCGTTCTATCCGCGTTTCTCGGAGGAGGTGCTGGGCAACTGCCTGCGCGATTTTGAACTGAGCGAGGACATCAGGCTCAACGAACTCTCCATGGGACAGCGCAAGAAGGCGTATATGAGCTTCGCTATGGCCACACAGACGCAGTACCTTTTCATGGACGAGCCCACCAACGGACTTGACATACCGTCGAAGTCGCAGTTCCGGCGCGTCATTTCCCAGAACATGACCGAGGACCGCACCATCGTCATCTCAACGCATCAGGTGCACGACGTGGAGCAGATGCTTGACCATATCGTCATCCTCGACCGCAGAGACGTGCTGCTCAATGCCTCTGTGCAGGATATTCAGGACCAGTATTCCTTTGAATACCGCACCCCGCAGGAGATGGACGCTACGGTACTCTATGCCGAACCCACGCTGCAGGGCAATGCCGTCATAGCACAGCGCCAGACAGGCAGCCCTGCTACGCAGATAAACCTCGAACTGCTGTTTAACTATAAGACCCAACAGAAATGAAAAACTTCGATATAAACCGTTTCGGTCTGGCTCTGAAATGCCAGTTCCTGTCCTCACGCCGCCAGTGGCTAAGGCTCTTCGGCATCTACACGCTGGTGATGTTCATGGCCGACTTGTTCTTTACTCGCATCAGTTATCACAGTTACTCGGCCCTTTCGGAGACATACGGCGAGGAGGCAGTGTTAAACACCTACCGCAGCATTGTGCATCAAACGTCCGGCTTCGGCCTGTTTATCATGGGCGTGGCGATGCTCTTCGGGGCCTGCTATGTGTTCTCCAACCTCAAGGAGACACGCCAGCGCACCACCTACCTGATGTGGCCGGTGAGCAATCTGGAGAAATTCCTCATCTGCCTGCTGCACAGCATAGTGCTCACGGGCATCGGCACCATGGCGGCATACATGCTGGCCGACGTGCTGCGCATGCTGTACGACATGATGACGGGACGCGTCATCATCAGCGGAATACCTCATTTCTTCAGTTTACTCGTCCCGCGGAACATGGAGTGGGAGTTTAATCTCTGGCTTGTAGGATGCATGTTGTATTTCCATTCGCTCTACATACTGGGAGGCAGCCTGTTCCGCCGCAGGCAGTTCCTGCTAACGAGCATCGCTATCGTCATAGGTTTCTTTATTGTGATGGGAGCCATCAAACACGGATTTAACTTCCTTGCCTATACTCCCGATGATACAATGATACGGAACCAGGACAACTTTAAGCCGGGTTTCTATGCGCTCATCGCTATCGTCTATATCCTTACAGCCCTTCACTATTGGCTGTCATACAAGATTTTCTGCCGCATGCAGGTTATTAACAATAAATGGCTCAACCTATGATGTTTACTAACGACAAGGCGATATACATACAGATGGCCGACCGTCTCTGCGATGAGATACTAGCCGGCACCTATAGGGACGATGACCGTATCCCGTCGGTGCGCGAATATGCCGTGATGCTGCAGGTGAACGCCAACACCGCCGTGAAGGCATACGACGAGCTGGCACGCGAGAACATTATATATAATAAGAGGGGACTGGGGTATTTCGTCTCTGCCGGAGCCCGCGAGAGAATCCTTGAGGAACGCCGCCGCGACTTCAGGGAGAACAGACTGCCGGAGTTCCTGCGCCAGATGCGCCTCTTAGGCATCAAGAAGGCAGAAATGGGACAGATGCTTGACCAGTTAGATGTTGAGTAATCATAATTCTCAATTCTCAATTCTCAATTTTTAATTTGAAAAAAGGATGATTCATCTAAGGGATATCAACAAGACATATCAGGGTGCTCAGCCGTTGCATGTGCTGAAGGGCATCACGCTCGACATTGAGCGAGGGGAGTTCGTGTCTATTATGGGTGCGTCAGGATCAGGCAAGTCTACACTGCTCAACATCCTGGGCATCCTCGACAACTACGACTCCGGCAGCTATGAGCTGGCGGGAGTGCCCATACGCATCCTCAGCGAGAGCAAGGCCGCAGAATACCGTAACAAGATGATAGGCTTCATCTTCCAGTCATTCAACCTCATATCCTTCAAGACAGCGGTGGAGAACGTAGAGCTGCCGCTGTTCTATCAGGGTGTGTCGCGAAAGAAGCGGCATGCCCTGGCCTTGGAGTATCTGGAGCGTCTGGGACTTCTTGACTGGGCGGAGCACTATCCCAACGAACTCTCGGGCGGACAGAAGCAGCGCGTGGCCATAGCAAGGGCGCTGATAACAAGGCCGCAGATAATACTGGCCGACGAGCCAACGGGAGCCCTCGACTCAAAGACCTCCGTAGAGGTGATGCAGCTGCTGAAACAGCTGAACCAGGATGAGGGGATGACACAGATTATCGTGACCCACGACCCTAACGTGGGAGCGCAGACAAACCGTATCATACGCATAAAAGATGGAGTTATTGAATGAGATATGGCAGACGGCGCGACGCAATAAGCTGCGTACCGCGCTGACGGGATTCGCTGTGGCATGGGGCATCTTCATGCTCATAGTGCTGCTCGGAGCCGGCAACGGACTCATCAACGCCAACATGCGGCAGTCGGAACGCTTCCTCAGCAACTCGATGATGGTCTTCGGTGGCCGAACCACGATGGCCTATCAGGGATTGGACGAGGGGCGTGACATTCACCTGCAAAGCCGCGACTTCGAGACAACGGCGACGCAGTTCAAAGACCATGTGGACGAGGTGGGAGCAAAGTATTCCACCTCGGCTGTCGTGTCTAATGGCGAGGCGTATATCAGCACCACGATAAACGGCGTATACCCCAACCACACGAAGATAGACAAGACGGAAATGCTCCATGGACGCTTCATCAACGACATCGATATCCGCGACAAACGTAAGGTGCTCATACTGAGTAATAAGCAGGCGAAGGAGCTACTCGATGCCAAGGGCGGTAATAACATCCCGCCCTTGAACACGCTGATAGGTCGATACCTGAAGGTGGGCAACGTGATGTTCAAGGTGGTGGGCATATACAAGGACGATGAGAGCGGACAGAGTGAGGCCTTCTCATCCTACACCGCCATAAAGGGCATCTATGGTGCCAACACCAACGATGCAGGCAGCATAGAGTATACCTTCCACGGGTTGCCTACCCAGGAGGCCAACGATAACTTCGAACGGGAATACCGCCAGCGCATCAATGCCAACCATCAGGCACACCCCGATGATGAGAGTGCTATATGGCTGTGGAACCGCTTCTCGCAGTCGCTACAGATGGAGCAGGGCATTGCCATCATACGCACGGCACTGTGGATAGTAGGACTCTTCACGCTGCTATCAGGCATCGTGGGAGTGTCAAACATCATGCTCATCACCGTGAAGGAACGCACGCATGAGTTTGGCATCAGGAAGGCAATAGGCGCAAAGCCATGGAGCATACTGAAGCTGATAATTACGGAGAGCGTCATCATCACCACGTTCTTCGGATATATCGGCATGGTGCTGGGGGTGCTGGCAAACGAATATATGGACGCTACGCTGGGGCACGACACCGTCAATACAGGACTGTTCGAGGCCACGATGTTCCTCAACCCCACAGTAGGGCTGGACATCTGCATTGAGGCAACAATGGTGATGGTCATAGCTGGAACGATAGCAGGACTCATCCCAGCCTTCAAAGCCAGCCGAATAAGACCGATAGAAGCCCTGAGGGCTGATTAAAAAACTACAACCGATGAGAATAGATTTAGATACATACCGCGAGATCCTCGACACTCTGACGCGCAACAAGTCGCGCTCGCTCCTTACGGGCTTCGGAGTGTTCTGGGGTGTCTTCATGCTCGTAGCCCTCATAGGCGGCGGGCAAGGACTGAAGGAGATGCTCAACAAGAATTTCGAGGGCTTCGCACAGAACACGGCGATGGTCTGGGCTCAGCCTACCTCCAAGGCGTATAAGGGCTTCAGGAAAGGGCGCGGCTGGACGATGGAATACAAGGATATGGGACGCCTTAGCGACCACGTGCCGGAGCTCGACGTCATAGCACCCGTGCTCTTCGGGTCGTGGGGCACATCGAATACAGCCTATTATGGCGAACAGAAGACGTCACCGCGAATACAGGGCGTGACACCCGACTATGCGCGCATCGTGGCACCCAAGATGTTCTACGGACGTTACATCAACGATATGGACATGCAGCAGCACAGGAAGGTGTGCGTCTTGGGCAAGAAGATTTACAAAGACCTCTTCAAGGAGGGGGGCGACCCCTGTGGCAAGAGCATACGCATAGACTCTACCTACTACGAGGTCATCGGAGTGGATTATAACGCCAGCGGAAGCATGAACTTCAATGGCAGGGCCGAGGAGAAGGTGACACTGCCGCTGACACTGGTGCAGCAGATATATAACCGTGGTAATCAGGTGGATATGATTGCCGTGACTGGACGAAAAGGAGTGGTGATGTCAGATATCACACCACGTATCAGAGAGGCGATAGCACGAGCGCATTATATCGACCCCACGGATGAACAGGGAGTGATGGTGTTCAATACCGAGGTGCTTTTTCAGGTGCTCGACAATCTCTTCAAGGGTGTCAACTTCCTCATCTGGCTCGTAGGACTGGGAACGCTGTTGGCAGGAGCCATAGGAGTGTCTAACATCATGATGGTGACGGTGCGCGAGCGCACCACGGAGATAGGCATAAGAAGAGCCATCGGAGCAACACCAAGGATGATACTTACGCAGATAGTATCAGAGAGCATCGTGCTGACACTCGTGGCAGGCATGAGCGGCATCCTCTTCGGGGTGATGATACTGCAGATGCTGGAGCTGGCAAACACCGAGGACGGCATACTCCAGGCACATTTCCAGGTAGGATTCTGGACAGCCCTGGCAGCGGCCCTCGTGGTGAGCCTCATGGGCATCCTCGCTGGACTGGCACCGGCAGCAAGGGCGATGTCGATAAAACCCGTAGACGCAATGAGGGACGAGTAAAATTTGTTAATTTGTTAATTCGTTAATTTGAAAGATATGAAGAAGTATTCTAAACTGATTATCGCAGCGATTGTCGCGCTGATTTTCATCGGAACATTCGTGTTCCTGTGGCTTAAGAGCCAGCCACAAGAGGTGGTGTTTAATGAGTTCGTCCCGCAGGTGACGGATGTGCGTAAGACCACCATCATCACGGGTAAGATAGAGCCTCGCAATGAGGTGAATATCAAACCCCAGATATCGGGAATCATCACCGAGTTACTGAAGGAACCAGGACAATATGTCAGTCAGGGTGAGGTGATTGCGAAGGTGAAGGTTATCCCCGATATGGGACAGCTGTCGAGTGCCGAAGCCCGCGTGAGGCTCGCTGAAATCAATCTTCAGCAGGCGAAGGTGGACTTCGACCGCGTAAAGCAGCTGTTCGAAAAGAGCCTCATCTCCGCAGATGAGTATGACAAAAAGGCACAGTTACTAAAGCAGGCTCAGCATGAGGTGTCAGCAGCGCAGGACGCCTTGCAGGTAGTGCGTGACGGCGTGTCGAAGAGTAATGCCTCGGCATCGTCAACATTGGTGCGCAGCACAGTCAGCGGTGTCATCCTCGACATACCCGTGAAGGTGGGCAACAGCGTGATTCTCTCTAACACCTTCAACGACGGTACCACCATCGCCAGCGTTGCCAACATGAGCGACCTCATCTTCCGTGGTAACATTGACGAGACAGAGGTGGGACAGCTGGTCAGCGGCATGCCAATGAAGATTACGGTGGGCGCCTTGCAGGACCTGAAACTCGATGCAGCACTGGAGTATATCTCACCAAAGGCAACGGAGAACAACGGAGCCAACCAGTTTGAGATAAAGGCCGCCGTACGTGTGGCCAAAGGCAACAACCTGCGCTCAGGATATAGCGCCAATGCTGAGATAGTATTGGCATCAGCACAAAACGTGCTGGCCATCCCAGAGAGCGCGATAGAGTTCAGCGGCGACAGCACCTTCGTATATGTGGTGAAAGAGGGGAAGGAGAAGAAGGAGTATGACCGTCGTCATGTCGTCACCGGACTCTCTGACGGCGTGAACATAGAAATCAAAAAAGGACTGTCAAAAAGCGACAAGGTGCGTGGCCCACAGGTGATAACCGACGAGAAAAGTGAATAAATGAGAGAAAAATCCACTAAAAACGAAAAAAAAACTATTTTACAATGTACGTGTCAATATTTTTTATTACCTTTGCACACAATATAGTCTTCTATCGTCCACACGATAGTGGGTTTGAGAGAAATATACCGTCCGTATGGATGCATTGTCTAACGCTCGCATAACGGAAGAAATCATTGGTGAAGGAGTTGCATCCTTCACGCCCCCCAAGGCAAAAAATCAACAGTCAGGGGTGTCGGTAGAATACGTTCATGACCCGAAGAAACGATGGTTCGTTCTTCGGGCTTTATATGGTAAGGCAGACAAGGCTGCCGACATGCTCATAGAGGCCGGATATTATGCGTATATCGCCAAAAGATACGAAGACCGCATTGTGAATGGACGTAGAAAAAGGGGACTGAAAAACCTGATTCCAAACATCCTGTTCACATATATCGAGAAAGACGAGATAGCGTCCTTGCTGTCGAGGAAGAGCGATGCCCCGTCGCCTCTTCCCAAACTGGCGCAGACCGCCACATTCTACTACAACCACTTCGCAACGGAGAACGGCAAGAACCCGCCCCTGCAGGTGCACGAACGCCAGATGATGGACTTCATCATGATTACCGCAACCAATGACGATAACATGGTGTATGTAAACGACAGCAAGATTGTTCACATCAAAAATGATGACCTGGTATACGTCAAACAAGGTAAGTTCAAGGGCTGCATGGGACAGGTGGTACGTGTGGCAGGACAGCAGAGGGTAGGGCTCCGACTGGCAGAACTGGGATGGGTGGCCACCTCGTATGTGCCAACAGCCTTCCTCGAGGTCATCCCCAAAGAACTCTACGACAGCCACGTGGAAACCCTCGCCAAACAATAACCGTAAAGACACTCAGCGCCTCTCCCGCCTTTATGGTGTTCAGCGGTTCTCCCGCCTCTACGGCGCTCAGCCTTTATGGTGTTCAGCGGTTCTCCCGCCTCTACGGCACTCAGCTTCTATGGTGTTCAGCGGTTCTCCCGCCTTTATGGTGTTCAGCTTCTATGGTGTTCAGCGGTTCTCCCGCCTCTACGGCACTCAGCTTCTATGGTGTTCAGCGGTTCTCCCGCCTCT
>CAJOOC010000097.1 GCA_905236165.1 uncultured Prevotella sp. | reverse complement strand
GGTTCGAAGGGTTCAAGTGCGAAGAAGGCACGAGGACGTTTACCAGTCTTCGTCATCATTCCCCACCATACCATTCTTCAGTGCCTCTTCCACCTTGTCCATTATGGCGTTAGAGTATGCGTGAGTCATCACAAGGGCCTTGGCACACGTACGCTTCTGAGCGTCTTTCTCAACGAACGGATAGTGCTTGGCAATCTCCCACTGCTCGTCATAGAGCATCGCGTTCGTCTTATCATCGGCCTTGCGCTTACCGTCACCGAATGACTTGTTCTTCTCGTCAGGCACGCCAAGCCATCCACCGCTGATATCCTTCAGTATGTCATAGTTCTGCACAGTGTATGTCACGCGCACCTTACCTTCCTTTATGTCTATCTTTATGACGGGAGTAATGCTGACAGTGTACTTGCTGACAGTGCCGATATGCTCCACAATCTTCTGTATGGTCGAAGAGATGATAATGCATCCCGCCTCCTTATCGTTGAGGGTGATAGCCTGCTTATCCTTGAAGGTTGCTGTAGCCCAGTAGTTCAGGGCCACATACAGTTGCTGCTTCGTCTTGCCCGGAGCCTCTATTACCTCCTGATATGTAAGACTCTCATTCTTGTCGAGCGTAAGGTTCCTGGCCAGATTGGCGGCAGCGTCAAGCCACTTGTCGCCGTATTTCTCCTTAGCATACTTCTCAAGGTCGGAAGCTTTCATCACCTGAGCCCTGACATTCATCGTGCCGCAGAACATGAGGATGGCGGCAAACGCCCATAATACCTTAACTCTCATAATACTTGTCGAATTATTCTGTTTGATTACCGCTGCAAAGTTACGACATTTTTCTGATACTTACAAAATATCATCAAAAAAATCTGTGCAGCATGGTTCCTTACCACACATCGCAGCTCTGTCGCTGCTTGCTCTCCTCTGGGTGCAGGGGCACAGGCTGTGAGCCTATGGTGCAGCCGCGGAAGGTGCAGCCGCGGGTATGGAAAAGATAGTATGGCACGGTGGCTTCAGCCACATGCATATTCTCTACCGTGATATTGCGTATGGGACATTGCTCATTGCCGTCGTAGTAGATGCCGTAGCCCTCGGCCTTGCCCGCCGTGACGTTGCTGATTCGGAAATTCTCATACTGTGAAGGGCTGTTGCCTCCACGATATCCGAAGTAGTTGGTCTCAAAGCGCAACACGGCTCCGTGTACTCCGGCTATGGTGATACTGTCCACCACCACATCGCGTATGTATCCGCCCCTGTCGAGGTTGCTTTTGAAGAGCAGAGCATTCTTCACCTTGCCTATCTCTACGTTCTCCATCCTCACATTCCTCACACCGCCGCTCATCTCACTGCCTATGCACAGACCGTTGCATTCTGAGAAGAAGCGGCATCGGCGTATGGTGATATTCTCTGACGGACGGCCCACCCTTCTGCCGTCGGCATCGCGTCCGGACTTTATTGCCACAGCATCGTCGCCAGTACGGAAGAGACAGTCTTCGATGAGTACGTTGCTCGACGACTCTGGGTCGCAGCCGTCGTTATTGGGATAGTGGCTGTCGATGGTGATGCCGCGCACGGTGACGCTGTCGCAGTATACGGGGTGTATGCACCAGAAGGGGCTGTTCTTCAGCGTGAAACCCTCAAGGTGCACACCTTTGCAGTTATAGAACTCTATGGCACAGGGGCGCAGGAAGGTACCCTTCCCGAATATGCGGTCCTTCACCTCCACGAACGTGTCGGGGTCGCCCATCGTGCGCAGCCTCCTTACGTCGGGCATCTCGATGGTCTCGCCGTGGGTGCCGTGTATGGACTCCTGCCACTCCTCTGTTGCCGTCTGTCCCCAGCGTGCCATCATGCCTCCGTTGGCATCGATGACGCCTTCGCCGGTGATGCTCACGTTATGCTGGCCATTGGTATATATCATTGCCGAACGCCCCATGAGCTCCGTCCCCTCCCAGCGTGTGGGCACTACGGGCAGGAAATCATCGGGCACTCCCGAGAAGCGCAGCACGGCTCCGCGGGGTATGTGAAGCTCTACGTCGTTCTTCAGCATCAGCGAGCCGCAGAGCATATATTCCCGCTGCTGCAGCTCCACCCTACCGCCTCCTGCAGCGCTGACAGAGTCGATGCAGGCTTGCAGGGCTGCTCTGTCGTCACGGACAGCCGGAGAAGCTGAATTTGCCATGAGGCATACGAGGCATAATGCTGCCGTTATGTAGGTCTTTTTATTCATGATTGCTGTGTTCGATAATCGGTTGGTGACAGTCCAACGCTCTGTTTGAAGCAGCGGCTGAAATATTTCGGGTCGGAGAAGCCGCAGGAGTATGCCACCTCTGCCACGCTCCTGTCCGTATTGGTCAGCAGTCGGCAGGCGTGCTTGATGCGTGCCTCTCGAAGGAGGTCCTGCGGTGTGATGCCCATAGCGTGCTTCAGTTTGCGCTGCAGACCCGAACGGCTTGTGGCAGCGGCCTGAGCCATATCGCCCACAGAGGCGTCGCTGTTGCCGATGTTCTGCTCTATGAACTGCATGACGCGGTCGAGCATGGGGTCGGAAGGGATGACAGGGGCTGCTGCACCTGCAGAGGACTCCACACGTTCCGGGTAAACCGGCTGCACCGGAGTTCCCGCCTTTTCATGAGTATTCTCTCGTGCCACGCCAACAGAGCTTCCGTTCCCGTTCCCGTTAACGTTCCCGTTTTCTTCTTCGTCTTCGTTTTCGTCTTCATAGTGACGCATGTCCCGCTTCGTAGGCAGGAAGCCTCCTGCCGCTTCGTTACCGTTCCCCTTAACGTTATCATTCCTCTCCAACATAGCGAGGTAGGCCTGCAGCGTCTCCTTCTGCTTGCGCTTTATGCGGCGTATGTATAATACCGTTGCTACTATGGCAGCCAACACGAGCACTATGAGCGTCAGTATGAGCAGCTTGCCCCATATAGACTCCCAGAAGGTGGGTGTCACCCGCAGCGTCAGGGTGCGTATGTTGTCCTGCCATTCGCCGTTGGCGTTGGTGGAGCGCAGCTGCAGTAGGTATGTGCCGGGCTCCAGGTCGAGCAGCGTCAGCGTGTGGTTAGTGCCCAGAGTGCTCCATTCCTTGTCGGTGTCCATCCTGAAGGCGTAGCTGATATGTTCGGAAGCGGTATAGTCGAGGGCAGCGAAGTGTATGGTGACGCTGCGCTGATGAGGTTGCAGCACGAGGCTGTCGGCATAGGTCACATTCCACAGGTCGTCACTGCCCTGAATGTTTATGCCTGTGACGAGCAATGGCGGACAGTAGCCACGACGTTTGATGAGACTGTCGGCGGTAAATACGGCACCATCGGTGAGTCCTATGAGCCACCGTCCTCCTGGCAGCGGCAGCGGATGGGCATCGCTGAAGCGCAGGTGGCTTTCGCCGAAGAAGCGGCTGTCCAGCACACGGTTGCCAGAGGATGGGTCTGTAGTAAGGGTATGGTCTGCGTTGAGGGTCTTGAAGGGCAGCAGAGTCACGATGTGCCCTCCCACAACCATGAGGTCTTGGTCTGACCATGCTGCCATCGCCATCACCACATCGTTGGAAAGGTGTTGCGAGGTCAGTGAGAGATGCATAAAACGAGGGTGCTCGGCAAGGAGTTCCTGTGACTCCAGCACGTTGATGCCACCGCTCTCCGTACTTATATATATACGTCCTGAGAAATCCTCCACGATGTCCATTGTGGCGCTGCTGCTAAGACTTTCGGCACGGTCACTCTCCCGCTGGTGCATACGGAACGTCATCTTGTCCTTGTCATCCATAAGCGAGGCTATGACCAGACACTCCGTACCAGCAGCAAGGAGCGTCTTGCCGTCACGCGTGAGGTGCAGATAGCGCAGGCGCGACGCCTTATCAATGGGGAATCCCTTCGGCACGCGGAATACGGGGTTGGACTCCTGTGGCTTGTCGCAGCAAAGCAACCCGCCTCCCAATGTGGCTACCCACAGTCGTCCGCGGCTGTCCTGCACAGCGTAGTACACGTTGGAGTGCACGCCCTCAATGTGCTCCACCGTGAAGCCCTGCCCCGCCGTCTCACGCAGGCGGTATAGGCCGTCGGGCTTGGTACAGAGCCATAGCGCCCCATCCTTGTCCTGGAAGATGCCGTAAACGGGAGAGCCGAAGGAAGTATGTGCGGCATGCAGCCTGCCGTCCTTGCCGAGGTATCCCAGCAGCCTGTCATCGGCAGCGGAATAGACCCTCACGGCGGAGTCGTCGCGCGTCGACACCCAGTAGCGCCCCTGCCGGTCGGCAAAGAGACACTTCACCTGTGCCTTCGGTGTGATATCGAGGCGCCAGGAGTTCTTGGGGATAGCAATGCGGCAGGTAAGGCCGTTTTGTGTAGTGCTCCACACATTGCCCTGTCGGTCAGTTATGCTAAAGTATATCCTTCCGGGCACAGCGGTGGATATGCTGTTGCGATAGTTCTTCATATCGTCAGCGGCGGTGTTGCGCTCCGACTCGGTGAGGTTACGGAAGGTGCATGTGCGGGTATCGAAACAGAAGTAGCCATCGTCCACGCGACACAGGATGTTGCCGTCAGGGCGCAAGGCGATGTCGCGAAGGCGATCGGTGGTCATAGCGCAGCCATCGCCTACGGCAGGCTTGAACGTACGGAACTCATAGCCGTCATAGCGGCAGAGACCGTTCCATGTGGCAAACCACATTAGTCCCTGACCGTCCTGCAGCAGCTGCGTGACATGCGAATGTGGAAGGCCGTCTTCCTCGTCAAACGTCACCTCCCGGTATTGCGTCTGGGCATGGAGCACAGCAGTCATGCCACAGGCCATAAGGAGCAGCAGCACGACCATCTTTCTCCTGTTTCGCCAGGTGGTGGAAAAGAGGCGTAAGAGAGTATGGGTTAGTAGAAGTTTCTGCATGAAGATGTTAATTTCTGCAAAGTTAATGCTTTTTTATCGAAAAATGTGTATCTTTGCAAAAGTTTTAATATTTTTTGCAAACGAATTGGCTACAATACTTCATATAGAGACAAGCACCGACGTGTGTAGCGTGGCACTGAGCATGGATGGTTTCAGCCTTTATGACGGTCGCGCCGAGGCAGGTGCGAAGGGCAGTCAGGCAGCAGAACGGCTGGCTCCGCTGACCTCTGAGGCCTTGGAGAAATACCGCGGTGCTGCGGGTGACGGGACGGAGAGTCCCTTTGACGCTGTGGCGGTGAGCTGCGGACCCGGTTCCTATACCGGACTGCGCATCGGCATGTCGATGGCCAAAGGTCTGGCCTACGGCAGCGAGGCACGTCTCATTGCCATACCAACGCTGGAACTGCTATGCGTGCCGGTACTGTTGGGCGACAAAGAACTGCCTGATGATGCGTTGCTCTGTCCCATGATCGACGCAAGGAGGATGGAGGTGTTCACCGCCGTCTACGACCGCGCCCTGAACATCGTAAAACCTACGGCAGCAACGGTGGTGGAGGCCGACACCTTCAATGACATCCTCAACGAACGTCAGGTGTTCTTCTTCGGCAACGGAGCCAGGAAATGCATGGACATCATCAACCACCCCAACGCCCACTACATCGACGGGATAGTGCCGCTGGCCAAGAACATGATACCCCTTGCCGACAAGCGCTTCCACCAAGGACGCTTCGAGGATGTGGCCTACTTCACTCCCGAATACTACAAGGAATATCAGGCAAAGCTGCCAAAGAAATTGGTATAGGTGGGTTCTATTAATTAGCTCGTGCTGATTTTTGAATTTTAGGCAGTGACAGGTTGTAAGTCAAAAGCGCCTGCGGCCAGCGGAAAAGAAAGGCGCAGCCTTTT
>CAJOOC010000096.1 GCA_905236165.1 uncultured Prevotella sp. | reverse complement strand
TCGAAAGTTTGTTCCTCTTTTTTTGTAAGACTGGCAAGCGCCAGCTAACAGGATATGCAATCCTGCAGGAGTCACAAAAGAAGAGGACAAAAATGAAGAAAGCTTGCTTTCGAAAGTTTGGTCCTCTTTTTTTGTTGTCTAAACGCTTGTGGCTTATTTCAGAGAAACAACAGAGCCCCTCTCCGTGTTGGGAGAAGGGCCCTCTTGTGTTTATCCTCAGAAGTATTATCCTCCGAAGTTGTCGAATGATATCATGTCGTCTTCTACTCCGAGTGAGTGGAGCAGGTCGAGGACTGTCTTTGCCATCATCGGTGGTCCGCAGAGGTAGTACTCGATGTCTTCCGGCTCCTCGTGCTGCTTGAGGTATGTGTCGCCCAGGACGGGTGCGATGAATCCCGGGGTGTATTTCACGCCGAGGCTGTCGGCCTTGGGGTCTGGGCGGTCGAGGGCGAGGTGGAAATGGAAGTTCGGATATTCCTTCTCCAGCTCCAGGAAGTCCTCCATGAAGAACACCTCGTCGATGGCGCGTGCGCCGTAGAAGTAGTGCATCTCACGGTCACGCACATGAAGCGTCTTGAGCAGGTGCATGATTTGTGCACGCAGCGGAGCCATACCGGCACCACCGCCCACCCATATCATCTCGCGGCCAGTACAGTAGTGTGGGTGGAACTCTCCGTAAGGTCCGCTCATGCGCACCTTGTCGCCAGGCTTGAGGGAGAAGATGTATGTGGAGGCTATGCCGCAAGGCACGTCCATGAATCCCGTACCCTGGTCCTTTGGCTTGAAAGGCGGTGTAGCGATACGCACGGTGAGGGTGATGATGTCGCCCTCGTCGGGGTAGTTGGCCATAGAGTAGGCACGGATGGTGGGCACCTCGTTCTTCTGCTTGAGGCCGAAGAGTCCGAATTTCTCCCATGCGGGCACATAGAGGTCGCCGATAAGGCCTTTGTCCATGTCGCGGTCGTAGTCGATGTCGTACTCTGGAATGACGATCTGTGCATAGGAGCCCGGTTCGAAGTCCATGTGCTCTCCTGGAGGCAGCTGCACCTTGAACTCCTTGATGAACGTTGCCACGTTCTTGTTGGAGATGACGGTGCACTCCCATTCCTTTACTCCAAGGACAGACTCTGGCACTTTCACCTCCATGTCGCCCTTCACCTTTGCCTGGCATCCCAGACGCCAGTTGTCTTTTATCTCCTTGCGCGTGAAGTGTGGGCGCTCAGAGTCGAGAATCTCGCCGCCGCCCTTGAGGATCTGCAGCTTACACTGTCCGCAGCTGGCCTTACCGCCGCAGGCAGAGGGCAGGTAGATGCCGTTCTCATTGAGCGTAGCCATCACGCTGTTGCCCTGGTCGACGGTCAGCTTCGTGTCGCCATTGACAGTCAGCGTTACCTGACCGCTCGGCGAGAGATATTTCTTTGCTACAAGCAGCACCACCACGAGGACAAGGATGACCACGAGGAATACTGCTATTGATGATAATATGAATGATATGTTCATTTTGTGAAATTGTTTTGGTCTTCGACGGGGGAACCGTCGGGCACCATTGTTTTCGTTATCGTTTTCGTTAACGTTATCGTACAGCCCCGCTGTTTACAGCTTCAGTCCTGAGAAGCACATCATGGCCATTGCCATCAGTCCTACAACGATGAAGCTGATGCCGAGTCCCTGCAGGGGCTTTGGCACGTCGCTATACTGCATCTTCTCCCTTATCGCACCCATAGCGACGATGGCGAGAGTCCATCCTATGCCGCTGCCGATGGCGTATACCATAGCATCCCATACCGAACCGAGATACTGTGTTGATGAGGGGTCGAGGTTGATGCGCTGCTGCATGAAGAGCGAAGCACCCATGATGGCGCAGTTCACGGCTATCAGGGGCAGGAAGATGCCCAATGCTCCGTAGAGTGATGGCGAGAAGCGCTCCACTATCATCTCCACCAGCTGCACGATGCCGGCAATGACGGCAATGAACAGTATGAAGGCCAGATAGGAGAGGTCGACGCCTGGGAGCAGACAGTCAGGTCCGAGCACCGTCGTCTGCAACAGATAGTTGACGGGCACGGTGATGAAGAGGACGAACGTAACGGCGATACCCAGTCCGAGTGATGTCTTCACATTCTTGCTCACGGCAAGGAACGAACACATGCCGAGGAAGAAGGCGAAGATCATATTGTCTACAAAGATAGACCTGAAGAAAAGATTAATCATTTGTTCCATTATTTATCCTCCTCCTTATAAAAGAATGCTTTGTGCACCCATATTACACATCCGATCATGATGAGAGCCATAGCAGGCATCGTCATCATGCCGTTATTGATATATCCGCAGTCGTAGGCTCCCTGTGGTATGAGCTGGAAGCCGAGGAGCGAACCGCGTCCGAAGAACTCGCGTGCCGCACCCACGATGACCAGTATCATGCCGTAGCCGAGACCGTTGGCGATACCGTCGACGAAGGAGTGCCAGGGTTTGTTCTGCATGGCGAAGGCTTCGAGACGGCCCATGAGGATACAGTTGGTGATGATAAGTCCGACATATACGGAGAGCTGTACGCTGACGTCATAGGCGAAGGCCTTGAGAATCTGGCTGACAATAGTCACCAGCGCCGCTACCACTACGAGCTGTACGACGATACGTATGCGGGTAGGGATGGTGTTGCGCAGCACCGATATGATAAGATTGCTGAAGGCTGTGATGACAGTCACGGCGAGGCCCATGACGATGGCGGGCTTGAGCTGCGACGTCACAGCGAGGGCACTACAGATGCCCAGTACCTGCACGAGGACAGGGTTGAGAATGTTCAGGGGAGCCATGAACACTTCTTTCAATTTACTATTCATAACTCTTTACTTCTTATTGTTTAACAATTCCTTATACTTGGCAAAGCCGTCGAGGAGCATGTCGCTGACACCGTTGGAGGTCAGCGTGGCACCTGTCACACCGTCCACCTCGCTCTGAGGGTTCTTCAGCTCGCTGCTCTTCACCACCTTCAGCACAGGTGTGCCGTCGGGACCGTAGATAGTCTTGCCGATAAACTTGTCCTGCCAGGCCTTCGAGTCCTTGATCTCTGCACCCAGGCCCGCCGTCTCCGACTCATGGTTGAAGTATGCGCCATAGATGGTGTTGCAGTCGTCGTTGACAGCCACAAAACCCCAGATAGGTCCCCACAGGCCCATGCCATAGACGGGAACGACATATTTCTTCTCACCCTTCACCTCACACTCATACAGAGCCAGCTTACCGGCCTTGTAGTCGCTGCTGTTGAGGGCAAAGGCCTCGTCTTTCTTCACCACCTCAGCATACTTCGCCTCACTCTCGCTGTCGGAGAGGTCGCGGATGTTGAGCGCAGCAAGAACCTGCTTCTTCTTGTCAAGAGCCACGTTGACGTCCTGCAGGGGCTTCAGCGAGCTGCTGACATAGGCAAGCAGAAAGGCTACTATCACTACCATGAGGCAGCTATAGATGATGATGTAGCCATTTGCGTTAGTATTTAGTTTCATATATTTTCTTTTTATTTTTTTTAGTATTCAGGAGTGAAGGAGCTATCGCTTCGCTCGCCCTTCGGGCAGGAGTTAAAGACGATACACACCACTTCGATGCAGTTCGCCTACAGCAAATGTCTTAACTTCCTAACTCCTTAACTCCTTAACTCCTTAACTCCTTAACTCCTTAACTCCTAACTCCTCTCTTGATGCGCTTGTTGATGTTCTGCTGCACCACGAAGTAGTCTATCGTTGGTGCCATCATGTTGCCAAAGAGGATGGCGAGCATCATACCTTCGGGGTATCCGGGGTTCATGACGCGGATGATGATGGCGAGGGCTCCGATGATGAAGCCGTAGAACCACTGTCCCTTCGGTGTGCGACACGAGGTGACGGGGTCGGTAGCCATGAAGACGGCACCGAAGCAGAAGCCGCCATATACGAGGTGCTCGTACCATTCAACAGGTGTGGAGTCCGTAGCCTTGAAGATAAGGGCCATCACGATGCCTCCGATGAATACGCTCAGCATGGTGCGCAGCGATGCTATGCCCGTCCAGAGCAGTATGGCGGCGCCGATGGCAATGGCAATGACGCTTGTCTCGCCGATAGAACCGGGGATGAAACCCATGAAGCTGTCCATGAGCGATGCCGTAGGCACTGAGCCCTGTGCCACCTGTCCCAATGGTGTGGCGCAGGTAAAGCCGTCAGGCAGGTCGTTGCCCAGACCGCAGAAGCTCTCTGTTGCAACCCATACGGTGTCGCCGCTCATCTTCGTGGGATAAGAGAAGAAGAGGAATGCGCGTGCGAGCAATGCCACATTGAAGATGTTCATGCCCGTGCCGCCGAAGATTTCCTTGCCGAAGATGACGGCGAAGGCTACTGCCAGCACTATCACCCACAGCGGGCATCCCACAGGGAGAATCATCGGGATGATGATACCGCTGACGAGGTAGCCCTCCTGTATCTCCTCGCCTTTCCACTGTGCCCAGGCGAACTCAATGCCCAGACCTACGATGTAGCTGACGAGAATCTTTGGCAGCACCACGAGGGCACCGTAGCCGAACAGCTCTATGAAGCTGGCCGAGGCCAATGTGCCTGCTGCGAGGTAGTTCTGATAACCCACGTTATACATACCGAAGAGCAATGCCGGGATGAGGGCTATCACCACCATGCTCATGATGCGTTTTGAGTCGATGGAATCGTGGATATTTGCACCATTGCGGCTGGTGGTATTGGGTACGTAGAGGAATGTCTCGAAGCCGTCGAAGACGCTGCGGAAAGCATGCAGCTTACCACCCTCCTCGAAGTTGGGCTTGATGTCGTTGAGATATTTCCTTAAGAATGATAGCTTCATTATTCTACCTCCTTTCTCAGCATATCCAGTCCTTCACGCACGATACGCTGTAATTCAAGTTTACTACTGTCGACAAACTCGGCCAGAGCGAAGTCCTCCGGACTAACCTCATAGATGCCGAGCTGTTCCATTTTATCGATATCCTGGGCTATGATAGCCTTGATGAGATACTCTCCGTAGATGTCCATTGGCAGCACCTTGTCGTACTCGCCAGACATTATCATGTGGCGCTCACCGCCCTTGATGCGGGCATCCAGATTGTATTCCTTCTTTCCGAAGAGCCATGAGAAATAGCTGCGGCTCACGGAGAACTGGCTGAAGCGTGGCATGATCCATCCTATCAGCTCATCGGCATCGTCGCCTTCGGGGATGGCCGTTATCTCGCTGGTGTGAGCCGAGAGGAACACGGGGGCATCGGCGGCAACGGCGCGGCCCGTCAGGGGATTACCCATAATGAGGCGCGTGCTGCCCTCGAGGAGTTCCTTGCTGAGGTCTAACTGCGCGCCAACCATCACATCGGCGTATGCAGGATCCTTCATCTGCGCTCCTGCCAGAGCTATGGTGCGCATGAGGCTCACCCTGCCCGTATTGAAGAGACGTCCGAAGAAGAGCACAGCCGTAGGCTCTACGGTCCATACCACCTCACCCTTGTTGACCGGGTCGATATGGTTCACCTGCACTCCTACGTTGCCTGCGGGGCATTTGCCTGAGAACTCCACCACCTCGCAGTTAGGTACTGACAGCTGGGCAGAGAGGATGGAGGACTGCTGCGAGCCCACACCCACATATACCTTGGCCATCTTGGCCAGGGCGGCAAGGCCCGTCAGGAAGTCTTTCTCCTGACCGGCCAGCTCAAACTCAAAGTCGCCGGCAAGGGGCATGTCCCTCAGCGTTGACACGAAGATGGCCTTCGGCGTTGTTGTGGGATTGGTAGAGATGGCGTAGGGCAGCTGATTGATGTAGCCGAACAGGCCTGCCTGCAGGAGAGCATTCCTGACGTCATCGCCCGAGAGGCTGTTGACATCCTTCTTGCCGAACTCCTTGTACTGCTGGGTACTGTCGGCCTCTACCTGAATACTGAGAAGCTTGCGGCGCTCACCGCGCTCCACACACTTCACTGTTCCGCTGACGGGACTCGCAAAGCCCACCTCAGGGAAGTCCTTGTTGATGAATAGCGCATCGCCGGCCACGACCTTGTCGCCTTCCTTCACCACGACTTTCGGCTTCACGCCTGTGAAGTCATCGGGCTGAAGGGCATAGACGCCGCCAACCATCACGTTGCGCTTATCCTTCTTCGCAACGCCCTGGAGGCTGATGTCAAGGCCACGACGCAGTTTTACAATCTTTGTCATAACTGTTGATTATATGAATTTAATAACGCTTTCCTATGCTGTTTGGCCCAAAGGCCTGCGTTGCCCAAGGAGGTAACGCGGTATCCATGCACTTTCTCGTCAAAAGTTGCATGCAAAGTTAGCAAAAAAAACTGAAATGCACCTTAATATATATATAAAAAGGCATGGATAAGGTTAAAATATTTTGCACAATGAACTATTTTTTGTACTTTTGCAACCTCTATGTATCAATATAGTTGGTAGTTACTGGTTATTAGTTACCAGTTATCAGTTGAGTTGAAGCGTATTTATCTAAACAGACAATGAGGAATATCTACTTACAAACAACAGTTGTTATGCTCTTGCTGCTGCTTTCTGTCAGTGCAGCAGCACAGTTCAAGTCGGCACCGGCCTTTCCCGGTGCGGAGGGTCACGCACGCTACGTCACCGGCGGTCGTGGCGGCAACATCATACATGTCACAAACCTCAGGGACAGCGGCACAGGCTCGTTCCGTCAGGCAGTCAAGGGCAATAGTGCCAAGATTATCGTCTTCGATGTTGCTGGAGTCATCCCTCTGGCCAGCGAAATCTCCATAGGTAAGAACACCACTATAGAGGGGCAGACAGCTCCATATCCCGGCATCACGCTGCGTTACTACACGGTGCGTCCCGGCGAGAACAACATCATACGCTTCATACGCTTCCGTCATGGTGAGGAGCGTAACGTGGACGATGGAGCCGATGCATGCTGGCAGCGCAACGTGAATAATGTCATGCTCGACCACTGCTCCTTCTCATGGAGCATCGACGAGGTGGCATCGTTCTATGACAACAACAACTTCACAATGCAGTGGTGTACTGTTGCTGAGGCCCTTACCAACTCCGGCCACAGCAAGGATGCTCACGGATATGGCGGCATCTGGGGCGGCAAGCTGGCCAGCTTCCACCATAACCTCATAGCCCACGTCTCCAACCGCGGCCCTCGCTTCAACGGCGCGCGATATGAGTGGAACGGATATACCGGCAATAGCGAATACAGTACTTATAAATGGGCTAATCCCTGCCAGGCAGAGAATGTAGATTTCCGCAACTGCGTGATGTATAACGCTCAGGGCACATGCTACGGCGGCCCGGGTGGCGGACAGGTAAACATCGTGAATAACTACTACAAGGCCGGTCCGCGAGGTGGTGGCAGCCAGGATCGCGTCACCCTCGTCACCGTTGCGGCTTCGGGTAACTCAAGCGGTCACCCTAACATCTATGACATGACCAGCCGTTACTTCATCTCTGGCAACACCACCGAGACAACATCGGGCATTATCTCCAGGAACAAAGACTGGAATGGCGTGGGATATGACAGCGGCGTTCATGAGCAAAACGGTCTCGTATATTCCAAGGACGCCAACAAACTGTTCCACGACTCTGTTCCGTCTATAACGCTCAATGGCACACGATGGATTCAGATAAAGATGAACGGCCCTGCACCTACGGGCTTCATCAACACCCATAGTGCCTCCACCGCCTTCAACAAGGTGCTGGCATACGCAGGAGCATCGCTGCACCGCGACGAGGTGGACGAGCGTTACATGCTCGAAGCCAAGAGGGGCACAGCCACATACACCGGCTCCGTCACGAAAGTGCCGGGACTCATCGACAAGGTGTCCGACGTGAACGGATATACCGAGGAGACCTTCCCCACCGGAGCGCGTGAGGCTGGCTTCGACACCGATAAGGATGGCATGCCAGATGAATGGGAGATACGCTACGGCCTGAACCCGAACAACGCAGCTGACGCCAAGACATACACCCTGGACACGAAGAAATACTACACCAACGTGGAGGTTTACTGCAACAGCCTTGTGGAAGACATCATGAAACAGGGAATGGCTGATGCCGACACCGGCTTCGAGGAATACTGGCCCGCACTCGGCGGAGGCACAGGGATATTCAGCGCAACAGCCGAGCAGAGCCCTGCCAAGCAAGGCAAAGCCATATACAACCTCGCCGGTCAGCGTGTATGTCAGAACTACAAAGGCGTGGTGATTATCAACGGTAAAAAGTATGTGCAATAACCTCCCCCTTCTGGGCCTTACCCTCGCAGAGCTCCGCGACCTCTGCACGTCGCTCGGCATGCCCGCCTTCACGGGTGGGCAGATAGCCAAGTGGCTGTACACGGCACATGTCAGCAGCATCGACGAGATGACGAACATCTCGAAGAAAAACCGCATGCTGCTGGCAGAGCACTACTGCGTGGGTGCTATGCCCCATAAGGAGGAACTCATCTCTGTTGACGGCACGAAGAAATACCTCTTCCCCGTTGCCTCGGGCAAGTATGTGGAGGCGGTGTATATACCCGACAAAGACCGCGCCACGCTCTGCGTATCGTGTCAGGTGGGGTGCAAGATGAACTGCCTCTTCTGCCAGACGGGCAAGCAGGGTTTCGAAGGCTCGCTGACTGCTGGCGACATCCTGAACCAGATATACAGCCTGCCCGACCGTGAGAAGCTCACCAATATCGTCTTCATGGGACAGGGAGAGCCGATGGATAATCTGGACAACGTGCTCAAAGCCACCGAGATACTTACAACGGAATGGGGCTATGCATGGAGCCCACGCCGCATCACCGTCAGCAGCGTAGGCATCAAAGACAAGCTGAAGCGTTTCCTCGACGAGAGCGAATGCCACGTGGCCATCTCGCTCCACACACCCATCCACGAGCAGAGGGCACAGCTGATGCCTGCCGAGAGGGGTTTCGCCATTGAAGACATCGTGGCGCTGCTCCGACAGTATGACTTCTCCCACCAGCGCAGGCTGTCGTTCGAATACATCGTCTTCGACGGACAGAACGACACACCCACCCATGCAAGGGAGATAGTACGACTGCTCAGGGGGTTGGACTGCAGAATCAACCTCATCAGGTTCCATCAGATACCGGGCGTTGACCTCAACACCAGCGACGAGAAGAAGATGGAACGCCTGAGGGACTACCTCACCGCCCACGGACTCTACACCACAATCCGCGCCTCACGCGGACAGGACATCTTCGCTGCCTGCGGACTGCTCTCAACAGCGAAGGCAAATTGAGAATTGATTCCCGCAATGCGGGATGATAAGGCCGCTGATTTTGCCGTTATTTCGTTATTACGTTATTACGCTATTACGCAGAGCGCCCAATTCGTTAATTTGTTAATTTGTTAATTTGTTAATTCGAAATAGATGAACAAGATTTTCACTATCGGTCTTGTGGGCAATGCCCCACAGGAGAAACATGAGATACTCAACCGCATGCTCGATGAGGAAGGCCTCACCGACCTTTGCGACGTTATCCTCTATGGCGCTGACGGGCAGCCAGAACTGGAGGCCCTGCAAGATGCCATCGACGACTATGCCGACAATGTGCTGCAGGGCGTTGTATGCCTGCCTATGGCAACGTCGCCAGTAAAAGCCGTGAGGCATTGTCTGGAGCAGTCAGATGCCGACATAGTGCCCGTTTTCGACAACCGCATACTCAGAATGAGTTCCGTCCTGGGCAACATCGACGCTGCCGCAGCAGCACAGACGCTGACGCAGGAGGCCGTACAGCAGCGCGGCGAGATGCTATGGAAGATGCTCAAGCGCGACATGGGAATACTGAATCCGCGCATCGCCATCCTCTCTATAGGCGAGAAGACCGACAACAGCGAGACGTCCATCGACACTACGGTGATAAAACCCGCCGTTGAGGAGCTGGTAAAGAAAGGCATACAAATCTTCGGACCGGCAGACAGCGCCACCATCTTCAGCAACGAAGCCTGCAAAGCCTACGATGCCGTGCTGCAGATATACCGCTCACAAACCCTTGAAGCCTATGCTGCACTATGTGAGGAACCCATCATAACAATCCTCACAGGCATCGACACACCCATCGTCTCCACCGAGGCAGAAGGAGTGCTCAGCGCCCTGTGGGCAGTGAAGGATATTGCTCGCAACCGCAAGACCTACGACCTGCCCTTCAAGCACCCCCTGGAAAAGCTCTACCACGAACGTAAGGAAGACGGCGACAAGGCCCGCTTCGCCGTGAAGAAAAAAGGCTTCAACCCCGCCGAACACCGCAGGGAGAACGTCACCTTCGTCACCAAAAACACCAGAGACCCCAAGGCATCATCAGAGAATAAGGAACAAAAAGAGCAGACAGCTCCCCCGAAGGAGAACATATCTGAATAATTCTGACACGCTTTTTCGCAGTTTCAATACTGCTGTCAACAAAGAGGATGCACCGACTATCATGTTTGTACATCCTCTTTGTGTCACAACGTTTTCTGAATGTCTCAAACCGCAGAAGAGAATCCTGACAACAATGAAAGTAATGTCCCCTACTTTATAAAAATATTTTTTCTATTTCATATTCACTTTTTCATTCCTACGCGCTGATTGTCAGAGTGATAGCAGAGTGAATAAGGATTGTTTCTATTTCACTCTATTTCACTGTGTATCAGACGAGCGGATGTCAATTTTGTCCTATTCGATGAAGCTCACAATACAACCGATAAACTCTTGCAAAGTGAAAGGGCCTCTATTAGGTTGCAAAAGGGCAACTTTTAGGAGATAAAAGTTACTCTTTTAGGAGGTAAAAGTTACTCCATTAGGAGGCAATAGACCGTCGATTACAACACACTGAATATGAGGTTATTACAAAGGTAGTATAGGGATTGGCTGTGCTTCGTGGCGGTGATGGGATATGAAGGGGCTGAAAACGGGAGGTTAATTTTGTTATAGCCTACATTATTCACAATAATTACCTTCCCCAAATGTATTCCTTCTTTTTATACATGATTCAAGTTTCGGAAGTAGGGTGTTCAATTTGTTGTACCTCATTTTGGTACGCTCAAGTCTTGCTGAGGTCAGGGACGTGGGCGTCCCTGGCTACGAAGCGGGACATTCGTCCCTACGAAACGAGGCTTTCAGCCTCTACGAAGACGAAAACGAGGCCTTTCAGGCCTACGAAGATTATCTGCGTTTTCTGCGTTTCTGCGAGACATTATCACCATCAGCGTGACGTTGTTGCCAGCAGGGACGTGGTACAACCCCCTTCACTTCCCCCGTTTCCCGGGGGACAGAAACACCCGCGATAAAGCCTAAAGCTTAATGCTTAACGCTTAATGCTCAACGCTTAATGCTCAAAGGGCCTTGGGCGTCCCCGGTAACAGCGTAAAATGTGTAAT
>CAJOOC010000095.1 GCA_905236165.1 uncultured Prevotella sp. | reverse complement strand
GATGGACGCAACGAAGATACATAGTTTCAACTCTTTCGTCAGGATGATGTATGCCTACAGCACGCCTGAGATAGCACGCCACGACGGATGGCTGAAGATTGGCGACACAGAGCAGGGCGTCAACAAGCGCATCAAGCAACAGACGCATACTGCTGATGTACATTTTAAACTGGAGTGGCAAGCCATCGCCATGTATCTTGACGACTATACCTTTTTTCGTGACCACGACTTCCACGACTACCTGACGGAATACAAGGGCGTGGAGCGTAACGACCATACGGAATGGTTCCGTATCGACGGCACCATGCTGCGGCAGTTCTTCGAGGAGTTCACCACACGCAGCTATCAGCAGAAAGGCCTGCACTACAGCTATAAGCTGCGCAAAGAACAGCAGGATGCCGTGGACATGACAAAAGCCTACCTTGAGGCCCACGGCGGCGAGGGCAAGTTCCTGTGGAACGCCAAGCCGCGCTTCGGCAAGACCCTCACGGCCTACGACCTGGTGCGGCAGATGAAGGCGAAGAATGTGCTGATAGTCACCAACCGCCCGTCGATAGCCAACTCATGGTACGACGACTATGAGAAATTCATGTCGGGGCAGTCGGGCTACCGCTTTGTGAGCGACAACGATTCGCTGCGGGGTCGCGCTGGCGTGATGACAAGGGATATGTTCCTGAAATGGCGGAGACAGCCTGGCGAGGACTTTGCAGGGCAGATATGCTTCGAGAGCTTGCAGGGGCTGAAAGGTTCCGTCTATTTCGGAGGCCGACACGACAAGCTGAAATGGATCAAGGAGCTGCGCTGGGACTTGCTGATTGTCGATGAGAGCCACGAGGGCGTGGACACGATGCGTACCGACCGCGCCTTCAACAACATACAGCGGCGGTTCACGCTTTATCTCAGCGGCACACCGTTCAAGGCCATCGCCTCGGGCGACTTCGGCGACCGCCAGATATTCAACTGGAGCTATGCCGACGAGCAGGAGGCCAAAGCAGAATGGGCAAGCGACGACCACAACCCATACCAGGATATGCCCCGCCTGAACCTTTTTACCTATCGCATGAGCGACATTGTGCGTGAAAAGGTGAAGCAGGGGATGGAACTTGACGAGGGCAACACCATAGACTATGCCTTCGACCTCAACGAGTTCTTCAAGACAAATGAGAGTGGTTCGTTTGAGCATGAGCCGCAAGTACGCAAGTTCCTTCAGGCACTCACTATGCAGGAGAAGGCACCGATTGAGCGAGAGAAGAGCGATGCTCACATCGGCTCTTCCGAGCGTGAGGTGGCTCGGACGAAGTCCAAGTTTCCCTTCTCTACGGAAGAACTGAGAAAGGAGATGGCCCATACGCTATGGCTGCTCAACCGAGTGGATAGTGCCAAGGCCCTGGCCAAACTTCTGAAAGAGGAAGGGAGCGGCTTTGAGGACTACGAAGTGGTGTTGGCGGCAGGCGACGGAAAGCTGGATGACAACGAGGAAACCATCAAGGCTTATAATAAGGTGAAGACGGCCATCAAGACCCACAACAAGACGATAACGCTGAGTGTAGGCCAGCTTACTACGGGTGTCACCATCCCTGAATGGAGCGGCGTGCTGATGCTCAGCAATATGCAGAGCGCACCGCTGTATATGCAGGCCGCCTTCAGGGCACAGAACCCCTACGAATACTCGGAGGGAGGTAAAATCGTGAGAAAGGAGAATGCCTACGTCTTCGACTTCGACCCCGCCCGCACGCTGATGCTCTACGACGAGTTTGCCAATAACCTGAAAAGAGGCACCTCCGGAGGCAACGGCACGACCGAAGAGCGCCAGCAGAACATACGTCAGCTGCTGAACTTCTTCCCCGTCATAGTGGAGGACGAGGAAGGACGGATGATGCAGACAGACGAGCGCCAGGTGCTGAGCATCCCGAGGAAGATAAAATGCGAGGAAGTGGTGAGACGGGGCTTCATGAGCAACCTGCTGTTCCGCAACATCGCCAACATCTTCAGCGCTCCCGCCATTGTGGGCGAGATACTGAAGAAGATGGACAAGGCGCAGGAAGAGCGGGGACGCTCCTCAAAGACTTCGCTCGACGATGCGGGAAATGTGTCCGTGGACGAGAACGGCGAGGTCACTATTCCGACAGAGGTCATCGTGGGTCGGGAACAGCAGAT
>CAJOOC010000094.1 GCA_905236165.1 uncultured Prevotella sp. | reverse complement strand
GCAGGAAGACTACGATAATGCCGGCCTGCAGGTAGGATTGACAGAGGCGGATGTTTCAGGGGTTTTATTATGCCTCGACGTTACGGAACAGGTCGTCAGCGAGGCACAGTCGCTGGGATACAACATGATAGTGTCCCATCACCCTCTTATCTTCCACCGTCTGCGCCACATCGGGGGCGAGAGCTACGTGGAGCGCTGCGTCATGGAGGCCATCAAGGCCGGCATCACCATCGTCTCCATGCATACCAACCTCGACAGCGCCGAGGGAGGCGTAAACTACGAGATAGCGCGTCGCCTGGGCATCGAGATGTCGACGGTCACCATCATTGAGCCACGTGAGGCAGAGGGCGTGACAGGAGGGGCGTGCATAGTAGGCATGCTGCCTAAGGCCGTCACGTCAGAGGAATACATAAGAAAGGTGAAGGAGGTGTTCCGCGTGCCCCGCATCACGGGCAACGAACTGCTGCAGCGCCCCATACAGAGCATCGCCATCTGCGGCGGAGCAGGGGCGTTCATGCTGCCACAGGCAGTGGCGGCGAAGGCCGATGCCTTCCTCACCGGCGAGATGCACTATCACGAGTATTTTGCCCGCGAGCAGCAGATACAGATTACCGTCATAGGCCACTACGAGAGCGAGCAGTATACGCAGCAGCTGCTGCAGGACATCATACAGCAGCATTGCCCCGGAGTAAAGACCGTAGTGACATCCACCAACACCAATCCCGTGAGATATTATTAACAATTCATAATTTCCCCCACCTCCCACCGTTTACGTCTCTCCCCATTGCGGGGAAGCTGGAGGGGGGCTTTAATCATAATATTTATGGCAAGAAAAGATCCAAAAGACATGACCGTAGAGGAGCGTCTTAAGACCCTCTACCAGCTACAGACCACCCTGTCTCAGATTGACGAGAAGCGCGCCCTTCGCGGCGAGCTGCCCCTTGAGGTAGAAGACCTGGAGAACGAGGTGGAAGGCCTCAATGTGCGCCTCGACCGCATCGTACAGGAAATCAACGACCTCACCAGCGCCGTCTCTCAGCGCACCGCCGACATCGAAGAGGCTAAGGCCAGCGTGGAGCGCTACAAGAAGCAGCTGGAGGAAGTAAGGAACAACCGCGAATACGACACCCTGACGAAGGAGATTGAGTTCCAGACCCTCGAGATAGAGCTCTGCACCAGGAAGATTCGCGAAGCCCAGGCTCGCATCCATGACCGCGAGTATGACCGCGACAAGGTAGAGGACCTCATCAACGACCGTGAGCGCGACCTCGACGACAAGCGCGGCGAGCTGGAGGAGATCATGCAGGAGACACGCGAGGAGGAGGATATCCTCAAGGCCAAGGCCCGCGACTATGAGAGCAAGATTGAGACACGCCTGCTACAGAGCTTCAAGCGTATCCGTAAGAATGCACGCAATGGCCTTGGCATCGTATACGTACATCGTGATGCCTGCGGCGGCTGCTTCAACAAGATTCCGCCACAGCGACAGCTCGACGTGAAGACCCACAAGAAGATCATCGTTTGCGAGCATTGCGGACGTATCCTCATTGACCCGGAACTGGCTGGCGTAAAGCTTGAGACTCCTACGAGCGAGAAGCCAAAGCGCAAGAGCACTCGCCGCAAGAAGAGTGAAGAGTAAAAAGTGAAGAATTGAAAATTCAATGGCCAACCCCAGGGGACGTGGGCGTCCCGCCCGCGATAATTTTCAATTTTCAATGTTCAATGTTCAACCCCGAACGAGGCGACTATGAAACGCTTGTCGTTTCAAGGAGCGTCCTGAGTGGGTCAACGAAGTTAATGTTCAATAAATCCTTCCTTCCCGCCGAGTGGGAGCCACAGAGCCACGTGATGCTCACCTGGCCACATGAGGGCACCGACTGGGCACCATACCTTCCTGACATCTCCAAGACCTACTTGGAGATGTCAGAGGCTATAACCCGCTATGAGCGGCTGGTGATAGCCACACCGCATCCGCTGAAGGTGGGAGCCCTGCTGGCCGGACACCTGAACAAAGAGCAGATGTCGAGGGTTTACCTGTGCCATTGTAAGAGCAACGACACGTGGGCACGCGACCACGGCCCCATCACGCTCAAGGCCGCTACTGCCTCACCTGGCAGGCCCTCGCTCACCATGCTCGACTTCCGCTTCAACGGCTGGGGAGAGAAATTCCCTGCCGACCTCGACAACCGCATCACGCGCACCCTGCACGAGGACGGGGCCTTCGACAGCGAAGAGGCCGGTCAGGACGGCGCCACACGCCTCATAAGGCCGCGCCTTGCCGACCATGATGACTTCGTGCTGGAAGGAGGCGCGATAGAGAGCGACGGCAAAGGCACCGTCTTCACCACCGCCCAATGCCTCCTGGCACCACACCGCAACCAGCCACTCTCGCAGGAGGAGATAGAACAGGAACTGCGCTTCCGTCTGAAGGCAAAGCGCATCATCTGGCTGCATCACGGCAACCTCATCGGCGACGATACCGACGGTCACATCGACACTATAGTGCGCATAGCACCCAACGACACGCTGCTATACCACAGATGCTCCGACCCCACCGACGAGCAGTATGCCGACTTCCGGGCCTTGGAGGAAGAGCTGCGCGGGCTGCGCACCGCTGACGGCAAGCCCTACACCCTGATACCTCTGCCGCAGCCGCAACCAATATACTACACCTACGACGACGAGGACGGAGAAGTGACAGAGCGTCTGCCTGCCACATACGCTAACTTCCTCATTATCAACGGAGCCGTGATAGTGCCCACCTACGGGCAAGCCGCCAACGACGAGGCGGCATGCGAGGCCGTCAGACAGGCCTTCCCCGACAGGGACATCATACCTATCGATGCGCAGAGCATCATTCGACAGCACGGCTCCATACATTGCTGCACCATGCAGATACCCAAATAGCAAATCGTTATAACGAGATACGTAATAACGTTATAACGAGAAAACGTAACAACGTTATAACGAGAAAAAAGAAAACGCCCCTATGAACATCGGATTTCTTCAACAGCACAACGTCGCTGACCGCAAAGACAACATGCTGCGTCTGGCCAAGGGCATTGCTGACCTTGCCAAGCGCGGAGCACAGCTCATCGTGCTGCAGGAGCTGCACAACAGCCTCTATTTCTGTCAGACGGAGGATATCAATGCCTTCGACCTCGCCGAACCCATCCCAGGGCCTTCCACAGGCTTCTTCGGCGAGCTGGCCCGCGAGCACGGCGTCGTCATCGTCACCTCACTCTTCGAACGGCGTGCCCCTGGCCTGTACCACAACACCGCCGTCGTGATAGAGAAAGATGGCACCATAGCCGGAAAATACCGCAAGATGCACATCCCCGACGACCCCGCCTACTACGAGAAATTCTATTTCACACCAGGAGACCTTGGCTTCAAACCCATCGACACCTCAGTAGGGCGTCTCGGCGTGATGGTATGCTGGGACCAGTGGTATCCCGAGGCAGCACGCCTCATGGCCCTTAACGGCGCCGACATGCTCATCTACCCCACAGCCATCGGTTATGCCGCCTCTGACAGCCCCGAGGAGCAGCAGAGGCAGCGTGAGGCATGGACCACCGTGCAACGCGGACATGCCGTAGCCAACGGACTGCCCGTCATCGCCGTCAACAGGGTAGGATATGAACCCGACCCGTCAGGCCTCACCGAGGGCATACAGTTCTGGGGCTCCAGCTTCGTGGCCGGACCGCAGGGAGAGCTGCTCTACCGCGCCTCAGAGAGCGAAGAAGAAAGCATCATCGTTGCCCTCGACACGGCCCACAGCGAGCAGGTAAGGCGCTGGTGGCCATTCCTCAGGGACAGACGCATAGAGGCATATAACGACATCACAAAACGCTACATCGACTGATGGCAGAGAAGAAGCTAACCACCCGAGAGGCCTACGACAAGATAATGACCGAGCTGCGCTCGGGCAGCGTGGCACCCGTCTACCTGCTCATGGGCGAGGAGGCCTACTACATAGACCAGATAACGGACTATATCACCGCCAACCTCCTCAGCGAAGAGGAGAAAGACTTCAACCTCACCACCGTCTACGGCCCCGACACCACAGCCCGCGACGTCATCAACTACGCCTCACGCTATCCCGTCATGGCCGCCAGGCAGATAGTGGTGGTAAGGGAGGCACAGAGGCTGAAGGACATCGACCTGCTTGAGAAATACATGGACAAGCCCGTGAAGACCACCGTGCTGGTGCTTTGCCACATGGGCAAGCCCCTCGACGGTCGTAAGAAGGTCACGGCAAAGGCAGCCGGCATAGGCAGGGTGCTCGTCAGCGAGTCGCCACGCTACGACCGCGACATCGTAGCCTTCATCACCGATTATGTGCGCCGTCCTGAGTACAACGCCACCATCGATGCCCGCACGGCAGCCATCATAGCAGCCAACATCGGAGGCGACCTCAAACGCCTCACCAGCGAGCTCGACAAGCTCCTCATAGCCTTCACCCCAGGAGCACCGCGAAACATCACCAACGAGCTTATTGAGCAGCATATAGGCATCAGCAAACAGTATAACGTCTTCGAACTGCGCGATGCCCTGGTGAACAAAGACCCCCTCAAGGCCAACCGCATCATAAAGTATTTCGAGGATAATCCGCGCGCCGCTGCAGCGCCCCAGATCCTCAGCCTCCTCTTCAATTATTTCCGCGACCTGATGCTGTGCTACTATGCACCTCGGCCAATCAATGAGTCTGCCATAATGTCACAGCTCAACCTCACCAGAGCATGGTTCGCAAAAGACTTCATGACGGGCATGAGAAACTATCCGGCACGCAAAACCATCACCATCATTTCGAAGATCCGCGAGACCGATGCACGCATCAAGGGAATAGACAATGTGAGCACCTCACAAGGCGACCTGATGAAGGAACTCATAGCCTTCATACTTCATTAAGAAGGGACCTGAAACGGTCGTTACAGCTCTCCAGAAAACATACCCCGAAACATACTTCGACACACAATAGGATGCCCCAGCGGCATCCTTTTTTTGGATCTGGGAGAATCACCCATAGAGCCGATCAGACGACTCCTGGAGTGACCATCCAGCATCTTTAGGATCTAAAAAGAGGATAGTGTGAACAGGTAAGAAAAGCACATAGAGAGTAGCTGAAATGTTAAAAAGAAAATGTCACTTAGGGAGTATCATAACACACTTGGAACAGCTCAAAGAGGAATCTCCGGCACATACAGATGAAAGGAGAAAGCGCGTAAAAATGTAAAATAAGCAACCATAGGGGAGTTCCTGTAGGTGTTTGCAACACTAAAACACTCGCTCTCTGGGGGTAAAATGGTGGTTTCAATAGCTAAAATCTGTCTAGATTTCATTTCTTCATAGACACAAAAAAAGGCTCGGAGAGCCCATTTTTTCAAGGAAAGTGAAGAATTATTCGTGCTCTGTAGCTCAAAATTTTGAAAACTATCTACATCTGGACGCAAAATAGAGATAAGCTTTTATATCCCTAAAATCGTCGAGATTTACAGATGTCGTTATGATTTTTATACATTTACAAAGTTGAATTGTTTGCTGATTTATATCTGTAAAATGTAAATTTCGTGTAGTTAATGTTTGTGTTTGTACTGCTTTTAGTCCTGTTTTTTATTGTTGTGGATTTGGATTTCTGAAACCTAAAAACATTGGAATGTTATTGTCACTGCATTTTTATGCATAGCCTTTTAGGGTCTATAACATGCTGAAAATGTGTCGTTTTTATTGGTTTTACGTAATATGGCACCGCTTGGATCGGCCTACAAAGCCGAAAAACGTGCATATCGCCCTGTTTTAGGGTCTTCTATAGGCAAAATACCATATATGAGACTCTGTGATTTATGCATTTAGGTTCAAGTATCTGAATTTTCTCCATTTTGAAGTCTAAATTTACATATTCCATAATTTACAGTTCTGTTTTTGTTAATTCACTTTGGTATTCTGAATCGTAAAATGCAAATCAAAATTAAAGAAATCGAAAAATACTTTTGATTTGTTGCACAGTTCACTAAAAATGCTTACCTTTGTAAAAAGTTTCGGAGAGCCTCAGAAAAGGCCGTTTTTTGGTCCTCTCCGCATGAAAACTTTTTCAGCATCGGCAAATGGTGCCCTCTTAGGCAGCATGATATTCGCAAAAAAAATGATGGCCGTTCCCTCCTCAGGGTGAAGTCGTCGCTCATGCAGCCTCTCACAGAGCATAACCGTCACACCTTGTTATATATACACGCCTGTGACGATCACGCTTCCCATCCTGCTGCACCGCTCTCTTGTCCCATCGTCAGGACACTGCACGAAGCAGCCAGGACAGCAACCAGAGAAGGAGCCCGAAAAATTAACATAATTGTTAACAAACCTTTCACTCCCCTACCCTGCCTCCTCTCCAGCTAATCCTCTCGCCGATGGCTCACGACACTAATAGAAACAGAACAAAATACATGCTCTATGAAGGATAGAATCAAACAGCTCATGGAAGCCCAGCACATGAACCAGCAGTCGTTCGCCGGCAGCATCGGCATCTCGAATGCAACGCTGAGCTCCATCTTCACTGGCCGCACCAATCCCACCAACAAAATCGTGGAGGCCATCCACAACACGTTTCCTAATGTTCGCACCGACTGGCTCATGTGGGGCACAGGTCCTATGTTCGACATGAACGATGCCTCCTCCACCCCACCCTCTCCCAATGCATCGGAACCAGTTGTGGGCGACTTGTTCGGCTCTGCCAAAATGTCAGCAGAACCAAACCGACCTCTCTCTGCCGCATCAGGCACCTCAGCAGCCTTCCAGGCACAGCAGCAACGACCCTCACCATCGGGCTATCAGAACCCCGCGGCATCAGCTCACCCACTCACCTCCCCCATCATCACCAGCCAGAGGAAGATCACCGAGATACGCGTCTTCTACGATGACCAAACCTGGGAGTCATTCACACCGAAGAAATAACAAACACGGTCATTAGGCCATTAGTGTTTTTGAATTGAATCCAAACACTTGTATACATAATAAGAATCAATCTTATATATTAACCTGTTGGTTGAATTAAAATAATGCATACTTAACTTGCCCTATGGGCCTATGATTGAGAAGATTGATATATTGCAACACAGT
>CAJOOC010000093.1 GCA_905236165.1 uncultured Prevotella sp. | reverse complement strand
GGAGGTGGAGGGGTTAGGGGTGGGGATGGCGGTGCCGAGGCCTGAGGGGTTTAGGGGGCAGTAGAGGGTGACGGGCTGGTAGGCAAGGATGAGGGCTATGAAGGAGATTAGTGCATAGCGCTTCTTTATTATCAGCCATAGCACCATGAAGATCACCGTTGCTATGAGGAAGACGGGAAAGACGTATCCTCCCAACGCGAGGAGCGGCCACCGCAGGGGATTGAGGTGGTAGGCATAGCCCGTAGCGAGCATTGCAAGGACTATGAGGAGGTTGAGAAAGATGAGAAGGCGTTTCATCTGGGGGAGGATGACCCGCAGCTGATGCTGCGGGCACGGTGGCCTTTGTTATTTGCTGTCGAAGAGTTTTTTCTTTTCTTCTTCGGTGAGGCTGTCGTAGCCTGACTTCTTTACTTTGTCGAGGATGCGGTCTATCTCCTTTTCCTTATCGCGCTGACGGGCGTTATAGTCCCAGTCGGCATTGGTATAGGTGGTGGTGTTCTTTTGCTTTTTCTGGTTGTCGCCCTTGCTGCTGAAGAGGCTGCCCAGCTTGTTCTTGAGGCGGGTGAAGGTGCTCTCTTCGCGTATCTCATATCCGTCCCAGCCGTTGAAGCTGTAGCTGGTGCGACGCCAGAGGCGTATGAGGAGGTAACCGAAGAGCATGCCTCCGAGGTGTGCCACATGCGCCACGCCGTCGGTGGCTCCGCGTGCGTTGCTGAAAGCGGAGAAGAGCTCTATGGCTGCATAGCCTATGACGAACCACTTGGCCTTGATGGGCACTGGCAGTGGGAAGATGAACATGCGCTCCTCCGGGAATGTCATGCCGAAGGCGAGGAGGATGCCATAGACGGCTCCCGATGCTCCGACGGTGGTGAGCGCGTTGAGGGCCATGCGGTCGGCAGCTGTGAGATGGAACATATCGTTGAGCGTGGCTCCCTGATCGGCAATCATCGTGTAAACCTGCACTGCCTGCGACAGTTCCTGACACAGTCCGGCACCGATGCCGCAGACGAGGTAATAGATGATGAAGCGCCGCTGCCCGAAGGTGCGCTCTATCAGACCGCCAAACATCCACAGGGCAAACATATTAAAGAACAGGTGCACCCATCCGGCATGCATGAACATGTATGTGAACAGCTGCCAGATGTGGAAGTTCTGCGCCTGGAAATAGTGCAGTCCGAAGATATTGGTGAAGTCGATGCCCCGCATTCCCAGCACGCTGTCGGCAAGGAAGCAGAGGATGTTGATAATAAGGAGATTCTTTGTTATCGTGGGTATTTCGCGCATACGTAACCTTTTTTATTTTTGAATGCAAAATTACTAAAAATAAGACACAACAGGGGGATTTTCGTCTCATAATGGCCTAATTTTAGGTATTTTTCGCAATTTTTACGCAAAAAAGTTTGGTAATTATGAGAAAATAACTAACTTTGCATGCGTAAGCCATTCAGAATAGGGCTATTAAACAGAATCTATACATAAATTATTAATACTAACTTATTAAATTAATCAAAAACAGTAGAATTATGAACAAGACAGAACTTGTAAAGGCTGTTGCAGATCAGGCTGGTATTTCACAGTCAGCCGCCAAGGCAGCTCTCGAGGCTACTCTCGATTCTATTCAGGGCGCTCTGAAGGCTGGTGACAGCGTTCAGCTCCTCGGTTTCGGTACTTTCAGCGTTTCTCAGCGTGCTGAGCGCACTGCTAAGAACCCACGCACCGGCGACGTTGTTAAGGTTCCTGCAAAGACGGTTGCTAAGTTTAAGCCAAGCACTACGCTTATCTAATAGGCAAGATAAAGAACAAAAAATCCCGCTGCGCACTGCAGCGGGATTTTTTGTTTATGTGCCTGCGATGATATCGCAGGCACTCCAACAGTGGGGCAACGAGGGGCCTTTTCTTATTTTGTGATTCTGTGGGTGGACTGGTTGCGCGCCACCACTGTACCGTTCTTTATTTTGATGTTCGCGGGGAAGGATGACAGTCCGAGTGTCTTGAGCAGGGGGGTGTCTATCATCTTTCCGTCGCAGATATGTATGATGTTGCCGGCATTTTGTGTGTTTCGCATGGAGCGGCAACGGTTGGGGTCGGCATCGATGCATATCGCCACGGCGTGGTCGATGGTGCGGTTGTCGGTGCTGCGCATGTTGTTGGCCACCTGCCTTACGGCATTCTGGCTGTCATAGTTCCATGAGGACCAGACGAGGATGACGGTGGTGCCGTTGCGCAGCATCTCGTTGTTGACGAGCTGCCCATCGATGTCCACTGCGGTGAACGACGGCATCTGCTCTCCGATGGCAGGATGGTCCACCCTGGGCAGATACTGCATGCGCATCCATTGTGATATTGGCGACTCGGGGTTCTCCTTGATGAATTTCTCTGCCAGTTTCTCCAGTTCGCGTGGCGACTGCTGGCTGGTGTTCTTGCGCCACTCCGTGAAGCGGTTGTTGGTTTTGCTTCCCGTCACCTCTACGGTCTTCAGCTGCGCCGCATTACCGTCGATGCTGATGTTGCAGCCTTTCTCCACGAAGACGGGCACTGTTCGGAAGTTCGGGAAGACGATGACGAGCGTTCCTTCGCGGCGGATGTCTGTCTCATAGGAGAAGCGCCCGCCCTGAACGTGTATGGTGTCGATGCCTGCTATGGCCCCATCTGGCGAGAATACCAAGAACTTGGCCTGGTTGATGTTCAGCAGACGTCCGTCGATGGTGACATCGTACCGTGCGTTGCCGCATGAAGCGATAATCAGCACCGCTGCCGAGAGTAGGATTGTGGTGAAGATGTTATGAATAAATGTCATAACGATGATAAAAGACGTAAGTGCCGCGAGCGGGACTCGAACCCGCACGACCGTTTCGGGTCAAGGGATTTTAAGTCCCTCGTGTCTACCAATTCCACCATTGCG
>CAJOOC010000092.1 GCA_905236165.1 uncultured Prevotella sp. | reverse complement strand
TGCTTGAATTGCCGAGGTGCGAAGGAGGAAGGCAAAGCCAAACGTCAAACCCATAATAAAATTAAACACTACGGTGGGAATTAATAGTTCCGCTCGCGCCTGAGCACCTACGGAGCGCAAGAACCCACCTGAAAGTTCCAAAGCCTGTCTTTGAAGCCTTGCTGCTTCTCCTGTATTACGATAGACAAAAATCCCCTGTTGCGTCACAATACAACGCAGCAGGGGATTTTTCAACGTTTTCGTTAAGCCAAATGACCAAATCGATGCTTGCATCAACTTTGGCATGGCGAGTTCCGAGCTCTGCTCGCCTGAACTCCGCTGAAAATAGATAATGTGTGAAGAAAAGGTCGGATGAAATCCAATGTTTAATAGTCACATCGAAAAACACGGAAAGCACAAATAAGGAGCTCAACTCTCGGAAGTATGTGCAGACAACTCGTACAACACGGATAAATTTAGGTGCTACCGCTGAAATGTCTGTATGCGAATCTTAAGTGTGTTGCCTGTTGTGGGTACGGTGTATTTCTTCAGTACGCCCGGGCCGCAGCTGCTGTTGCCTAAGCCCATGACAGCGCAGTCGATGGAGAGGTAAGTCTTGCCCTGCTCCTCCAGCTCGTAGTCGTGGGTTTTGCTGGCTATATACTGTGCAGAATAGGGTAGCGCAGAGAACGAGAAGGGCTTCTCTACAGCCTCTATGCGCAGCCCCTTGCCCGCTTTCGTGGTCAGTTCTACGAGCGTGCAGTCCTCATGGTTGCCGGAGTCCTGTGGACGGGGATAGTGGACATATTGCTCACTCACGTTGGAACGCCACGTGCCGATGTGGCATGACTGCTTGCGGTCTGGGTAGTTGTCCCACGGTCCGCGCCCATGCCATGATAAGAGCTCATAGTCGCGAGGCAGTTCTATGACAATGCCCAGGCGTGGCAGTGGGGGCAGGCCCGGTGGAATGGTAAAGGTGAAGGTGTAGATGTCGCCCTGCTGCTCTGTGGTCATAGGGATGCGAAGGGTGTCGAGACCGCAGCGCTTCCAGTCTTTTGCCAGCCAGTTGCCGAAGCCCTTGTCGTTGTCGGTGGGAGCACGGAAGCATTGGGGGGAAAGCGAAGAGAGAAGGGGCAGGGGCGAAGAAACGGGCGATGTCTGCGATGATATCGCAGACTCTTCAACGGGTGCAGACTCTCCAATTTGCGCTGGATCTTTAATGCTGGCATCCCCGTTTTTTGTGTTACCATATACTGCCTGCACCTCGTAGTATTTGGGGGTCAGGCTGCGGTCACACATGACGATGCCGTTCATGCAGAAGGCATGGAGGTTTGGCTTGTCGCCAAAGTCGCCGCCATAGAGCACTTTCAGTTTTTTACTTCCGTCTTTTGACTCTTCACTGTTATCTTTTAACTCTTCACTAACAATGATGCCCTGGTCTGCCCAGTCCCAGATGAATCCGCCTAACAGGCGGGGATGGCTGTTGATTTCTTCCCAGTATTCGGCGAAGTTTCCGAGGGCGTTACCCATTGAGTGGGCATATTCGCTGGTGAGCACGGGCCGCGGACCTCCATCCGACCCTTCCCAGGCGCAATGGTCATTGGTCTGACGGGCTATCTCTACAAGGCGTTCCCATCGGGCATTCTCAGCGCGCTCTTTGTCCGAACCCTCTTCAATGCCGGGATTGAGATACTCCTGCATTACTCTGGGATAGAAGCGGGAGATGATATCGACTGTTGCGGGGTCGTGGGGGGTGCGGTCCTTGTCGGAGGCTACGGACCTTGTTCCCTGTGCGCCTTCATAATGTACGGGCCGCGTAGGGTCGAATTCATGAAGCCATGCAGACATGGCGGCATGGTTGGCTCCATAGCCACTCTCGTTGCCCAGGCTCCATATTATTACCGAAGGGTGGTTCTTGTCGCGTTCTGCCATACGGATTACGCGATCCATGAAGGCCTCGTTCCAGTCAGGGTCAGAGCCCAGCGCCCCTCGCAGTCCGTGCGTCTCGCAGTCGGCCTCGTCCATCACGTACATTCCCATGGAGTCGCACAGCTCATACCAGCGAGGACAATTAGGGTAGTGAGAGAGACGTACGGCATTGATGTTGGCAGCCTTCATAAGGCGAAGGTCTTTCAGCATCAGTTCTTCTGTCATGACACGTGCCTTGTAGGGGTCGTGTTCATGACGGTTGACACCACGTATCTTGATGGGTTTGCCATTGACAAGCAGTTGACCTTCCTTGATGGCTATGGAGCGGAATCCCACCTGTTGCCTTATGCGCTCGATGCATTTCCCGCTGCTGTCTGTGAGCTGGAGAAACAGGGTGTAGAGGTAAGGGTTCTCGTTGCTCCACAAGCGGGGATTGTCAACCTTTATCTCGAGGCGGTTGAACTTACGGTAGCCGCGCTGCGGATTCCATTCGTTCATGAGCGCCGCCTTATGTTGCAGGTTGAGGACTTCGCTTGCTGCTATGGTGTCTGTGCCTATGAGTGACGAGTCTTCCATGAGGGTTGCGACGAGCCTGTACCCTTCGCCGGTTTCGCCCTTGTAGACGGAGAATTGGGGGTTGATCTGCAAAAGTCCATCCATATCAGACCGTATGGCGAAGTCGCGCAAACGAATGTCGGGGGTGCGATAGAGGAGCACGTCGCGGTGTATGCCGCCAAAGCGCCAGAAGTCCTGGTCTTCAAGATAGGAGCCGTCGCTGTATTTGTACACCTCGATGGCAATATGGTTTTCTCCTTTCCTAAGATAACGCGTGACGTTGAATTCGGATGGTTCCATTGAGCCCTGCGAATAGCCCACCTTCTCTCCGTTAATCCATACATAGAAGGCAGACATTCCCCCTTCAAAGCGCAGGAATACCTGGCCTGTGGGGGAGGTTAGCGAGGGCGCAGTCCAGTTGTCGGGCAGGACGAAGGTGCGGCGGTATTGGCCGGTAGGATTTCGCTCTTCGTAGGTTGTCCACTCCTTCTTGGGCTCTCTCGTCACGTAGGGCGGGTCAATCTTAAAGGGATAGCCGGCAGAGACATATATAGGTGTGCCGTAGCCATTGACCTCCCAGTTGGCTGGCACGGTTAGGGTTTTCCAAGTGGAGTCGTCGAAGTCCGTGCGATAGAAGTCATAGACGCGCTCCTCGGGTGTCTTTGTCCAGCGGAAATGCCATTCACCATTGAGCGACATCATGCGGTCGAAGGCTTTCTCGCCGTATGGTATGAAGTATGCCCGTGCCGGCTCACGGTTGATTTGCAACACGTGGTTGTCCTCCCAGTCGTGATGTTGCTCTGTGCATAATGCATTGTGCAACATGGAGAATAATAATAGGACAGTAAGGTATAATCGCTTCATCGTCATTGACAGTTATGAATTCTATTGTATTTCTATTTCTTTGAATTCTACTTCGTTGGTGTGTATCTTGACCGTGTATGTGCCAGCATTAATCTGGGTCCCCGTAGTGGTTGAGAGCATCTTGAACTTGTTGGGAGTGGTGGGGAATGTTATCTCACGGTCAACGAGCGTGGTGCGCTTCGTATCGGTGATGGTCATGCGTGCCTTTACCGCATTGCCGGTAGTGTTCTTATAGCGGAAACGCAGGGCATACTCCTGTCCCAAACCCGGCTTGATGATGAATGTGTTGTTCTTCTGCCTTGCTGCGGGGAGATAGACCGTAGCAGGGCGGGCCTCGGTGTCCTGAGGCAATTCTGCCTTCGGTAGCTTGGCTATGGTGTCAGTATCGAAGTAGTGCCAGGATGGAAGTGAAGAATGAGGAGCGAGGAGTGAAGAAGCGGGGGGTGTAATGGTGGTGGGGTCTTTAAGGTCGGTGGCTATTGCGATGCCGCAGATGATGGCTTGTCCGGCTTTTACCTCTGGGAAAGATATGCGGATGCGGCCATCTCTTGCTGTGGCGTTTACTATGTGTTTTATGGCGCCGCAATAGCCTGCCTCTGCCCAAGGGTCAAGGTCGTCTGTCACGGTCTCACCGTTTACTGCCACATCGAAGATGCGCATCCCTTCATAGTCATCCCTTTCGCCTCCACCCTTTCCGTGCCAGGGCTCTGTGAAGTAGAGCTCAATGCGATAATTGTGGTCAGTGGTTCGCCCGCTGACATCAAAATCATACCACAGCCTGTGACGCCCAAAGCGGAAATACTGGAACAGCTCGTCGCTCCTGGTGCCTCGGATGTCTTCTGAGATATGGCGCTGCGACGCCTGATAAGGGTGCATGCCGTAGTCCTGTCCCCATGAATGGCTGTGCGTGGTATCGTCGGCCTGCCATTGCTGCCCGAATTCGTCGGTATAGGTGTCGCCGCCGCAGTTGATGCGGTAGAGGTAGCGGTAGCCCTCGGCAGCCTTCAGCAGGTCGATGTTACGGTCGGCAGCGGTGGGGAGAGGCCCCGAAGGTGAACCTTCGGGCACGGTGGCTGCCCCTGCTGTTATCGTGCCTGCTGGCTTGCTAATGGGTGCGGTGGTGGGTTGTTCTGCTGGGTTGCTATCGGGTGCGGAGGTGGCGTAGCGCTGGCGATACATGTAATAGCCGGGCGTGGGTTCTTCCCAGATTGTTGTAAGTCCCTTGTAGTTGATGGGACCGATTTTGTCGATGCGCCTGTAGGCTCCGTCAGGCTGCACCCTACCGGGGTTGTCGTGGGAGGTGAAGAGCCATTGGAAGTGTCCGCAGACGCTGTCCTTGGCGCTCTCTGCCAGCCGTGCCTTGGTCTCTAAGAGCTTGGTGAATGACTCTTCGCTGTATTTGGCGTCACCATGCAGTCCGATGGTTCGCCACGCTCCATATTCGCCATTGAGCAACTGGTCAGGACGCTTTAACTCGTTGTCGTAATTCTCTGCGCTGCCCCCGTATGTGCCGCTCCAATTCTGTATGACGTTCCAGTCGGTTCCTGTGCCTCCATTGCAGGTGGTGACAAGCCTTTGCTCGCCACAGGTGGGGTCGAGCTGGCGTATGATGTCTGAACATTCTTCTGCAAAGTCCTTTGGGAGTATGCTCTCATTCTGTAGTCCCCACAAGATGACGGAGGGGCTGTTGCGGCGCTCTTTTATCCAGCGAACCAGAAGACGCTTGAAGTTCTCGCGGAAGGCGGGGGTGTCATACCATATATGTGCTGAGAACTGACTCCAAAAGAGTATGCCCTGTTCGTCAAGGAGCTGTTGGTAGAGCAGGTTATGGGGCTGATGGGCCTCGCGGAAGGCATTGAAGCCTGCGTTGGTGATTTGCTTCACACGCGAACGGATTTGTTCCGGGGTGAAGGCGTGGCTGTTGCCTAAGAGATGTTCATACTCACAGGTGCCATTGATTAAGGTGGGTTGCCCGTTCAGGAAGAACTGCCGTCCCCACTTGATGTTACGGATGCCAAAGGGAGTGCGCACCTCATCAGTTGTCTTTCCGTCACGCTTGATCATCGTGGTGAGGGTATAGAGATATGGGTCGTCCAGGCTCCAGCGTTGAACATCCTCTACCTTTTCAGAGTGGCGTATCACAATGGTTTCACCTGCCTTGACGGTTATTGGTGTGGCATGTCGGAACACCTGTTTGCCTGTGGCTTTTGCAAACTTATTCACCACCTCTACCTGCTGAGGCTGGAGGGTGTAGTTTTTTATTTCTGTATCAATAAACACGGAGTCACAAGCGGCATTATTCCATATGTGCACCCCGAAAGGCTCTATGCGCACAGCATCGGTCTCAATGAGCGATACGGGACGAAAAATTCCGAGGGGCTGACTACCCTCAGAAAATCCCCATTCGCTGCTACATCCTCCACAAACCCATGGTGACTCCGTCTGCATGGCGGGATGGTCAACGGTAATATGCAATGTGTTCTTGCCGTCGTTGAGCGCCTCTGTCACATCAAGAGTAAAAACCGTTCGCCCTATGAGTTCTTTCGGGTATTCTGTATCGTTGAGCGTAATGGTGGCGTATGTCCCCACACCCTCCAGCTGGAGGAAATAGCGTTTGCCTTCCTGGAGTTTGGTTGTGAATGTTTTCTGGTAGATGGCGCTACCGTGAAGGTTCCCATGCCGCAATTGTCGGTAGCCGTAGTAGTCGTCAAAATTGTGTGGGAGGTTAACCGTTTGCGGAACGGTATCGAGGCCTGCCAGACAATGGGCTGTCCAGCCTTCGTTGAGCGACGTGACGCCTCGCCGTCCTTTGCGCTCCGGTGCGGGGAAAGAGACGTGGCTCCGTCCCAAGGGCACGCTTGTGGCAACGGCGATGCCACGCTGCTGGTCGTTGTTGACAGCGCAATAGAAATGATACACTATGCCATCGTGTTTTACCATATAGCTCTTATGTGCGAACATCTCGTCATACGACTTTGAGGGGACGATAAGGTCTTCGCCTGTCCAGTCTTGCCAGTTTATGAGGTCGCGGCTTACGGCAAACGTGTTGTAAGCATTGTATTTGCGGGTGGGATTGAAGGCAGAGAAATAGAACATTACCCAAAGGTCGTTCATCCTGACAATCTGTGCATCGCCGGTTATTGTACCGTCGCTATCGTGTGCAAAGACGGGATTGCCAGAGTAGCGCCGCCACCGTTTCATGTCCTTGGAGAGGGCGATGCCAATGCGCTCACCCTTAGGATGCGTGGCGTCCTTTCCACCTGCATTGTAGAACATGACAAAGGGGTATTTCTCTGCATCTTTGATGCGATGTTGCTTGTCCTTTATCCAGTAGATGGTACTCTTGTACTGCGTTAACTGCTCCCACCACTGTGCCTCTTTGTCGTTATAACTCATGAGGGGTGTAGGCTGTGTGTCCCATTGGTGTGCCATCGTGATATCGTTAGCCGTATGGGCGATGCCGATGCTCAGCGGAGCGTTGACAGCCTCATACCCCGTACCGGGTCCGCCGATATAAGTCATGTAATGGCGCCCTTTATATGGAAACATCTGATAGGAGCCATTCCATTCATAATCGATGAGAGCAGGAAAGCCGCCTCTCTGGTTCTGGTCCCACAGGTTAGCTCCGTCGGCAGGGAAGGCAAGGATGCGCCCGATGGTCTGCCAATGCAGCAGGTCCTCACTCTTTGCGAGCCAGGTCTCGTAGCCACGCCCGTCAAGGCCTTCCTTACCGTTATAGCATACGTAGGTCATATACCATGTGTCGCCTTCCCTGAACACCGTGGGGCAGTCTATCTTGTGATAGTTGTCAGCAGGGGCGATGACCATGCCGTATTTATATGGTGTGCGTACCTCTTGGTATATGCGCTGCATCTCTTGCTGCGTGATGTGCTGTGCCGTAGCGGTGAGCACGACAAGGGCCAGTAACGAAAGTAACTTCCTCTTCATTGTCTTTCCTTAATAGTTCTGCTTGTGCCTGGGCCGCAAGCGAAGAATCCTCCTTATTTCAAAAATAGCCAGTCCACCTCGTCGCCAGCACCTTGAAGTCCAGCATCACGAGGCTTGATATCGTCGGATGTGAAGCCGCAGACCATGATGATACCTTTGGGCAGGTTAATGGTGTGGGTGCCTGCGGGGAAATGGTAGGCATGCACATTCACCGGAGGCATTTTCATCAGGCTTATAGCATTGGTCAGAACCGGTTCTGCCTGGCCATACTCATTACCGGTGGCGTCCACCTCCAGTTTCGGCGCTTTGGCCCATTTCGAGTCATCGTCCTGGAAGAAGCCTACCAGCATCTTGACGGGCTGCTCGCAGGTGAACGCGACGGATGTTCCCACAATACGTGAGGTGTCGCGGTTAAGGATGAGCGCCTGCATACCGGCAAGTTCTGGAGCGAGAGAGTCGACCTTCGTGTCCTCGCGGTTCTCAAAGAGGACTGCGTCGTGGCTTAATGGCGTAAACTTATAGTTCTGACTTAACAGCCTTACCGCTGCAGGAGCAGCAGGCATAATCTTGACGTCACTCAGGTCCAAAGGATTCTTCAGTTTCACGATGTTGGCTTTCAGTGCGTCGAGCTCGTCCTGGTATACCTGAGTCATCTCGCTCCATGTCTTATAGCGTCCCTTGTCGCCACCGATGGGAATGCGGCGCTGAGCGGTCTGCATGCTGTTGGCATAGAGGTAGGTCTCGTCGGTAATGGATGCCAGTAGTTGCCAGTAGTTCAGGCTGATTTCCATGAGGGATGCGGCACGGTCCAGGTAGCTGATGTCTTTTGACCACTTATAATTCAACACCTGTTGGGCTGCCAGCACCTTGTAATGGAACGCATGGGCAAAGTTGAGGTAGCATTCTATGTCGCTGACTAAGCGCTTCAGCTCGTCAGCATGACGGGTAGGATGCAGGTTGGCTTTCTTGATGGCTTCGCAGGCCAATTTGCCGTGGGCCACACATTGCATGGTGATATCCAATGGCAGCTCTCCCACATGCTGCTCATTCTTCCAGTTTTTCTCAACGTATTCGATAAGTTTCTCACCCTGCGGCCCGCAGCTTTCATAGAAGCCAGGGTAGATGGTGTATTTGTAGGGATTGACGAGCTGCGCCATCTTCATGCCTAATAACAGCGTCTGACGATTGCCCTCCGTGATGCCAAAACGCCGTATCAGCTTCGGGGCTATCTCGCCGGCCTCGTCATAGGCTGTCACCAATTGGGCTGCTGCCTCGGTAGTGATGCCATAGTAGTCGGCAAGCTGCTCTTGCCAGAAGGCCTGGTCCTCACCTCTCTCACAGTTCCATGCGTAGCGTCCCCAGGCCTTATACCACATCCAGTCGCGGTCAATCTGAAGAAGACGCTCTCCTCCAGGCAGCTTGTCTGCTGTATAGGGCCAGTCCCAATAGGATGCCTGCGGATAGAGATGCAGCCCCTTGGAGTGGTGCACTTGATGCATGGCCATTACCGCCTTTTGAGTAAAGGCAGGAGAAGACCAGCGCCAGGGCTCGAGGTTGGCAAGGATATGCACATTGTCGATATGGATGGGTGCGGCAGCAGCCAGTGTGCGATGGGTCTCACCCCAGGGACCTCCGGGCTCGTAGGTAGTCAGCGACTCACCCGTATATTTGTTCATCGTATAGATGTTCGGATAAAGCGGTAGCGCGGCCTTCAGCACGGCAGGCCCGTCGGTATCGTGGTTGCGCAGGATGATAGGGGGAGTGTCGGTGCGGCCAGAGGCTTTCAAACCGTCCCTGATGCCTGGGATGACGGTTTCTGTCATCCACTTGATGTCGGTGTCTGTGCCCGACATGGCTTCGCCGAGACATACGAGAAAACCTACCTTGGGATATTTCTCAATGAAGGCGGCAATCGACTTCCGCGTATAGTCTGCGATGAGAGGTGTGATAGGGCGGTTGCGGTCTTGTGTCTTCAGGCCGTAGTGGTCGGCAAAGGGCTTGCTGAGTATGATGTTATAGAACATCTGTATCACACGAATGCCACGACGGTCGGCTTCGTCAACGAGAAAGCCGAACATCTCCTGATTCATGGCCATTGTGGCATCGTCAACCTCTGGAGCAAACGGGTAGTCATCGAGCTTTACCAGGGAGGCGAAGGGATGACCATTCCAAAGGTAAACGGTGTTCATGTTATTCTCTGCCAGCAGGTCGAGGTATTTTATCCACAGATCCTTATCATAGAACCAGGGGAAATTCTCGGGGGTGTAAGGATATTCATACACACGGTGGCCAGGCAGATAAACAGTTTTCTGCAGGCCTACGCAGGCGCCGCGAAGCTTCATCTGGGGCACCTCGCTGACAGTGGACAGCCGGGACAGCGTGGGGTCTTCGCGCAATAGCTCCAGCAGCTTGTTCGTGCCGTAGATGGCTCCGGGGCCGTCATTGCCTGCCACTCGTATCTTCTTCCCCTTCCGGATAATGGAGAAACCCTCAGGTTCGCCTCTCCCCGTAATCTCAAGGGATACAGTCCATGTACCCTCCTTGCCATTAAGCAGGCTATAGGCGTAACGTGTTTGTGGAGTTACAGTCTTGATGCTGACCTTTCCGTAAGCCATGTACGTGAACAACAGGCAGCAGACAATGATAATTCTTCTAATCATATAGTTTCACCTTTATTTCTTTCTTTGCTGGAATGTCTGTCTCGCGGTCTGCAATGATGAGGCGACCATGTCCGCCATCGCTGTATACCGTTATCTCCTTCTCGTTCATCGCAACATGAATCTTTCCATAGGGAGTGGGCACATCGCCCTCCATCCATGTCAAATCGCCTAACGATGGTTTTACCGTATATTCCTCATAACCGGCACGTGTGGGCTCAACGCCAAGGTAATATCTCCCGAGAAGATAGACGGGACTCGCACCCCAGGCATGACACAGGCTCTTGCCGTAAGGCCTGCCATACATGGCGAGATGCTCCTGCCCTCTCTCTGACGGCACGTATTTCTCCCAGAAGGTGGTGGCACCCTCCTTCAGCATGCCGCCCCAATAGTCGCGCATCTCCCTTAGCACCTGTGCCTGCATGCCATCCATGCAGAGCGTCTCCAGTTCGTAGAAGCGCATATAGGGGGTGGTGATGGGCGATATCCCAGGATTGAGCATCACACTTTGCATGATGTCCCGGCGTCCAGACTCGTCGCATAGGCCATAGAGAATGGCAAACATATTGGGGAACTTCGTAATCTGCTTGTTCAGCTGGCCATCCTCAATGGCATGATAGAACGCCTTGTGCTCGTCGCTCCAGAAGGTGTCCTTGATTTTCTCGCGCAGCAATGCGCATTTCTTGCCATAGTCGTTGTCCTCGCCTAAGAGCTCCGCGCAGCTGGCCATCGTCTCCAGGGCCTTCATCAGCAATATCTGCTCGAAGCATAGGGTGCCACGCTTGTGCATGGGGAAGTCTACCCAGTCAACGAATATCCAGTCATCTCCCTGCCCCTCGGCCATACCATCGTCGTTCAGACGGCCTTCCACATAGTCCATGAGCGTCAGCATGCGAGGCCACATCTCACGAACGAAGGCCAGGTCGGCGGTGTAATGGTAATAGTCAAGGATACTCTTGAACCAATAGAACGTATAGTCCATGATAGTGTTGACGTGGGCTGTCACAGGGTCTTTGCCGCGCAACTGGCGTATCGTGCGCTTCACACACTCCGTGTCGAAGCGAAGGTAATAGTTCATGAGGTAGGACTGGATGGCATCGCCTGACCATGTCCAGCGATCCCGCTTGATTCCGTCCATGAAGAATTCACGCGTGGTGAGGTCCATAGTGTATGCGGCAACGTCCCAGATTTTGTTCAGCTCAGCATCGTTGCAACGGAATGAACCGGAGCGGGTCTTGTCAAACGCTGCATATTCGTAGTCCATCAGTACCTCAGCATAACTGCTGTCAGGCTCTGTCTCTACATACACATAGCGAAAAGCCTTGCTGGACAGCGAATGGTCAATACCCAATGGCGAATGGTCAATGGTCAATGGTGAATGGTCAATGGTCATAACATCCAGCGTCTCGCAATGCTCCTTGTCGAGGGCTTCTTCGCGGCTTTCGCCATAATAGATGCGTATGGTACCCTTAAGACCTCTTACTTTCAGATAACCGAAAGTCTCTTGGCCAAAGTCATAAAGCGTTCCGTTTTGTGCAACATGCTCCTCACTCACAGGCTTTCTCTCCTCACGTTCCAGGCAGTAGCTGGAGGGGGGAGTATCGATGCTGTTGAAGTTCCATGAGCCAGCAGGCACATAGATGCCCGAACCATGAGCCACGCCGTTCTCATCAATCCACAGCTTGTCCTCGTAGGTAGCCAGCCATGTGGAGTCGCTCGTGATGGTCTTGCCGTTGATGAAGAGGGCAGGGGGAGTGGCCTGGTTCCACACTTTCAGGTTTAGCTTGTGCTCGCCCTTGGGAACGGTGAAGGTCTTAGGCTGCCCGAACTGCAGCTTGCCGTCAAGAGCCAGGTTGAACTGACCCTCACAAGCTATCGTGATGGTCTCTTCCTGCTCAAGGCTGAAGGCCTTAGAAAACTCTACCGTAACCCAGTGGGAGTCCTGCTTCCAAAAAGGAGGAAACATGGCTCCGCGTTCTGTACGGCGGTTGTTGAAGATGTTACCCAACCATATCTCGAAATCGCCAGGGTACCATATCCAGGTTGCTTTATTCATTGAACATTGATGATTGAACATTGAACATTATCTTTTGCCCGCACGAATTCTTATGCTGTCGCTCACCTGCGGACCATTGTTCTCCCATACATTGCCAGGACCGTTGGCATTCTGCAGGAATTTCTCCTCTGGAGTCCAGTTGTCCTTCAGAGTGATATTGCTGCTGCCCTCATCGGTGTACAGATAGAACCAGTGGTTGGGGTCGTGAACATATGATGGTTTGGCAATGTCGCGCACCACGTTCTCCGTGATTGACGTGCCAGGCTGGTTGCCAAGGGTGTAGATTCCCGCACAGTCATACATGTGCTGCGCATAGTTATATATAAGGTTCGCGTGGACACAATTGTCTTTCATGCATATCAGGTCGCGATTCCAACCCCATCCTAACGAGATGCCGGTGTATGAAACGTCGTGGATGGTGTTGTGCTCGATGGTGATGCCCGACACGTAGCCTGCAGCAATGGCTACGCAGCCCCAGTCTTCATTGGAGATGTTGTAGAACTCACAGTCGGCAACGTGCTGACCCGTGCATACTTCCCGGAAGTCTGTTGGCTGATAGGGGCGATGTGTCTCTAAGCCCTCTGTCGAGAAGGAGCCGCAAACGAAACCGTTCATGGCAATGTCGGTAAACGTGCAGTCTTTCGTCGTTCCACGACGACAGCCCGTCACATAGTCCAGCCCGGAGCCGCCCAGATGTTCAAAGCGACAGCCGTCAAAGGAACATTCCTCTGCATAGCGGAGCTCTACAGAAGCGGCAGCACGTCCCAGCCACCCCTGATTGTCCAGCTTGTGGTTGTTGGGACGGTCAATCTGAGGACGTAGCTTATAGGCCTCTGTCAGATACATGCCTGCCTGAAGCGGCACATGCCCCTTCTCTGAAGGGCGCATCCATGTGGTGTGTTGAAAGGAGATTCCTTTCATCGTGATGTTCCGTACGGGATGTTCTGCTGTGCCGATGAATTCCACCAGCGTCTCAAGCACGGGCACGATGGCTGTCTTCACCGTCTCACCCTTGTGGGGCATGTAATATACCTTATGCTCGCGGATGTCGTGATACCATTCTCCTGGCTCGTCAAGCAATTGCTTGGCATTGGTAAGGTAGAAGGGAGAGGGATGCCCCGTATTTGGCGTCATGGGAGAGGGCCAGGGATGCTCAAACTGTATTCGCGCCTCGGGCTGGTGAAAGCGAACTGCAGCAGAGTCTCCCTGAACGGTGATGCTTTTGATGCGCAAATTAGATGTGCACCACATTTCATGCAATACCATCTCGGCATAGGGAGCCGTCAGAATTTTTTCTACTGCCTTCTTTGGTACCCACAGCACGTGCTTCTTCTTGTCGTATGTGCGGATACGGTGCATCTGCTCAAAGTCGCTGACGTCACGGGCTCTGACGGCCTTCTCACCATTGATCCACAACTGGCGAAAGTCAATGGGACGTCCGTTCACATCAGGCACGTCAGCCACAAAGAGCCGCCCTTGTCTCTTCCAGCCTGTCACGCTGATGCCGCCACTGATGACGGCATCAGCCCCCTCAATTGTCAGCCCGCTGTCCTCAGGACGCAGGCGGAGCGGCTCATAGAGATAATAGGTGCCGCTCCCGAGGTGTATGGTGATGTCCTCACGGCTTCCCAGCCTCTTCGCCTCGCGGGCTTTGCGGACAGCGTCAGTCAGCGATGAGTCGGGGGTGATGAAGATGTCTGAGGCCGATGAGTTGATGCAACAGGCAAGTGCTATGATTCCAAGTACTCTTCTCATGGGACTACTGTGCTAAGTTCAACCAAAGACTCATGTCGTCAATGCCTCTGTTGTCCCATGCATAGTAGGGGATGAGGCGGATCTTCACTATCTTCTCGGCTGAAGGGCGCATTTCGCGATAGAGTGTCTGGTTGTCCCATTTCTCCTGGTTGATGACGATGGCCTCGCCATCAAGAACCGTCATCTCATGTCCGCTGATGGTCATCTGCCGTGCCGTGAACTGAGCGTCAGAGGGAATGGCGATATCATGAATGCGATAGCCGCCTTCTACGTCCTGTCCTTCAAGGCAATAAACAATGGGACCGCGCATGACGGCTACCTGGTTCTTCGCTTCTTCCACTAATGGATTGGCCTCTATAAGGCGGGGACGCAGCTCAAAGTCTATTTCTATAACGTCGCCTTTACTCCATTTGCGTGAGATGTCAAGGTCGGCGGGTTCGCCATTTACCTTTACGGAGTATTTGTCGGCCCAGTCGGGCTTGTGTAGTTTTACGGTGGACAGCTTCTTCGCCTTTTTTATCGTCAGCCTGACATTCCCATCCCAAGGATAGTTCGTCGTCTGTTCTATCTCTATGTCTTTTGTCTTAAGGCTGTTCTGCCCGTAAAGGTTGACGTAGAGGGTGTTTCCGCTCATGGCGTAGGCATACTCCTGAGCTTCGCATAGTGTGCGCAGCGTGTTGGGCGGGCAGCAGAAACATGAGATATAGTGCTGGCGGTGCTTGGGCCAGCGCATTACATACGGAAACTCTTTGGTGCGGCGCAGGGCCTCGGTATAGAAGAAGTCCTTGCCGTCAAGCGAGATGCCGGAGAGTATTCCGTTGTAGAGTTCATTTTCTATATTGTCTATATACTTGCCGTTGCCAGTGGTTTGGAACATGCGCCACGAGAAGAGCATCATGCCTATCTGCGCACATATTTCATTGTGGGCGGCTTCCTGCGGCAACTGGAACTGTCGTCCGTATGCCTGGTGGATTTGCTGGATGCTGGGCTGGTTGTATGTGGTGCCGTCAGGCGATACGCCATCGTAGAGGGCACCGCAGCCACCCATGATGTATATCTTGTGCTGTATGATGTCATCCCAGATGGCGGAGAGGTTTTTCATCAGCTGTTCCTCACCAGTCTCGGCATAGAGGTCGGCCACGCCGGCATAGAGGTAGTTGGCACGCACGGCATGACCCATAGCCTCATACTGGTCGCGGAACTTATGGCGGTCCTGGTTATGGTCCTCGCCGTTCGTCACGCTGTCACGGATGGCAATCAGTCCCTTGGCAAGGGTTAGATATCTCTCGTCACCTGTCTCACGGTACATCTCCGCAGCACCCATATAGTGGCTGGGGCAGATGGCATTGCGAGACAGTTCGGCAGCGTCATTGGTAAGGAAATTATACAGGAAGTCAGCAGCCTTCTTGCTGCAGTCAAAGAGCGTGGTCTTTCCTGTTGCACGCTTGTGTATGATACCTGCTGTCATCAGGTGGCCGAGGTTGTAGGTCTCGAAGTTCAAGCGTGAGGCAAAGGCCTTCTTATGGTCGTTGCCTATCTCTATTCCGATGTTTGTGTTGTCGCCGGAATGGCTGTCGATGCCCAGGTTGCGCTCGGAGATGCCCACCGGTGTGTGGATATAGCCATCATTGCGCTGGGCGAGAGCCACCTGCTCGATGAACTGGTCCATCAGCGCATCCACCTTGGGGTCTTTCGTCACAGCATAGACGGCGGCACAGGCCTCCAGCCATTTGTACATGTCACCATCATGGAAGGGAGGGCCGTGGTGCTTGCCTTGAACAGTCCCTGCCGCTACCTCGAAGTTGCGGAAACCATTGCTGCCATGACCGCCCTTGGCATCGAGGGTCTCCCAGGGCGTGTTCCAGGTGTTCCACATGTCCCAGATGCCTGTGGTGGAAAGCATTTGGAAACGGTCACCCCAGAAACCGCCAGTCCATTTTACGGCTCCCAATGGGGTGTTCTGCATCTGGGCCTGCCTGCTATTACCCATATCGGTCAGGCCTTTCACTTGGGCTTGTGCTGAAAAAGACATCAGCATCGCCGCACCCGTAAACAGATATTTTCTAATGGTCATCATCTTGTAACATTATGATTCTAAACTCTCCACTTTCAACTCTTAACTCTTAACTCTCAACTCTCAACTAAATCTCCCCTCCTCTTGCCTTAATGCGTTCGTACCATGCCTCACGCTCTTTGGTGAGGTCATAGCCGCGTTTTGAGAGGTAATTGTTTATGCGGCCTTTATATTTGCCAAACACCTCGTGTTTCTTCTTGGAACTCTCGGCATCGATGGCAAGTTCGCGGGCCTCTTTCAGCCATGCGAGGATCTGCGCTTTCTCCTCGGCCTTGAGGGAAGGAATCATGTCACACTGCGCGTCATAGGTCACCTTCACCACGTTGTAGGTCATCACGTCCTTTACCTTTTCTATGTCCTGTGGCTTCAGATACTTTGACAGGTCCGAATCAAAAGCGAAATGCGAGCGATAGAGCTTGGAGTCACATTGTGCCTCGGCCAGCTTCTTGTCAACCTTCTTCAGGGAGTCGCGCTCTGCGTAGATGTCATTGAGCTTGAAATAACGGTTGGCAATGATGTTCTGTACGTTCTCGCCCATAGGAGTCCAGGTGATGCCGAGTTCATCGGTGGCTTTGCGGGCTCGCCCTATGATGGTCTCTACATATTTCTCGTCCCTGCCTTCGCTGTCGAGCTTGACGACGGGGGTGGGGTAGGAGTTGAAAACCTCCTTCAGGCTGCGCACGTTATTGCCATAGTTCATCCTCACGTTGTGCACCATCTTGACGTCGCGACTACGTTCCACGAATAGCCAGCCGCTCCAGTTCATCTCGTCGAGAGTCTTCTTGAACAGCTGGAGGTTGATGGCAGGATCTTTGGAGAGCCAGAGGCTGTCGGTATTCGAGGCATGGATGGCACAGATATTTTTGGCACCCAGCTTCTTCATGTCCTTGGCGATGTCCCATCCGTTCTCTATGATGGTCTGCCACTTATAGAAGATAGCGATACCCTCACTCTTTATTTCCTTCAGCAGCTTCAGGTTGCCCTTGGCATCTAAGGGCGTGTCAATGCCCACCACCTTGCCGCGCTTTTTTGCAGCCTCGCCAATGGCATGGAGGCGGCTGACAATCTCTTTGCGCTTCGGCATGTCTGTTGCCCAGCTGTTGCCGCAGCCACCAAGGGGCAGGAAGGCCACCTTCACCTCTCCCATGCGGTCCATAGTGTCAAAACAGTCTTCTACCAGGGCGAGGTAGTTGTCGCGCTTGGTAAGGTCCTGAGCGTAGAAACCGCTCATGGCGATGGCACCGATGCGTATGTCCAGACTGTCAGCGACATGCTTGAAGAGTGCTGCATCCATGGGGTTGCGCATCTTGTTGTCGAACATCTCGCGCTGACCCAGGCCGCCCATGTCCATCTCCACACCGTCGCAGCCTAAGTCCTTGGCTAACTGAAATTCACCGAGCTTCTGGCGTTTCAGAACCATCCAGTCGCAGACGCCTACTTGATAGCGTTCCTGCGCCGACAGGGTATGAAAGAATGGCATACCGGACATCAGCACAGATAGTAGTATAATACGTATTATTCTCATAATGTGATTTGTTTTTCCTATAATGAAACTGCCGCGTTACGGATAGCGACATATATGCGTATCTCCAACTCTTTCTTTTCTTCTGTCGAAAGAGGCTGGAGAGCTGGGGCAAAAGTAAAAGAGGACTCCTCCTTCCAGTGTTTATAATTGTTTGCCATTTTTGCTTTTTCTTATATGACGCGAAAATGGCAGTAGCGTAACCAATCCCGGGAGTCAGCCCTTCTATACTGCCAGTGCCATCTCTCTGGCATATTCGCGCAGACGGCAGATGCTTCGGTGCATCAGGTTGCGAACGCTCTGGTAGTTTATGCCCATAATCCTGCAGATATCATCATATTTCCGGCGCTCTATGTAATAGAGGTTGATAATCTGGCGTTGACGGGGAGACAATTTCTCAAAGTATTTCTCTACGTGCTCCGTCAGCTCCTGCTGTCTCTCTATACGCTCATGGCAATAGGCCTCATGTTCCACGATAGCCTGCGTATTGGCATCGTTCACCTCGTCGCAGGTCATCTTCACGTTCCGTCTGAATTCATCATAGATGCGGTTGCGCAGAGAGATGTAGAGATAGCTGTCCACATTGTCGATAGGAGCAAGATTCGTTTGTCTGGTATATAGTTTTACAAACACGTCTTGAATACAGTCCTTGAGCATCTCGCGATCATTCGTGAAACGAGAACCGAAAGCAAACAAATGGTCTATATGTTTGTTGTAGAGCACCGAAAAATCAGTCATTGTCAGGTCGATTTATAATAGTCGTGTAGGTTGGTTTTTATGCAATTATTGCTTGCACGCAGCAAAGTTAATAATAAATTTTGAAATACGGCAACAAAACAACCGTCTTTTTTTTATTTTTGTTTATTTTTCTTTTTACTTTCGCATCATGCGCAGCCAAAAGAGCCGGTTTGCTTTGGAATTGTCAGGCTGAAAGACCTCCAAGCGGGCATTTTTCTTGGATAAGGCAATGGCCCCCGTCTGGGTGTCAACGGTATATAGGTTGTACGTCCCGGCTGTCACGGCAAGCTTTGTACTCGCCGATAGGGTGTAAACAAGATAGCCTGTCTCTTCGCCTCCTAAGGCCACGCAACCCTCACCGTGGCATGGCTTCATCTTGCAGATGTCTTGCAGCAACGACTGCTGCAGCGGGTCCGACGATGTAGAGCTCATTGGGATGTTTGGCAGCGAGCCTCCTGCAAGCAGGATGGCCCATCCGTAGCTGGGGTACTGCTGGGCGTTGAAGGTGACGGCCTTCTCAGGATAGCGCTCACGATATTCCTTCACGGCGCGGTAGGCCTCATCGAAGCCTGTCTTTCCCACCTTCATCTTGCGCATCCACTGGCGTGGAGACATGTTGCCTCCTCCCTCAGGAGCCCAAAGGCCGTCGGTGTTGTAGTGCCAGTAGCGTATGTCGATGATGTCAACAACCTTGCGCAGATTCTCGTCTGACAGTATGCTGTCCTGAACATCCTTGGTGCAGCTCAGGGCAATGAGGGGCTTGCAGCCTGTCTCGGCTTCCCATTCGGCTACGGTCTCAAGCCAGAAGCGTGTAAAGTGTAGCGGACCGGTATATTCGGCGCTTATGGAGTGTATCACGTTGGGCTGCTCCCTCATTTGGTCCAGGCACATCCTGATGTACTGGCGGTGCAGGGGGCGCAGCAAGGGGTCCTGCTCGTTATAGAACTGCTCCGCCATGAACACACGCTTGTCACCATCGAAGGGGACGGGCTCGGGGAAGGGTGTCTCGCCCGGTACCGCCGTGACGGGCAGGTTCACATTGTTGACGGGGCGCCAAGGGCAGTCCACCCAGTGGGCACCGGCCTCCAATATGTTGTGCTGGAAATAACACTCGTTATAGAGCATGATATTCTTTCCTGCTGCTTTCTTCGCAAACTCATTCAGACGGCTCCAGTACCAGCGGTTGGGCTTGGTAAGGTCGTAGCGGGACAGACCGTCCCATGCGGTGCCAGCACCGGTGCGGGCAAAGGGCTGTTCGTAGAAGGGTGCCCATACATCCCCGTCAGCGCGGCGCACACGTTCATGGTCTGTGCGGCGCAGGTCATACCATAGGCCGTAGTGGTGATATAGCGAACTGTAGTGATGGTCGGCAAGATAGCCTACTACCGAGTCTATATGGTCTGTCCATCCTGTGCCCTCACGTCCGGGAACGAAACGGGTGATGGCAGGCTTGGCATCCTGCTTGACGAAGTTGTCCTTCACTCTGCCGCTCCACCAGGGTATATGATATTGATTGCCTGTCAGCAGCTTCCCATTCGCGGTGAGGCAGCCGTTGGTTACGCCAAACGTGGCAACGGCCTCTCCTCCAGCCTTACCGTCAACCTTCCAAGAGCTGGCTACGCCCTTTCTGCTCTCTACCTCTGCCCTGAAAGGGATACTGTCTATCCACATCTCCATAGTCAGCCTCGGTCGTGTCAGCGATGCCTGGGCACACTCCATAGCCTGCTCTGCCGTTGGCGAGCTGGTGGCATTGGTGGGACGTGGCAGTATGTATGGCTCAAGGGGTAGTGTCCCCAGACGTTTCCTCAGCTGGTCATAGAACAGACTGCGGGGAGACACATGGTCATTGCTGCTGGTCCACTCGCCATTTCCCGTCAGCGTGCCCCAGCATCCATGACCGCTGTTGCGGCTGTCTGCATCGGGAGAATAACATTCTATGGTCGAGGCCGTACACTGCCAGAGCATGGAGTTCCCCGTGTTCCAGCCCGTACCAAACTGGAACTGCTCGAGATTGGCAAACCTGATGTCGTTGCCGTCGATGTTCACGATGTCGAAGAGCAGTCCTGCAGCCCATGAGCCAATGCTGCCGCTGAAGCCTAACGACTCCTCACCCTCACACTGCACGAAGGCATTGGGACCTGCAGCACAGAAGCCTGCAGCAAAGTCGTGGATGCCGTGACGGGAGATGCAGCGTTGGAACAGCGTCTGCTGACCGCGGGTCAGGAACACCTGTCGGCGCCAGCCTCCAGTCTCAGAGACGGGATCCTGGGCTATGCAGTCCTCAACGGTAATGCGCGACGTCGCCTTCTGAAGGTTCACGGCTGAGCCGGCCAGATGTCTGAACACCACCTTGCGCACCCAGCTGTCGCGTACATTATTCATATAAACACCATCCCAACAATGGTCCTCGTCCTTTATCGACTGAAACCCTCCACAATCCGCCTTCGTCTCCGTTCCCGTTCCCGTTATCCTCACGGGTGAACCGTGAGGCACCGTTCCCGTTCCCGTTCCCGTTTCCGTTTTCGTCTTCGTCTTCGTAGGAGCGTCAGCTCCGCTTCGTAGGTGCGAAGCACCGCTTCGTAGGCCTGAAAGGCCGCTTCGTAGGGACGTTAGTCCCGTCCCCCCTGCCTCTATCGTCAGGTTCTCTATGCCGCACTCATTTATCTCGCCTGTTATGGTCGTGGGGTTACTGTCTCCCTGTGGAGTATTGGTGTGGAGCTTTACCACATACGCTCCGCCGTATTCCTCGGTGATGGTGGTGGTGATGGGGGCATCGATGGTGATGACATTGCCATTGATGGCTGTGATGGTTCGGTCCCAGGTGATGTCGATGTCAGTGGGTTTCCAGCCGGTATAGTCCAAGCCGCCACCGAAGTCGTTCATCTTCAGCGACATGATCCACTCCTTGGTGCATGGGCGCACTATATGAATCCTGCTGCCGGCCTTCAGGCCTTCTGGCGACTGAACGGCCAGCTGCGTGCTGCCAGCATCCACCCTCTCATTCGTCACGGCAATAGTATCGCCGCTCCCGTCCTTTCCGGCTCCCCTCTCCTTGGGAGAGGGGCTGGGGGAGAGGTTAATATACACCGCAGCTCCGCGGTCCACACCCGTCTTACGTAACACCGTACCGTGCCGGCTGACACCTCTCAGCACCACTCCCGAGGCATCAATGTGAAGGGCCTTGCCGATAATGAATGTGCCCTCACCCAGTAGCACACATCCCCTATGGCCTTGCTTGTCAGGCTTTAGCCCTGCCACATAGTCTATGGCCTGTTGAATCCTCTCCGAGCAGTCACCCCCCTGCCAGGCTACAAAGGCTTTGACGGCAATGTCGGGTATGGCTGCTTCAGAGGCGTGATAGCCACATGTAGAATAGTCCATCGGAACATACAGTTCCTTCTTGGGCTTGGGGGCTGCTTGTAGGTTGAGTGCCATGCATGCTGCGACAACAAGCATGGCAATGCGGAGAGAAAGGGGTCTGGTCATTTCTGTCTATGAGGTATATAATTGTTTTTAGGCATAAATCCGAATGCAAAATTAGTAAATTTATGTCAAACAAAGTGCAAAATTATCTCAAAAAAGGCTTTTGAGACAAAAGTAATATCATCATGGCATAAATTTTCTCCGGAAAAGTGCTTTTATATGACATAAAATGTGTAACTTTGCGGTCTGAACAATTCTCCCTAATATCAACAATACAAGTTTCGGGCTCAGAACACGAATTACACGAACCCCGAATGAGGCGACTATGAAACGCTTGTCGTTTCAAGGAGCATCCTGAGCGGGTTCGTGTAATTCGTGGTTGTTAAATCTCATTCGTGTTCGTAAAAGTCAATAACCGCATACTAAACGTTCAATATAAAAAAACAGAAAACTTCGATGAAACAACTAATCATTGCCATTCTCATGGCTTGCTTCACGCTCACCGCAGCGGCACAGGAGAAACCCCAAGTGAAGGTCGATGTCAGCATCACCAACCGTAACAATCCCGATGAGACGCTGGAGCCGGGCTATGAATGGTGGAAGCCCGAACAGGGCAAGCAGAGCGACACCTTCGAGAGCAACGGACTGAAATTCACCTTCTCGGCTCCTGAAGGCGTAGAGCCCGACTATGTGGTTCGCACAGGATGGAGCAAGAGCTACATCCAGAATTCAGACAACAAGTCCCAGAACGGCCGTCTTCTCTATGATGGCCTGAGCCTCGACCCCAACGACAACAGCATTGGACAGAGTGCATACTACGGACAGATTACGCTGAAGATAGAAGGTCTGCCCGCAGGCACCCACTCCTTCATGAGCTACCATAACTGCTGGGGCGATCCCGCCAAGACGGTGTGTGCTCCCATGACGATAAAGTGCAATGGCACCGTGGTGGCAGAGAATGTCGTGCCCACCCTGGGCGTGGCCGTTGCGGCGAATGCAGGCATCGCCTCCTTCCCCATCAACGTGGCAAGCGACGGTCAGGTGGTGACAATCGACTTCATCACCGATGCTGGCCATCCTGCTGCGGCAGAGGCCGGGAAGTCAGAGTTCAAGACCCCGGTCATCAACGGCTTTGAAATCAACACCGTCGATGTGTCAACCCAGGCCAAGGAGCCCTATCCCGCCAGCGGTGACATGCACGTCGATGCCGACTCGAAGGCTCTGACCCTCTCCTGGGCGGCAGCCAGCGACAAGGTGAGCCAGCACCGTCTCTACATGGGTGTCAACGATGAGAGCCAGCTGTCACTGTTGGCTACCCTGGATGCCAGCCAGACATCCTATACCGTCAACCAGCTATACTCCATGAATACCTACTACTGGCGCGTCGATGAGGTGGATGCCAAGGGCAATGTGGTAGAGGGACAGGTATGGACCTTCAAACCACGTCAGCTGGCCTTCCCGGGTGCTGAGGGGTATGGACGCTACTCCAACGGAGGGCGTGGCGGCATAGTATATCATGTCACCAGCCTCTCCAACGACAACGTACCGGGAACGCTCAAGTACGGCCTTGTCAGCATCAACGGTCCACGCTACATCGTCTTCGATGTTTCGGGTGTCATCAATATGGACTTCGGCGCTGTCTTCACCACAAGCAATATCACCATCGCAGGACAGACAGCACCGGGCAAGGGTATATGCATCAAGGGCTCTAATATCAACATCGGGTCTGAGATTATATGCCGCCACATGCGCTTCAAGCGCGGACTGGGTGTCTATGGAGAGAATACGGGCAACGCAATGGGTATGTCGGGTGCCGACTACACCATCGTTGACCACTGCACGGCAGCATGGGGCACCGACGAGACCGTCAGCGGACGTGGTGCAAAGAATATCTCTTTCCAGTACAACGTGATAAGCGAGGCCCTGGGCATTGCCGGCCACAAGAACTATGACGACGGAACCAACCACGGCTTTGCCGCCACCATCGACGGCAAGGTGGGGTCATACCATCATAACCTGCTCGTCAACTGTAACGGACGTAACTGGTCGATGGGTGGCGGAATGGACGGCGACAACCGTGCCATCGGTCAGATGGATATATTTAATAATGTGTGCTACAACTGGTGGGGACGCACCACAGACGGTGGTTGCCACGAGGTTAACTTCGTGAACAACTACTACAAGATGGGCCCTGACACCAAGCGCAAGCAGCTCTTCACACAGCAGTATGAGAACATCGGACACATCGAGAGCAAGTGGCAGGCATACATCTCAGGCAACATACGCGAGGAGAAGAACCACACGCTTACGCCCGATAAGTACAACGATACCTACAACTACACTCTCTCCAACGGTGCCGTTGACCCCAACACCCGCACCGACCAGTACCAGTACAATACCTTCGTGGATCAGCCCTTCTTCCCGTCCCTTGCTGAGATACACTCTGCCAAGGACGCCATGAAGATTGTCACGAGCTATGCCGGCGTGACCATGCCAATGCGCGATGAGCACCATCAGCGCAACATACGAGAGACGCTACAGGGTACGTACACCTACGTTGGCTCAAAGTCTGGACTCAAAGGAGAGATAGACACCGAGGAAGACATCACCGAGCATGCTGCCGGCAAGGGCTGGGAGGACTATCCCGAGGAGCACCGCGCCGACAACTGGGACACCGACCAGGACGGCATGCCCGACTGGTGGGAACAACTCAGAGGCAGCAACGCCAGTGAGGCTAACCACAACGATGATCCTGACGGCGATGGATGGACACTCCTTGAGGACTACCTGGAGTTCATGGCACACCCATACGTCATCCTCTCGCCAGGCACCAGCGGCAGCTTCGACATGAGGCAGCACTTCGCAGGATTCTTCGGACAGAACGGAAAGTCCGTGACACCGACGTTCTCCTGTGATACCCAGACCGACAACGGCGTCAGCGTAAGCTTCAGCAATGCTACGATGAATGTCTCTGCTGCCAGCTTCACCTCTCCCGGCATCCAGACATACAACGTCACCGTCAATGATGGCGAGACAACCTTCACGCAGCGCTTCGGAGTCGCCGTCTATGGCAGCAGCACAGCTATACAGACCATCGACAATGCGCAGGCTCCTGCTGACAGTGCTGTCTATGGCATCAACGGCATAAAGCTGCGCCAGTCACAGAAGGGCATCAACATCATCGGCGGAAAGAAAGTGGTACTGCAGTAAGGATGAAACATCTCTTTTTGTCCTTTTTGCTGACTGTCTGCGCTTTGACGTCGCTCCATGCGCAGAAGATACAGGTCGTAGACCGTGACGGCAATGCTATACCCTACGCCAACGTCATGACCACCGATGCAAAACTCATCGGAACCACAGACCTCGACGGGGTGCTCAACAGCGTCAACGGCGCCAAAAGCATCGTCATCACCCATGTGGCATATCAGTCACAGACCGTCACTATCCCCCCATCCTCCCTTCGGGGAGGAGGGGAGGGACTCAGGGTGACACTCGCCGATGCCACCTTCGACCTGCCCGAGATTACCGTCACGAAGAAAGAGTACACCTACCTGCAGGTGTACTATCGTGTCGTAGCCATCAACAAAGAGGGTGTGCAGTACTACCGCTCCGGCATCTCCGATAACTTCCTCAACAAGAGCAGCGGCAAGCAGGAAACGTCCAAACAGCATATCGTAAAGTCGCAGTCCACGATGCTGAAGCTGGCCCTCAATATGTTTGTGGGAGGCAAGATTGACAACTATGCCAAGATGCACACGGAGACGGTGGAGAAGACCCTGCAGGAAAACTTCCCCCGGCAGGGGCTGAGGTTTGTGGCCAGTGGAGCTGGCAGGAAGAATATCGTAGATAAATATGGCACCATAGGCAGCATCACCGACAAGAACGGCCAGCGTCGCTATTCCTTCGACCTGCATAAGGCTGCTCTCCATAAGATGCAGGCAGAGGGAAAGACCAAAGACCTTAAGAAAGCCAAGGAGGCCGAGGCCAAGAACAGGAACATCGTCTCAAGCTCCTATCGCGCCTATAGCATCGACGGCAACGGAAAATACAATCCTGAAGACTTCCTGATGGAACAGCACATGCTCTCCTTCGAAAGCGAAAATAACGGACAGACCATCATCATTCTTGACTACTACGCCTCCGATCGTGGCTACGTAACAAAAGAAGAGATGAAGGCTATAAAAAAACGTAACAAGGCAAAGATGTCCTTCAGCTACCTGCAAAACTTCGAGCGCAGCCACAACATCCCGCCCCTGGCACCAGAGATACTCGCAAAGGTAAAAGCCCTCGCACAGTAACGCCTTTACCCCAATCTCTCAAGTAGGGAAAAACAACCAGGATTCCCGTCTTCGTTCCCGTCTTCGTTCCCGTTCCCGTTCCCGTTAACGTTCCCGTTCCCGTTCCCGTTTTCGTTTTCGTCTTCGTCTTCGTCTTCGTAGGTTCAAAGCACCGTTTCGTACCCAGGGACGTGGGCGTCTCGCCCGCGACAAAAATGCACACGCATTAACGTAATATGCCTCACGGCATCGCGGGCAGGATGCCCACGTCCCCTTTGAACATTGACCATTGAACATTGACCATGAACCATTAACCATTTTCGCGGGCAGGATGCCCACGTCCCTGGTTGGCTGATAGCAGTAAAACGATGCCCCAGCGGGGCTTGATAGGGGTAGCCAGCCATACAGCAATGCCATAGGTATTGCGAAATGGCTGGTGGAAAGCCGCCGCAAGGAAAGCATGCCTTTAGGTATGCGACACCATAAGCGACACCATAAGCGATGTCTGTCCGAGCGTGACAGGTACCAGTCCCTTGTCACCCTAGTGAAAATTGAGTAATTTTGTAGCCGAAAAGATTATAATAAAGACTGATGGACTATCTTCCGAAAGACCCTGCAATACTGGTTT
>CAJOOC010000091.1 GCA_905236165.1 uncultured Prevotella sp. | reverse complement strand
TAATTCTAACATCTTTAACCTTCGACAATGTAATACAATTTTATCAAACGATAACCTAAATTATAAAAAGGCATTAAAAAAATCTGTATAATCTGTGTAATCTGCGGTTAATTTCGTAATTTTGCAGGCAAATTGACATAACCGACTATAATAATGGACAAGAAACTGAGAACGGCCTCGCTATGCGTACACGCTGGCTATAAGGCCAAAAACGGAGAGCCGATAGAACTGCCTATCATCCAGTCGACAACTTTTAAGTACGATGACTCTGACGAGATGGCAAAGTTATTTGATCTGGAAAAGGAGGGCTATTTCTACACCCGTCTGCAGAATCCCACCAACGACGCTGTGGCTGCGAAGATTGCTGCCCTCGAAGGCGGTGTGGGTGCCGTGCTGACTTCCTCTGGACAGGCTGCCAACTTCTACGCCATCTTCAACATCTGCCAGGCTGGCGACCACTTCATCACCTCAAACGAAATCTACGGTGGAACCTATAACCTCTTCGGAGTAACGTTGAAGAAACTGGGCATCGACTGTACGTTTATCTCACAGGAAGCATCCGACGAAGAGATACAGGCCGCCTTCCGTCCTAATACGAAGGCTGTGTTCGGTGAGACCATCTCCAACCCCGGCTGCGCCGTGTTCGACATCGAACGTTTCGCCAAGATTGCCCACAAGAACGGTGTACCCCTCATCGTTGACAATACTTTCGCCACACCAGTGAACTGTCGTCCTTTTGAGTGGGGAGCAGATATCGTCACCCACTCCACCACCAAATATATGGATGGCCTGGCCACTCAGGTAGGCGGTGTTGTGGTGGACAGCGGCAACTTCGACTGGCTGGCAAATGCCGAGAAGTTCCCTGGCCTTTGCACACCTGATGAGTCATACCACGGTCTGACCTACGTAAAGGCCTTCGGCAAGATGGGCTTCACCACAAAACTTGTTGCCCAGCTGATGCGTGACCTCGGATCAATTCCCGGACCACAGAATTCCTTCCTGCTGAACATGGGTCTGCAGACACTCCACCTGCGCATGGCACAGCACTGCAAGAACGCACAGCGGGTGGCCGAGTTCCTGAACCAGAACGAGAAGGTGGCCTGGGTGCACTACTGTGGATTGCCCTCTGATGCCCACTATGCTCTCGGACAGAAGTATCTGCCCAATGGTTCCTGCGGTGTCATCGCCTTCGGACTGAAGGGCGACCGTGAGACAGCCATCAAGTGGATGGACTCCCTAGATATGATCAACATCGTGACCCACGTGGCAGATGCCCGTACCTGTGTGCTCCATCCTGCCAGCCATACCCATCGCCAGCTTTCTGATGAGCAGTTGCGCGAGGCAGGCGTTGCGCCAGACCTCATCCGTCTGAGCGTAGGCATTGAGGACGTTGAGGACATCCTCGACGACATCAAGCAGGCATTGGACAAGATCTAATTTAACAAAATGTAACTTTATAAGAAAAATATTCGGTACTTTCCTTGGAAGGTACCGATTTATTTTTTATATTTGCACCATAATTTCTAACAAAATGATTACGACTAAAGATCTTTAAAGCTATGGAAGTAGAGAAAATCATGCAAGGTCTGGAGCGCAAGCATCCGGGCGAACTGGAGTTTTTACAGGCAGTAAGAGAAGTGTTGGAGTCGATTAAGGATGTGTATAACCAGCATCCCGAATTCGAGAAAGCCAAAATCATCGAACGCATCGTGGAGCCTGAGCGTATTATCACGTTCCGGGTACCCTGGCTCGACGACAAGGGTGAGGTACAAGTGAATCTGGGCTACCGGGTACAGTTCAATAGTGCTATTGGTCCATACAAGGGCGGTCTGCGTTTCCACTCGTCAGTGAACCTGTCTATCCTGAAGTTCCTCGGCTTCGAGCAGACATTCAAGAACGCGCTCACGACGCTGCCGATGGGCGGTGGTAAGGGAGGTTCGGACTTCTCTATCCGCGGTAAGAGCGACAACGAGGTAATGAAGTTCTGCCAGTCGTTTATGACTGAGCTGTACAAGGTCATCGGACCCGACATGGACGTGCCTGCTGGTGATATCGGTGTGGGAGCCCGTGAGATCGGTTACCTCTTTGGACAGTATAAGCGCCTCACTAGCCAGTTCCATGGTGCCACACTCACGGGCAAGGGCATGGAATGGGGCGGCAGTATCCTGCGCCCTGAGGCCACAGGATTCGGAGCCCTTTACTTCGTACACCATATGCTGGAGACCCACGACCTCGACATCAAGGGTAAGACCATCGCCCTCAGCGGCTTCGGCAATGTAGCCTGGGGTGCTGCCAAGAAGGCTACCGAACTTGGTGCAAAGGTTATCACCATTTCCGGACCCGACGGTTATATCTACGATCCTGCAGGTCTGGATGCAGAGAAGATTGAGTACATGCTGGAGCTGCGTGCCAGCGGCAACGACGTTTGCCAACCCTACGAGGAAGAGTTCGACGGTGCCACATTCTTTGAAGGCAAGAAGCCCTGGGAGCAGAAGGCCGACATCTATCTGCCCTGTGCCACACAGAACGAGCTGAACGGCGAGGACGCCGACATGATTCTGGCTCAGAAGCCTCTGTGCGTGGCCGAGGTTTCGAACATGGGTTGCACTGCTGACGCTGTCAATAAGTTTATTGCTGCCGGACAACTCTTTGCACCTGGTAAGGCCGTGAATGCAGGTGGTGTGGCAACCAGTGGTCTGGAGATGACACAGAACTCCATGCGTATGTCGTGGACAGCAGAAGAGGTGGACATGCGCCTGCACCAGATCATGTCTGGCATCCACGAACAATGCGTGAAGTATGGTAAGGAGCCCAGCGGCTACATCAACTACGTGAAGGGTGCCAACGTTGCCGGCTTCATGAAGGTCGCAAAAGCTATGCTGGCCCAAGGCGTGGTATGAACATTAAAAAATACACACTACTCATCGCTATTGTAGCAAGCCTTACCGCTCTGGCACAAGTCCAAAGCGGTAAGGCATCATATTACGCCAAGAAGTTATCTGGAAGGATGACTGCCAGTGGGGAACGGCTTCATCACGACAGTCTGACCTGCGCCCATCGCACCTATCCCTTCGGTACGCTGCTCAAGGTGACCAATCCTGCC
>CAJOOC010000090.1 GCA_905236165.1 uncultured Prevotella sp. | reverse complement strand
TGCTTGAATTGCCGAGGTGCGAAGGAGGAAGGCAAAGCCAAACGTCAAACCCATAATTAAACTAAACACTACGGTGGGAATTAATAGTTCCGCTCGCGCCTGAGCACCTACGGAGCGCAAGAACCCACCTTTAATGAGATTCCCAATAGTCAAAGGGTTCTTTCTTTATCTTGCTAATGGTGAGACCTTCGGCGGCTGCGGCTTGTCGTAGCTGGTCTTGAAAGTGATAGGCTATACTGCCAACGAATGAGATGGGGGTTGGAGCATTAACAGGAATGGGAAATGGAGTATTGGATGCGGGAACTGTGTTGAGGTAGTGTTTTACATTGTTTTGGAAGAATAGGCGGAAATTGCGTATGACCATTTCGCTTATCCAAGGCTGTGTGATGTAGCTTTTGATGAATGGTCCCAGAGATGCGAGGAATCTGTTAGGCAGAGGCTGGCGATATACCTTATCTATTATAGCGGGTAGGGTGAGGCCTGTCTCAGCTTCGAAGACAGGAATGAAGTCTTGATGCGCTCCTTTGTAGAGTGCATTGAGGAAAGTCTTGCCCAATACGGATCCGCTGCCTTCGTCGCCAAGGATGTAGCCCATTGGTGAGATATTGCTAATTATTCTCTGTCCATCGTAAAGGCATGAGTTTGAGCCTGTTCCGAGAATGCACGCTATACCAGGCTCGTCTCCGAAGAGAGCCTTTGCTGCGCCGAGCATGTCGCTACCTACCTCTATCATCGTCGCTGCGGGGAAGAGGCTCTTCAGCAGGTCGTGCAGCAGCGGAGACTTCTCTTGCGTGCAGCCCGCTCCAAAGAAGTGTACTTCGCTGATGACGGTGGGTGAGGGGAACACTTCCTGACTTATGAGTTCTTCTTTGATTATGTGATGCATGGTGCTGACGGGCATGTGAAAGGGGTTAATGCCCTGGGTGGTGAGGAGGGTTGTCTGCGATGGTATCGCAGACTCTCCGACATCGGGACGAGATGCGGACTCTCCAACGGAGGTATGTGGTGCGGGCTCTTGGTCGCAGGAATGGGTGGTATGTGTCAGGAGCCATGTGGTTTTTGTGCTCCCGCTGTCGGCTGTTAAGATGTACATATTCTAAGTCTTAAGTTTCAAGTTTTAAGTCTCTGGTCCCAAGTTTTAAGTTGAGATAGACAGTTAATTTTGGTGCAAAGTTACAAAATTGTTTTGAATAAATTGTGTTATTGATTTTTTTTTATTAATTTTGCAACCTTATAATGACCATTGGTTTTCTGTACGATGACCATTGGAATGTTTTTTAGAAGATGAAAGTATCAATAGTAAAGTATAATGCTGGCAATATCTTCTCGGTTATCAATGCCGTGAAGCGCTTGGGCATTGAGCCTATTCTTACTGACGACAAGGAGGAACTGCAGACGTCTGACAGAGTTATTTTTCCTGGTCAGGGTGAAGCAAGTCACGCTATGGATTATCTAAGGGCTCGCGGTCTTGATGAGGTAATCCGCAGTCTGCGACAGCCCGTGCTGGGTATCTGTATCGGTCAGCAGCTACTGTGTCGTCATTCAGAGGAGGGCGACACGGACTGTATCGGGGTTTTCCCAATGGATGTGAAGCGTTTCGTGCCCACAAGACATGAGGACAAGATTCCGCAGATGGGATGGAATGAACTGATGATAAACGAGAATGGCAAATTGGATGGAACCAATGTGTCACCGCTTTTTAGAGGATTGTCTGACGGTGACTTTGTGTATTTTGTGCATAGCTATTATGTTCCTCTGCATGAGGAATATACGATTGCCCAGACACACTTTACACTCGACTATTCCGCTGCAATACAGAAGGATAATTTCTTCGCAACCCAGTTTCATCCTGAAAAGAGTGGCAGAGTAGGCGAGAGGATTCTGAGGAACTTTATTGAGCTTGACCGTTGACCATTGAAGATAGATTGATGATTATATGATAGAACTTATACCGGCCATAGACCTCATAGATGGTAAGTGCGTAAGACTTACCAAGGGTGAGTATGACAGTAAGAAGATATATAATGAGGATCCTGTTGCACAGGCTATGGAGTTTGAGCGTCTTGGTTTCAAACGTCTGCATGTGGTTGACCTTGACGGTGCGAAGTCAAAGCATATCGTTAACGATACTGTCCTTAGGGGCATTACAGCCAATACGGGCTTGACGGTAGACTTTGGAGGCGGCATCAAGACCGAGGAGGATATCGAGAAGGCCTTTGCTGCAGGAGCTTCGATGGTGACGCTTGGGAGCATAGCCGTCACTAATCCCGCCTTGTGTGAGAAGTGGCTCAAGACCTATGGTGCTGAAAAGATTATCCTTGGTGCCGACGTAAGAAACGGCATGATTAGCATAAATGGCTGGAAAGAAGACTCTGCCGAGGAACTTATACCTTTCCTCAAAAGATATGTGGATATGGGCGTCAGGAACGTGCTCTGCACGGAGATAAGCAAGGATGGCACGCTGGCTGGTCCTGCCACAGAGCTCTATAGACGGATTATGACAGAGTATCCCAGCCTGCACCTCATAGCCTCTGGTGGTGTGAGCTGCAACAAGGATATTGTGAACCTTGAAGCAGCTGGTATCCCTGCAGTAGTGTTTGGAAAGGCCTATTATGAGGGAAGGATTCGAATTAACGAATTAACAAATTAACGAATTAACAAATTGGCATTAGCAAAACGTATCATACCATGTCTCGATGTAAAAAACGGAGAGACTGTTAAGGGCACAAACTTTGTGAACCTTCGCTCTGCCGGCGACCCCGTGGAGCTTGGAAGGGCTTATAGTGAGCAGGGTGCCGACGAGCTTGTGTACCTTGACATCACGGCTTCTCATGAAGGTCGTAAGACGTTCACCGATATGGTGACGCGGGTGGCTTATGAGATAAACATCCCATTCACCGTTGGTGGTGGCATCAATGCCATTGAGGATGTGGACAGGATGCTCGCCGCAGGCGCCGACAAGGTGAGTGTGAACAGCGCAGCATTGGTAAATCCCAGTTTTATTGACGAGATAGTGCGCAAATACGGCTCGCAGGTGTGTGTCTGTGCCATTGATGCACGCAACGACGCTGACGGCTGGCATTGCTACATTCATGGTGGCCGCATACGTGTTGAGCGTACACTCCTTGATTGGGCTAAGGAAGTGTCCGACCGCGGTGCTGGCGAGATATTGTTTACCTCGATGAACCACGACGGTGTAAAGCAGGGCTTTGCCAACGATGCACTTGCAATGCTCTCCGATGCGTTGCCCATTCCCGTCATTGCCTCTGGTGGTGCAGGAAAGAAGGAGCATTTCCGCGATGTCTTCACGCTGGGACATGCAGATGCTGCGCTTGCAGCAAGTGTTTTCCATTTTGGCGAGATACCCGTACCAGAACTAAAGCAATGGCTTTATAAAGAAGGAATAACAGTAAGATTATGACAATAGACTATAGTAAACTGAATGGATTAGTGCCTGCCATCATACAGGATGCAGACACGCGGGTGGTACTAATGCTGGGCTTCATGAATGATGAGGCCTACAAGAAGACCATTGAGACTGGCAAGGTGACGTTCTGGAGTCGTACACGCAACACCCTTTGGACTAAGGGCGAGACAAGCGGTAACTTCCTCAACGTAGTAGACATCAAGATAGACTGCGATAACGATACGCTGCTCATCAAGGTGCATCCCGTAGGTCCCGTATGCCACACGGGTACTGATACCTGCTGGGGAGAGGAGAATAAGTGAAATTGAAGATTGAAGATTGAAAATTTCGCGGGCGAGACGCCCACGTCCCTGGTGGGTGAACGGATGATTATTGTAAGATAAATATAGAAACAAGAAAATGGAAGAAAAGAATCCACTATTGTTCCTGAGTGAACTTCAGGATTTTATTGAGAAACGTCATGAAGAGATGCCTGAAGGCTCTTACACTACTTCGCTGTTCAAGGACGGTCTGAACCGTATGGCACAGAAGGTTGGTGAAGAAGCCCTTGAACTTGTCATCGAAGCTACAAACGGTACTAACGAGCGCTTAGTATATGAAGGGTCCGACATGCTTTACCACCTCATTGTGCTGTTGACCTCCAAGGGTCTACGCATAGAGGATCTCGCTGCCGAACTTGCCGAGCGTCACAACCCTGGCTGGAAGAAACACTAACATAACGCCATACAGGCATGAATAACCGCTATGCTGATAGACTATAAGAACGTAAACATAAGCCACGACGATGATGAGGTGGTGCTGAGGAATGTGGATTTCCACGTGGACTCCGGCGAGTTTGTCTATATCATCGGAAAGGTGGGTTCTGGCAAGAGTTCGCTTCTTCGAACCCTCTATGGCGAGATGGAGATAGACGAGGCCTACAAAGCAGAGGTCTTGGGTCGCGACATGTTGAAGATACGCCGTAAGGAGATACAGACCCTTCGCAGAGGGATTGGCATCATCTTCCAGGACTTCAAGTTGCTTACCGATCGTAGCATACGTAAGAACCTTGAGTTTGTGCTCAAGGCTACCGGATGGAAGGGCAAGGACGACATTGAGAAGCGCATCGGCGAGGTGCTGAAGGCTGTCAGTATGGAGGGCGTTGAAGAGCGGATGCCTCACGAGCTCTCTGGCGGAGAGCAGCAGCGCATAGCTATAGCGAGGGCTCTGCTCAATTCGCCCACGATGATACTGGCCGACGAGCCTACTGGCAACCTTGACACAGAGACGGCAGACCAGATTATGGGAGTCTTTAAGGATATCTGTTCAGCTGGAACGGCTGTTGTCATTACCACCCATAATCTATCGTTGCTTGAGAAATACCCCGGCAAGGTGTATCAGTGTGAGGAAAATATTATGAAGAAAATTGATAAGGGGTAGGGAGTTGTCTGTGATGATGTCGCAGACCCTTTGACGAGACATACGTAGCCCTTTTCACAAAAATATATAAGGCATAACATTAAACGAACTATAAGACAATGAAAGTGATGAAATTTGGCGGCACGTCCGTAGGCTCAGCAGAGCGCATGAAGGGTGTGGCGCAACTCGTAACAAAGTCAGGTGAGCCAACATTCGTGGTCCTCTCTGCAATGTCAGGAACAACTAACTCTCTTGTGGAGATTTCAGACTATCTCTACAAGAAGAATCCAGAAGGTGCTCAGGAGATTATTAACCAGTTGGAAAAGAAATACATGGGCCATGTAGAAGAACTCTATTCTACTGATGCTGCAAAGCAGAAGACCCGCGACTTCCTCAAGAAGGAATTTGAGTACCTGCGCTCTTTCACCAAAGACACATTCACCTCATTTGAGGAGAAGATTGTGGTGGCTCAGGGCGAGGTGATGTCAACCAACATGGTTACGAACTACCTCAATGAGCTGGGGGTGAAGACCGTTCTCCTCGATGCGCTCAATTTCATGCGCACCGACAAGAATTCAGAACCCGACATGCCCTATATCAAAGTGAACCTTTCAAAGGTTATGAAGTCCAACCAGGGCTATCAGATTTATATCACACAAGGTTTCGTATGCCGCAACGCTTATGACGAGGTTGACAACCTGCAGCGTGGTGGCTCCGACTATACTGCCTCTCTCATTGGTGCAGCCCTGATGTCTGACGAGATACAGATCTGGACAGATATCGACGGTATGCACAACAACGACCCACGCATAGTGGAGAAGACTGATGCCGTTCATCAACTAAACTTCGAGGAGGCAGCCGAGCTGGCATATTTCGGTGCAAAGATTCTTCATCCAACCTGTGTTCAGCCCGCCAAGTATGCCGGTGTGCCCGTTCGCATCAAGAATACTATGGACCCAGATGCAGAGGGTACGGTGGTAGACAATGTGCTTGTTCGCGGAAAGATAAAGGCTGTTGCCGCAAAGGACAATATCACGGCAATAAAGATAAAGTCAAGCCGTATGCTGCTGGCTACAGGCTTCCTACGTAAGGTGTTCGAGATATTTGAGTCGTACAACACACCTATCGACATGATAACGACTTCTGAGGTGGGTGTGAGCGTGACGATTGACAATACCTCAAACCTCACAAAGATAATGGACGAGCTGAAAAAGTACGGTACCGTAACTGTTGACAGCGACATGTGTATCATCTGCGTAGTCGGCGACCTTGACTGGAGCAACGTAGGCTTTGAGACCCTCGTGACAGATGCTATGGCCAATATCCCGGTTCGCATGATATCTTATGGTGGCTCAAATTACAACATCTCGTTCCTTGTGCGTGAGGCCGACAAGAAACTGGCTTTGCAGAATCTTTCAGCAAAACTCTTCAACAATTAAGTTTTGACCTATGAATTTCCCAGTAGAAGAATTCAGGAAGATAGAGACACCGTTCTATTATTACGACAAGAAGGTGTTTGACAACACGCTTCAGGCCATCCAGGCTTCATTGTCTGAGCATCCTAATTACCATTTGCATTATGCCATTAAAGCCAATGCTAATGTGGATGTGCTGAAGGAAATTCAGAAGGCTGGCTTTGGCGTTGATGCCGTCAGCGGAGGTGAGATACAGCAAGCTCTTGATGCCGGTTTCGATGCCAACAAGATAGTCTATGCTGGAGTGGGAAAGGCTGATTGGGAGATAAATCTCGGTCTTGATGCCGGCATTTTCTGCTTCAATGTGGAGTCAGAGCCTGAACTGCAAATTATCAATGAGCTGGCAGGAGCGAAGGGTAAGGTGGCAAAGGTGTGCTTCCGAATAAATCCCAACGTGGGTGCTCACACTCATGCCAATATAACCACAGGTCTGGCCGAGAATAAGTTCGGTATCGCGATGGAGGATATGGAGCTGGCAATACGCGAGGCGCAGGAGCTGAGCAACATAGAGTTCATCGGTCTGCACTTCCACATAGGCAGTCAGATACTGGAGATGGGCGACTTTGAAGCTCTCTGTGCTCGTATCAATGAACTTCAGGACAGGCTGGAGCAGGAGGGCATCGTGGTGAAGAATATCAACGTTGGCGGTGGATTAGGAATAGCTTATGATGACCCTGACGGAAAGCCCATTCCCGACTTCGAGGCTTACTTCGACACCTATGCTCGTAACCTCAGGCTGAGAGAAGGTCAGCACGTGCACTTCGAACTCGGGCGCGCCATAGTAGGCCAGATGGGTAGTCTCATTACGAAGGTGCTCTATGTGAAGAAATGTCACGTGAAGCAGTTCTGCATCGTCGATGCGGGCATGAGCGACCTTATCCGTCCTGCTCTATATGACGCTCATCATGAGATACAGAACATCACATCGGAGGCATCCGAAAGGGAAACCTATGATGTGGTGGGACCCATCTGTGAGTCAAGTGATGTCTTCGGCAAGGATGAGAACCTGCCTTCATGTGATCGTGGCGACCTTATCGCCATACGTTCCGCAGGAGCTTACGGAGAGATAATGGCCTGCCAATATAATTGCAGGAAATTGCCCAAGGGCTATCTCTTCTAACGATTTAGGAATACGGGCAATTTCTGATAACAACAGAGGAACAGTGGGCAGCATGCCTGTCATGCTTAGCCTTAACATCGTGGTATGACGGTATTACACTACATATCCGACCTGACGCACACGTCATCGATGACGAAGACTGTGATGAGGATGATACAGGCCACTTCAAAGACAGTAGACCTGCATCTCCTCACGTCTGTTCCCCTGTCCGAGAACACTCTTGCAGCCCTGAGGGAACAGCTTGGCGTTACGGTACACACCATAGGCGTTGAGACGGGGGCTAATCCTCTGCATTATATAGAGTATTATAAAAAGGTTCGCGCGAGGCTATTAGATATCAACCCCCATATAGTGCATGTTCATGGTGCCTGGGACATAAGGCCTGCAATAGTGCAGCGTTGTGCATCGCGCAATAATATGGTGACGATAGTATCTCCGCACAAGGGGATGTCGCCTGAGATAATAGACATCGATTTCTGGAAGAGCCGCCTGTGGCGCATCCTGACTTATCAGGCAATGATGGTAAGTAAGAGTACGGCGGTAGTGGCTGTTAATGAGAAGGAGAAGAACGATATTCTCAATCTTGGATTGAAACGTCGCATAGAGGTGTTGCCCTGCGTTACCTCAGAGCAGACCTTGTGGGCTATGGGTACAGCACTCGTTGAGGCCTACCGTAAAGCCTTGGACTCCTCTTACAGGCGTTTCCTTCAGAAAGAAGAGCGTGCATTCCTTAATTCTGTGGTAAAAAAGGCTGTCGCCGATGTTGACGTGAAGGTAGAGATTCCATCCATCAACGGGTTGTCGTTCAGGAGAATCTCCTTTCTTGCCTACGACGAAGGTGCTACTGAGCTGATGCAACGTGGAGCCGACAAGTCAGATATATATCTACCTCAAGCAATAGACGTAGCCAACATCACTCGCTACAAGACGCGCAAGGCCAAAATCCTCAAGTCGCTCGATGAAATGTCGCAGTCGCTTCCGGCAGGCAGAATTCCTGAAAGCCAAATGGAAGAGCGCCGTGCGGTACGCCTTATCAGCAAGGCTAAAGAACTAACGCTGAAACGGCTCACACTATATAATTGGGTGGAGCTATATGAACTGTTCCGCTACTGCGACTTCAATGAAGACATCGTTGCCGAAGAGCTGAGGCAATGCAAACTGAAGGGCTTCACGAAGAAGCTTCAGAAAAGGCTGTCTGAGCGTTTTGGATTGAAAGAAGGATATATGATATTCTGATATTCCGATATTCCGATATCCTGACAATTCTGATATTCTGAAATACCCCATCTATACTGACAATCATTATGAACAAGAAGTATGACATAGAGCACGACATGCACTACTTGCAGCTATTGGCCAAGTCGTTTCCTAATGTCGCTGCTGCATCGACGGAGATTATCAACCTCTCGGCAATTCTCAACTTGCCAAAGGGCACAGAACATTTCCTTGCCGACATTCATGGTGAGCATGAGGCCTTTCTCCATGTGCTCAAGAATGCGTCGGGACGCATCTCGCAGAAAGTCGATGAGATTTTTGGCGAATACTTGCCTTTGGCAGCAAAGAAAGAGCTGTGTACCCTCATCTACTATCCTGAGCAGAAACTTGAGATAGTAAAGAGCCAATATGCCATACAAGAGACCAACGGCGACACTTCCGACAATATTGAGGAGTGGTATCGCATGACGCTGCATCAGTTGGTAAAGGTTTTCCGCGTGATTAGTTCCAAGTATACCCGTTCAAAGGTGCGCAAGTCGTTCCCAAAGGAGTATAGTTATATTCTTGAGGAACTGCTGCATACGCGCTCCGAGGAACAGAACAAGGCTCAGTATGTCAACGTCATCATCAACGAGATTATCTCTACCGACAGCGCCGATGACTTTATCACAGCGATAGCGAATGTCATACAGCAACTTGCAATAGACCAGCTGCATATACTTGGCGACGTATACGACAGAGGTCCGGGAGCGCACATCATTATGGACAAACTCTGCGAATACCATTCGTGGGACATACAATGGGGTAATCACGACATCTTGTGGATGGGAGCCTGTGCTGGCAATGATGCCTGTATCTGTAACGTCATACGTTTATCATTGCGTTACGCCAATCTTCTTACGCTGGAAGACGGCTACGGCATCAACCTAATGCCGCTTGCCACCTTCGCAATGGAGACCTATGGCGACGACCCCTGCGAGGCTTTCCAGCCTATTCTCAATTCGGAGAATGAGGAGCGTTTCGACCAGAAGACGCTTCGCCTGATGGCCATGATGCATAAGGCCATCACGGTGTTGCAGTTCAAGGCAGAGGCTGCTGTCATCAAGAGCAACCCTACATGGAAGATGGATGACCGCCTGATGCTGGAGCATGTAGACTATAAAGCTGGAACGGTAGAACTCGACGGTAAGACGTACTCTATGCTCGACATGAACTTCCCAACGGTTAATCCTGACTGTCCGAGTGAGTTCTCCGAAGAGGAAGAGTTGCTCATGAAGAAGCTTCATCATTCCTTCCGCGTATCAGAGAAACTGCAGCGCCACATCAAGACCATACTCTCTCATGGGTGCATGTATGCCATATACAATAATAACCTGCTCTTCCACGCTTCCATTCCGCTCAATGAGGACGGCACGCTGAAGGAAGTGGAGATAATGCCTGATGTGACATGCTCAGGACATGTACTGTTGAAGCGTATCGGAATGCTCATACGCGCCGCTTTTGCCAACGATACGCCCAAGGAGGAGAAGCAGTATGCCCGCGACTATTTCCTCTATCTGTGGTGCGGAAAGGATTCCTGTCTGTTTGACAAAGCCAAGATGGCAACCTTCGAGAGGTATTTCCTCGCCGAGAAGGAGACACACGTAGAGGAGAAGGGTTGGTTCTTCAAGCTTCGCGAACAGGAGAAGACCGCCGACACTATCCTTGATGCTTTTGGCGTGACGGGTGAGAATAGGCACATCATCAACGGCCACGTGCCCGTCCATGTGAAGAAAGGCGAGTTGCCTATCAAGGCCAATGGCAAGATAATGGTGATTGACGGCGGTTTTGCAGAGCCTTACCATAAAGAGACGGGTATAGCCGGCTACACGCTGGTGTACCACTCTCGCGAGTTTGAACTCGTTCAGCATGAGCCGTTCACCAATGTGGAGGATGCTGTTCGTGAAGGCCGCGACATTAAGTCTTCCACACAGATTGTGGCAACGATGGGAAAGAGACTCCTTGTGGCCGATACCGATAGGGGCAAGGAACTGCAGCAGCAGATTGACGACCTAAGGGAGTTGCTTTATGCCTACCGTCACGGGTTCTTAAAGGAGGTAAAGAGATAAAATGATAATCAATAGAAACATGAACAAGCTACATCTTACATACATCTGCCTTGCCTCACCAGTATTGTTGTTTCTGATACTTTGGCTCGTTGTATATCAGACATTGCCCGAGACAACGATAGTTAGCAAGCCGATATTCTATTTCCAGTATGCTATGACCTTACTGACAATATCCCTCATTCCCTCCCTGCTGTGGTTCGTAAGGAGAGAGCGTTTTTCCACCGATGGACAGTATGACCTGTTCTTCTGGCTGCGCCTCATGGTGCTGGTCATAATGACGTTCGTTGACATCGTGGCCTATTTCGCCATTCCTAATGTAGCGTTCTTCTATCTGGCTGTCATAACATACCTGTCACTATTCTTTGCCATAAAATGAAACTGCGAGCTCTCGAACCCGAAGACCTTGACCTGCTCTACACCATAGAGAATGACGGGGCGCAGTGGGATGCGTCCTCTGTCAATGTGCCCTACAGCCGTTACGTTCTGAACGACTACCTTGCCAATCAGAGCAACGACATCTTTGCTGACAGGCAGGTTCGTCTCGTTATCGTGGGCGATGACGATATGGCTGTTGGACTCATTGATCTGTTCAACTTCGCTCCTGAGCACTCCCGCGCCGAGATTGGCTTAGCTTTGCTGAGTAGCCAACGGGGTAGGGGATATGCGCGTCAGGCTATAGAGGCTCTCAAGCAATACGCCCGCAACATCATTCATCTGCATCAGATTGTGGCAGTAATAGACGAGGACAACTTGGCCTCGCTGAAGATGTTGCAGGATACAGGGTTCACCTTCCTTGCCAAGCTGCCCGACTGGATACGCAAGCCAGCTGGTTGGTCAGATGCCGTCATGATGCAGCTGATGCTGTAATCACCTTTTCTCATCATAAAGGCGGGTTCTATTAAGACTTTCCTCCATAAGCCCTCCTTCCTACAAACGCCAATGGGCAATAGCGATTTCAATAGATATATCAGGAGTGAGGAGTTCAAGAATCTTCTCAGTAGCTACGAGGCAGCGCGCCTTAAGGACGAGATGCTTTATCTTGACTCTGACGACCTGATAGACATAGCAGAATATTATCATTCTATCAACGAATATGATAATGCTTTGGATGCGGCAGACTATTGTCTGGAGCTGCATCCTGATGAATCTGCGGCTCTGCTTTTCAAGGCTCGCATGATGCTCATCGACAATCACGACCCTGAGGGAGCCAGGGAGGTTTTCAGCAAGGTGAAAGACCCCGACAACTATGTGGAGTCGACATATATCCGTGCCGAGCTGCTGATATACGACTATAGGCTTGACGAGGCCGATGCCCTTCTCTTGGAGAAATATTCCTCGCTGCTCTCAAAATCTTCAAATGCTTCTGGTGATGCAGGGTATGATGAAGACGAAGAAGACGGTGAGGGCTATGATGGCGACGCAGAGCGCATGCCTCTTGATGTAGCCATGATGTATGTAGACCTCGGCATGCACGATATGGCTCTCGAGTGGATGCAGAGGATGGAAACTCCCGTATCTGGAATGGAGTATGAGTATTATGAGACGTGGGCCCGCATCAGTCACTCCACTGGCGATAGCGCCAAGGTGATAGAATATCTCAACAAGGCATTGGACTATGACCCTTACAGCATCAATGCGTGGATGCAGCTCTATGACACCTATTTCAATATAGAACAGTATGAGAAGGCTCTTGAATGCACGGAGTATGCCCTTGCCATTGAGCCCGACGATGCTGAGGCTCTCATGTGCAGGGGTAATACGCTGTATGAGCTCAACAGGACAGAGGAGGCGATAGAAACCTACAAGACCTGCGCGCAGATGTATCCTGAACAGGATTATCCTTGCATGATACTTGGTACGGTATACCTTGAGCATCAAGACTTTAAAACGGCTATGGGCTATTTTCGCGAGGCAATAGAGCGCTCGGGATATGACATCATGACGATGGCCCATATAGGCATGATATTCTATGAGATGGGGTATTACCAGAGCGCATATCAGATATTCCATACTATCATAACTCCATTTCACGAAGAAGCTATGATGGATGAATGTCCGCTGCCGTTGCTGAAGTATATGGTGAACTGCTGCATAAAACTCGACAAGGAGGAAGAGTTGCGTTGTTACTACAAGTATCTTGAACAACGCAAGCAGGCCACAGCTCAAGAGGATAACACAGATAATTCATTTTAGCTATGCGATACACAATCTATAACGACAATTACATTTTTATTACACAATAATCAAAACTATACAATACGCATGTTTTCATCATTGCTGTCAAATCTTAACTACGGCACGGTGTTCTTCCTTATGCTTCTTGAGAGCACCGTCATCCCCGTTCCCTCAGAGTTTGTAGTCACTCCAGCCGCTTTCAATGCCGCTGAAGGTGAGTTCAACATCTGGCTGATAATACTCTTTGCCACTCTTGGTGCCGACTGTGGGGCTACCATCAACTATCTCGCAGGCTACTACCTGGGGCGTCCTGTCATCTATGCCTTTGCAAATAGTAAATGGGGAAAGATGTGTCTGCTAAACCAGCAGAAGGTGGAGCACGCCGAGAAGTATTTCGATAATCACGGGGCTGTAGCCACCATAACAGGACGCTTGGTGATAGGCATAAGACATCTCATCAGCATCCCTGCCGGATTGGCAAAGATGAACTACTGGCGCTTCCTGCTCTACACTACTATCGGAGCCACTATCTGGCACGCTATTCTCGCAGGACTGGGATGGTATCTTCACACTTTTGTCACAAAGGACCAGCTGCAAGACAAGATAGAGGAATACAGCGAATGGATAAAATACATCATACTGCTTTGTGTCGTTGCTGCAATACTATTCTTCCTTATCAAGTCGTATGTTGCAAAAAAGCGCAAGGCATGATTTCTGACCGAGAAGCCCGCTTTTATGGGGAAAAGATGACGAAGATTAAGTCAAAAGGGGGTAAAACGGTTATATAAAAGGGAAATAATTAACAAAAATCAAAAATAATCAGGAAAAAGTTTGGCGAATTAAGAAAAATATCTTAACTTTGCAATCGTTATCCTGAATACAATCTTTTTACCTTAAGAAAAGCTAATACCTATTGAGATTGGAACGTTCACACTGCGAAGTGCGAGCGTTTCGCTCGTTTATAGCCCCCATCCCCAACCCTCATAATGGGAGGGAGCCCCGGCGAAGCCGATTCTACACTCTTTACCTCCGAAGGATTCTTCACTCTTCACTCTTCACTCTTCACTCTTCAGGCATCTGCATGCTTGTTCATAGGTGAAGCCGCGTTGCATAGCAAAGCGTATAAGCTTCTGCCGGCGTTCATAGTCGCTGTTGGCCTTCACACTTCTATTCTTGGCTTGAAGGAGCGGAACAAGGATTTCCTCGTATGAGGATTCTTCAATCTCATCGAGCAGAGGCGCATAGACCTCCTTAGTTATACCCTTGTGATACAGGGCCTGCTCCACCTTGTAGCGGCCCCATTTGCTGTACTTTATCTTATCGTTGATGAAGCATCGTGCATAGCGTTGGTGATCTATGTAACGTTCTTTGATGAGAAAGTCGATGGCGCGTTGTTGCGTCTCCTCGTCTATCTCCCAACGCACCATCTTGCGCCGCATGTCGCTCTCGCAATGCTCTGTTTTGGCGCAGGCGGAGGTGAGTTTCGTAAGCAGTTGTTCGTAGGTCATTATTTTAACAGGTGGGTTCTATTAATTCCCACTTAGAGTTTAACATTGATGGGTAATCTTTCTTTTCGGCTGTTTTTTGTTTTTATGCGTGACATTTTGTCAAGTCTCATCGGTCATGTAGCCCGCTACACCTTTGTTTGCAAAGGCACGGAAGTATTATCTTCTGCTCAAAAAAGGCTGCGC
>CAJOOC010000089.1 GCA_905236165.1 uncultured Prevotella sp. | reverse complement strand
CTTGCGCTCCGTAGGTGCTCAGGCGCGAGCGGAACTATTAATTCCCACCGTAATGTTTGATTAAATTATGGGTTTGTCGGTTGGCTTTGCCTTCCTCCTTCGCATCTCGGCAATTCAAGCAAGCTTGATTGCTCTCGATTACACTATGTTCACCTCGGGCTTGATACTGATGCCGAAGCGTTGGAGCACGTCATCCTGGATGGCGCGGTAGAGTGCTGTCACTTCCTGTCCTGTTGCGCCGCCCTTGTTGACCAGCACGAGAGCCTGGCGTGAGTGTACGCCGGCGCGCCCGAGGGTCTTGCCTTTCCAGCCGCATTGCTCTATCATCCAGCCAGCTGGGATCTTCTCATGCTCATCGTCGATGTGGTAGTGGGGCATGTCGGGATATGCCTGCTGCAGCTCCAGATATTTCTCCTTGCTAACGATGGGGTTGACGAAGAACGACCCTGCATTGCCTTCCTCCTCGGGGTCAGGCAGCTTGGCCCGCCTGATATCGATCACGGCATTGCGTATGTCGAGTGCCGTGGGCGAGAGGATGTTGCGCTCTCGCAGGGTGGAGGCGATATTGCCGTAGTCAATATGCGGGGTGAAAGTGTGGGAGAGGCGGTAGGTGACGTGGTGAATGATGTAGCGGTTCTTCCACTCGTCCTTGAAGCGTGAGTAGCGATAGGCATAGCGGCACTCCTCGCGGCTTATCTCCACCTCGCGACCCGTCTCTATCTCGATGGCCTCGATGGTGCTGATGAAGTCTTTCACCTCGCTGCCGTAGGCTCCGATGTTCTGTACGGCGCTGGCTCCCACCTCACCCGGTATGAGCGAGAGGTTCTCAAGGCCGTAGAGGCCGTTGGCGATGGAGTAGCTGACGATGTCGTCGAACACCTCGCCAGCCCCGCAGCGCAGCAGGCTCTCCCCCACTCTCTCGCTGCTCTTTATTTCGATACCCCTGATGCACACGTGGACGACGGTACCAGGGAAGTCACGGGTCAGCAGTAGGTTACTACCCGCCCCAATGATAAGCAATGGTGACGCCTGGCGTATCGCGGATACCATAGAGCACAGCTCCTCATGGCTGGTGGGCTCAAGGAGCTGCTGGCAGCTTTGGTCGATGCCGAAGGTGTTATGGTGTAGTAGTGATGCCACTTTCGAATTAATGAATTTATTCAAGTTTCTGAAGTTCGAGTCGCGTTAGCTGCTCTCGGTTTAGAGAAGACAACTTGAAGTTTTTTAGCTTGGATTATTCACGGAAATTCCGTTTTATTTATAGAACACGAATTGCCAATAATTTATCACAAATTATTCAGAAATTATTATTAATGACAAATTCGTGTTCAATTTGTGGTAACTCGTGTATAAAAAGAAAGAATACATTTTGGAAGGAAATTATTGTGAATAATGTAGGTTAGAAGACAACTGGATGTTTTTCTTCTACTTCCGAAAGTTGAATGAATTTAGTTTTCCTTACATCTGTACTTTCTTCAGCTGCCAGGATTTCCCCTTGCGGGTGAAGATGATGTCGGTCTGCAGACCGTTGGCTATGCCTCGTATGTAGAAGAACCTTACGTCGGAAACAGGATATGGTTTCTGTCCGTACCTTATGTTATACAATGTGCCTGATGGCATCCATGGTTTAAACATGGGCCATTGTTCGGGCATGATGTCGCCTGACATAGTGGAGAAGTCGTCGTCGGGATCGGGACCGGTAAAGTATATCTCGCTGGCCAGTGACTCATGCTGGAAGAGAGAGTCGTTGACAAACCTTTCGTAGAAGCGCATGAATGGGGCTTCGGCATACTGACGGAGTGAGATATGGTCGATAGAGTCGAGCTTCCACAATCCCCTCTGCCGCGCAAAGAACCATCTCGTTACTCTTTCCTTGGGGATGGCGATGCGCTCTACCGTCACATGGCTCACCGAGGTGTCGTTGACGAGGCTGAGCTGGCTGGCCTTGTGGAAGATGAGGGTGTAGTAGCCCTGTGGCATGAAGAACTGCTCACGCTTCCACTGTGATGCCTGCATGAGGGAGCGCTTTCCATAGCTGATGATGGGCAGTGGGAACTTCGTGCGTTCCTTCTGTATCTTGCGCGATGCGGCGTAGTTGAAGAAGAAATCGTCGAACAGCTCGTCGGCAGCGAGGGGCATGGGCTCCTCCTCTACCAGCTCCGTTATGGAGTCGACCTTGGCAGAGTCAACAGACAGGGTGTCTTCCAGAGGCAGCGTCTCGGGCTTTGTGCCTCGATCCATACAGCCCGTCAGCATTATTGTCACAATGACAATAGCCTGAAGAAAAATAATACTTTTGTTCACTTTCTATGCTAATTTCTCAATCAATCCTTTCAGTTCGGAGAGCTGCAGCATGTTGGGCCCGTCAGAGAGGGCCTTGTCTGGCTCGGGATGTACCTCGAAGAAGAATCCATTGGCTCCGAAGGCCTTTGCCGCCAGCGCCATCGGTGGCACGAAGCGCCTGTCACCCGCCGTGAACCCTTGTCCACCCCCAGGGCGCTGCACGCTGTGCGTACAGTCCATTATGACGCGTGGCACGATGTCGAGCATGTCGGAGATGTTGCGGAAGTCCACCACAAGGTTGTTGTAGCCGAAACTGTTACCGCGCTCACACAGCCATACTTCCCTGCCTTCACGTGTCTGCTCCGCCCCACGCTGCGCATCGGCCCGGGCCCACGTCTGGCGCACCTTCTCTACAGGATAGCGCATGTCTGCGCCGCTGAGGAACTGCGCCTTCTTGATGTTGACCGTCCTGCCCGTCAGCGCCGCTGCCACCAGCAGGTCGGTCTGCCGGCACAGGAAGGCCGGAATCTGCAGTACGTCGGCCACCTGTGCTACAGGCTCTGCCTGCCACGCCTCGTGGATATCAGTGAGGATCGGCAGGCCGTAGCGGCTCTTGATGTCTGAAAGCATCTGCATGCCTTTCTCCAAACCCGGTCCGCGAAAGGAACCGAGACTGGTGCGGTTGGCCTTGTCGAAGGAGGCCTTGAAGATTATCTGCGTGCCCAGCTGGCTGTTTATCTCCACCAGGGTCCGGGCTACAGTGTCAAGCAGGTCGGCGCTCTCTATGACGCACGGCCCCGCAATGAATATCTGCTTCACTTCCAGAACTGTTTTGTTATGTCCTTCAGCGTCTTGTCGGCTGATACCTTATACATGCGCTGATTTGTCGTCTTGCTGTTCAGCGGGCCGCACGACTCCACGTATGGGCCCAGCTTGATATAGTCGAAATTCTCAAGGTGTATGTCCCTGCTCTGCAGAGCTCTGCCGCTGTACCACGCTATCTTCAGGTGTGGATAGTTCTTCCTCACCCACGCTGCCAGAGAGTCAACCTCGACCGGTGTGGCATCGCCGCCCATGAATGCCACGCAGGTGATGTCGTGACCGTATTCCCTGAGCATTACGTCAAGCGACATCACATTGAGCGGCTCACCAATATCCTCCCACAGGTATTCGCTGTGGCAGCCCATGCAATGACAGGGACAGTTGGAGATGTTTATAGAGAGCGTGACCTCATCAGGAACTTCCTGAAAGACCACGCCCGTATTAACATATTTCATGTATGAATCATCTGATTAGCATTCCTGTTGGCCGATGAGCCTCTTTAACCTACCTTTATCTGCTGCTCTGTGGCTGTTGCCTCCTGCTTGCCCATCTTGTCGGAGCCGGCATAGTATCTGCGGGCTGCCTCCTTCTGACGTGCTGCAGAGAAGTTGCTGACGCGCTTCAGATAACCGATGATGCGGGTCATATAGTCAACATTGCTGGAATGACAGTCAGGACACTCGTGCAGATAGCGTTTGTCGATGTGGCCGCAGTTGTTGCAGATGGTGTTGGGGATGTTGAAGGTGAAATAGTTGCAACCTTCCTTGGCGGCTACCTTCAGCAGCTGCTTGTACTGCATCTTTGAGAGGTGCTCCTCAAGGTTCATGTGGAGCGCGCTACCACCGGTGAGGTGCTCGATGTAAGGCGTACCGTGAAGCTTGAACTTGTCGATGATGTTCAGCGACTGGTCCTCAACGATGTAGAAGTATGAGTTGTAGCAGTCGCGTGGCACGAAGTAACCGTCCTCCCGGTCCCACTTGGCATGCTTCACGCCAACATTCTCGGCTGGTATCATCTCGCAGTTGAAGAGCACGTCCTTCGTGCGGTACTGCCTGTTGAGCTTCTCCACAATGGAGAGTATGCCCTGCACGAACTCCTTATACTTCTCATTGGCCGTAATCTTCAGGCCCATGAACTCAGCAGCCTCTACCAAACCGTTGACACCGATGGTGAGATACTGACGGCTCATATTGATGTAGCCAGCATCGAAGAGCGGCAGCATGCCATGCTCCTTCAGCACACGGAGGTTCTCATTGTAGGCAAGCTGCACCTTGTGGCAGATGTCTATCACCTCCTCCAGATACTGCTTGTAGTCACGACCATTGTTGACGGCATACTGCACGCAGCGGTTGAGGTTGACGGTGAGTACGGACTTTGAACCCGTGCTGACACCACCGGCACCGAGGGTGTAGGAGAAGCCGTTGTCCTGAATCTCGTTGCGCAAACGGCAGCAAGAAGACAGAGAGTCGGCATTGTCGCTCATGTAGGTGAAGAAGCTGTGGCCCTCGGCATACATCTCAGCAGCGAAGTCGCCCCACTCCCTATCTCGGCACTCACCATTGTCGGCCAGCAGCGCCATCGTCTCAACGGGGAAGGTGAGGACGGTCTTCGTACGCTCCTTGTTGAACCACTTCATGAAGCGCTTCTGCAACCATGAGAGGCCGTTCCAGTCGGGCTGGCTGCCATCTGGGAAGTAGAAGTTTCCGAAGAGCGACTCGAAATAGAACTTGTCATAGTATGCCACATTCCAGAATACTGCCTGGAAGTTGCGTGCACCGGTAGGCTGGTTGATGGAGTAGACAATCTGCTCGAAGCAGTCGGTGATGACCTTATCGATGGAACGCTGACGCAGAGACAGGTCCACTATCCTGTCCGGTTCCTTCCAATAGTCGATGCCGTATTCCTTACCTATAAAATAATTAAGGTACATGAGGAACTCTGGCGTAGCACATGCGCCTGAGAGCATGGAGCTTACAATGAAGACCATGTTGACGAAGCCTCCGCAGAAGCTCTTCAGGTTGGTAGGAGCGGTAGAGTTGCCGCCAATGGCTGTAGTTCCGTTGATGAGCCAGGGGTACATCGTGATGGAGGCACAATAAGGAGCGATGCTTGTCTCATCGTTCTTGTAGATGAAATGATGAGTGAGCAGGTCAATGTATTTGTCAGCCAGCTCTTTGCCATACATCTTCTTGATGCGGTCAGTGAGAAGACGGCGGTTCAGACGGATGAAGTTTGACTTGGGCAGCTCGCCTATCAGCGTTGCGATATTCTTATGCTCCACATTGGCATTTGCATCAAACTTGGAACCAGTTGCAGCATTGGCAGCCTCCATGTAGTCTGTCAAAAAGTTCAACTTCTCAAGTGTCTCACGGTCTTCAGTGTGGCTCTGGCGATAGAGCATGAAGCTCTTGGCTACCTTATAGTAGCCCTCACGCATCAAGGCTATCTCAACCTGGTTCTGAATATCCTCAACGGTAATCTCATCTTGAATATCCAAGTGACTGATAATCTTTGAGATGCTTGATACGTTGAACGGCTCTTCAACTGCCTCAAACGCCTTGATTATGGCATTCATAATCTTGTCAAGAGAGAAGGCATCCCTCGATCCATCACGCTTGGTGATGGTAAATTTTTGTAGCTCCATCATAGTCCGAATTGGGAAACTTTTTTTTATTTTTGCAGAGGAAAGTTTTCCTTTTTGAAAATTCCTACCGCAAATATTGGTTAGTGAATTATCTTTTTTGCGACTGCAAAGTTATATATATTTTTCCATTCGGCCAAACTTTTTCACAATTATTTTTCATATCATTCCGCTACTGTCATACAACCAACATGCGTATAGATATAGTTTACAGCAGTTTACAAAAAAGTAGTTAAAGTGAATTTTTTTTGCCCCGTTTCATCGGGCCAAAGTCGTCTTTTGGCGCCACCCTTCTCCCATATGCTATATATAAATATTAAGGTACGCGCGCGAGGAAAAAGAAGTCCGGCCTGCGCGGGTTGGATCGCACAGGCCGGAATATCTTGCGCTATGCCTAAGTAGGCGAGTATTTACTTTACTCCTCCGCCGAGGGCTATATAGAGGGCTATGACAGCCTGGGCGCCTTCATACATATTCATGGCTTCGCTCAGCTGTGCACTCAGCAGGCTCTCCTGAGCCGTGAGCACCTCAAGATAGTTGGCCTTACCATTGTCCATCAGCTCATGTGTGCCTTTGTAGGCCTCATGCAGCACCTCTATCTGACGATGGTACAACTCGTTCTTCTCGCGAGCTGACTGGCAGTCGGCCAATGCCTCGTTCACCTCATTACCGGCATCGATGACGGTCTGCACATACTTCTTCTGCAGGTCTTGTTCCGTCAGCTGAGCTATCTTCTTGTTTGCCGTCAGGGAACCACGCATAAACAAAGGCTGCGTGAGCGATGCCAGGGCATTGAGCAATATCTTGCCCGGATTGACTATCACGCCTGCATCATTGGTCCATCCTGCCACACCCGACAGTGTGATGTTTGGGAAGAAAGCCTGACGTGCGGCCTGCGTATTGTAGTAAGCCTCAGCCATGGCAAAGTCGGCCAAACGGACATCAGGACGCAACTGCAACAAAGAAGCCGGTGCTCCCACCTTGAGGAAACGCGTATCGAACATGCGCTGGCCGTTAGTCATGGTAGCTTCAGGATGAGAAGGCAATGCGGAGACGGTCCAGTTGGTGCGCTGGATATGACGCGGAGTGATGGCGAGCAGGCCGCAAATAGCGTTCTCAACGCTGCGGATATTGCGACGCACATCAATGATCTGCGTCTTTACATTCAGGTAAGAAGACTCCATCTGGTTAACGGCAGTAGAATAGGCCTTGCCTTCCTCCCAGAGTGTCTTCTGAGTGTCGAGTGAAGCCTTCCACAGGCTATCGGTAGCCATAAGAATCTCCAATTGGCGGTCAAGCACCAGAAGCATATAGTACTGCTGGGCTGTAGTAGAAACAAGGTTAGCACGAACAGACTCCTCATACAACTTTGACTGCATCAGGACGACCTGTGCCATTCGCTTCTTCGAGGTGATAGCTCCGAACACATCGAGGTCCATCGACAGCTGCAGGGGCAGGTTGTATGTTTTCGTTACCGGGCTGCCATCGAAGCTTGACAATGTGCCCTGAGGTGCCAGGACGAGTGACGGCAACCATCCCATACGGGCACTCTTGAGCGATGCCTCACTCTTCTCTACGGCAAGACGCGCGGAGTTAAGGTCGGTGCTAGTTGCAAGCACCGAATCTATCAACTGCTGCAGCAACGGGTCTGTGAAGAACTCACGCCACGACATATCAGCCAACGACGCATCAGAAGTGATTACTTCTGCACCGAAGACATCGGCTGGCACCGAGGCTTTTGATTCATATTTGCTATACAGCCCGCAACCCGTGAGCGAGAGGCTCACGGCTGCGACTGCGATGATATTTAATATTTTGTTCATAATATGAATAGTCTTTCTGGTTTCTTATTCCTTGTTCTCTTCTACCTTATTTCCTTCTACGGCAACCGTACGGCCCTGGAACTTCTCGTGCAGCGTCTGGAACACGATGAAGAATGCCGGCACGACAAACAGCAGAGCTACAGTACCGATACTCATACCGCCGATGACACCAAGGGCGAGGGCGCGGTTACCGTTGGCTCCGGCACCTCCCTCAATGACCAGCGGTATCATACCGATAATCATCGTTGCCACGGTCATCAGAATAGGACGCAGACGCTCCTTACATGCCTCGAAGGCTGCATCGACAATGCTCAGACCCTGTGCACGGCGCTCTGTAGCGAACTCGGTAATCAGGATGGCAGTCTTCGCCAACAGACCGATGAGCATGATGACACCTGTCTGCAAGTAGATATTGTTATCCATACCCGGTATTTCATTAGCATAGCCCAGGTAAGCGAACAGGAAGGCACCCATCAGTCCGAACGGCACGCTGAACAGCACGGCCCACGGTGTGAACCAGGAGTTGTAGAGTGAGGCCAGAATGAGGTAAATCAGGATGGCGCAGATAACGTAGATGAGGGATGTGGCATTAGAGCCGGCAGCCTCCTCAAGCTCACGCGACATTCCGCTATACTCGTATGTAGCGGTCTTAGGCATTTCCTTCTCAAACACCTCTGCAATAACCTTGTGGACGTCACCCTCTGTGTAGCCACTGTTAGTACTGATATAGCAGGAGATGCTCTGGAACAGGTTGAAGTGCTCGATGTTGGCCGGACCGACAATCTCCTTCAGGGAGACGAACTCGGAGATGGGAGCCATCTTGCCGTTTCCCACCTGCACGAAGATATTGTTCAGCGACTGTGGGTCGAGACGATATTCTGGTGCGGCAGCAGCCATGATACGATAGACCTTACCGAACTGGTTGAAGTTACCAATATACGCACCGCCACAGAAGGTGCCGAGGGTATTGAGCACGTCAGCCGGTGACACTCCAGCACGGTCGCACTGGGCAGCATCGACATCCACCTGATACTTAGGGAAGCGCTCTGAATAGGTTGACATGGCAGAAGCCACCTCCGGACGTTCGGACAGTTTGGCCAAGAAACGCTCGGTATGCTTGGCAAACTCTGACAGGTTGCCATCGGTAGGATCCTCCACAACGAGACTCACACTGTTGCTGGTACCATAGCCCGGAATCTGAGGCATCTCGAAAGGAATGACCTGAACATCCTTGATATCCTGACAGTCGAAGTAGAAACGGTACATGACGAGGGTCAGCAAGTGGTTGATGCCAGGACGTTCATCCCAGTTCTTCAGACGCACAACCATAGTGGCAAAGTTAGAACCAGCACCAGACATCATACCATAACCGCAGGTGATAGAGAAGCTTTCCAACTCAGGAATCTTCTTAACCTTAGCCTCCACCTTCTTCATAATCTCTGCGGTCTGCTTCAGCGTTGTTCCCTCCGGAGCACGCACCTCAGCCAGGAATACGCCTTGGTCCTCCTGTGGTACGAGGCCTGAAGGCAGGCTCTTCATGAAGAATACGAGCAGCACGGCAGCCGCAGCAAGCAGTCCCCATGCAAGGATGGGACGCTTGATGAATTTCTGCACGCTCTTGGCGTATTTGTTGTAGATGGCGCTATAGCTTGCGGTATATGCTTTCTTGGTGTAGTATGTGAGGCTCTTGCCTTCCTGCTTGCCTTCCGTTACGCGCATCATGATGGCGCAGAGGGCAGGACACAGCGTAAGAGCCGATATACAGGACAGACCTACGGACGAGGCTATAGTGACGCCAAACTGGGTAAAGAAAGTGCCGGATGTACCTGGCATGAACGTCACAGGGATGAACACGGCCATGAATACCAACGTACACGATACTACTGCCACCGACACTTCGTTCATGGCCTGACGAGTAGCCTCGCGGGCATCGGAGATACCATTCTCCATCTTCGCCATTACGGCCTCTACCACCACGATGGCATCATCGACCACCGTACCAATGGCGAGTACCAAAGCGAAGAGCGTCAGGATGTTGAGCGAGAATCCCGCCATAGAGACAACGGCGAAGGTGCCCAGCAGCGACACGATGATTGAGATAGAAGGAATGATGGTGGCCTTGAAGTTCTGCAGGAAGAAGAATACCACGAGCACCACAAGGATGATGGCGATGACGAGTGTCTCAACCACATTGTGGATGGCAGCGAAGAGGAAGTCGTCGCTGGTCATCATGGTAACGAACTCCAGGCCGGCTGGCATCGTTGCCTTCAATTCTTCAAACGTCTTGTTGATACGGGCATTGACCTCCGTAGCATTGGCACCAGGTGCTGCGAATACCATGAAGAGAGCTCCCGGGCGGTCCTGGATATTAGAGGTGAAGTTATAGCTCATGGCACCAATCTGCACCTCTGCCACATCGCTAAGGTGAAGCATTCCTCCGCCACTGGTGCGCAACACGATATCGTTGAACTCCTCGACAGTCTTAAGCGTACCTTTGTACTGCATGGAGTACTGATAAGAGTTTTCTGACTTCTCACCCAAAGAACCCACAGCCGACACGAAACTCTGTCCGCCGATGGCAGCGAAGATATCGTTAGGTGTCAGGCCATACTGAGCCATAACATCGGGCTTCAGCCATATACGCAGGGCGTAGGTGTTACCCAGACTCTGTACGTTACCCACACCTGTGATTCGCATCAGACGAGGCTTTACGTTGATATCGACATAGTTTGACACAAAGTCTTCATCGTACTTGCCGTCAGCACTCTTCACAGCAAAGATCTGCAGGATGTTGTTCTGTCGTTTCTCTACCGTCACGCCGACCTTGTTGACATCGGCAGGAAGAAGAGCCTGTGAACGCGTCACACGATTCTGCACATTCACCGTAGCCATATCGGGGTCAGTGCCCTGCTTGAAATATACCGTTATCTCAGCACTACCGTCAGAGGAAGCCTTAGATGTCATATAAGTCATGTCAGGCACACCGTTGATAGCCTCTTCGAGCGGCTGGATGACCGACTTCATCACAGTATTCTGGTCAGCGCCAGAGTAGCTGGTATTGACCGTCACCGTTGGCGGAGCAATATCGGGGTACTGCTCCACGGGCAAGGTGCTCATTGAAATGTAGCCCACCAAGGCTATCACTATCGAGATGGCACAAGCCATCACGTACTTATTAATAAATATATTATTCTTCATATTTCGGAATTACGATATTAGTTTATAACGTTATTACGAAATTACTTCTTGCCCTTCTCTGTCTGTGGGAACAGCACCTTCTGACCTTCCTGAACGTTGTTGGCACCGATGGTTACAATCTTGTCGCCTGGATTCAGACCACTGGTCACGATGAAGTCCTTACCGTTGCCGGTATCCTCTATCGTCACATCTGCAGCAGTAGCAGTACTGTCGGCCTTTACCTTATATACAAGCGACTTGTCCTGCAGGCGAACTACTGCTTTCTGCGGAATGACAATGACGTCCTTTTCAGAAAATGGTATAACTATTGTGCCCTGTATGCCCGAATACAGATGACCGTCCGGATTTGGGAACGACAACTTAGCGGTCAACGAACCGGTAGAGGCATTCACAACACCCGTCAGACTGGCAAAACGTCCTTTGTGAGGATACTCCGTACCATTCTTCATGACAAAAGTAGCGGGAGGTATTTGTGAAATATGCTTCTCTATGTCGGCAGCCTTCATACCTTCCTTAACCACGTTCTCAACAACGGCCTCCGTTATTGATATTTCAGCATACATCGTCGTATTGCCGCTCAGCATAGTAAGCTGGGTCATGGGCGACACCTGGTCGCCAACACGCACAGGGATCTCGCCGATGACACCCGGTACCGTAGCCGTGATGGTGCAGAAACCGAGGTTCACCTTCGCACGGTTTACCGATGCACGGGCCTGAGCTACGGTAGCCTGAGCCTGCTTATATGAGTTCTCAGAATTGTTCATCATGTAGCTGCTGACGATTTTTTTCTCATACAGGTTCTTGTTTGACTCATACTCCAACTTGGCAGAGTTCTCTTGAGCCAGAGCAGCCTGCAGGTTTGCCTGAGCGGCCTCCAGTTCCAGCTGGGCATTGCGTGAGTCGATGACGAAGAGAGTCTGTCCTCTCCTCACCTGCTGACCTTCAGTAACGCAGATTCTCATCAACTGACCGCTCACCTGTGGCGTTACAGTAACATCGTTCTGACCTTTCATCCTTGCACTGAACTTATAAGGCAGTTCAATGTCAGATTTTTTCACTATCATCGTATCGAACGAAGACTGTACTTCCTTAGGCACATCTATTTCACACGAGGTTAATCCTGCAACTACGCAGAGAGTGCATACCCATTTCATTCGGTTCTGTTTCATTGTATCAATTTATAGTTAATAATAAAGTGTTAGCTAAAACGCTTTTCAGCGCACTCGAAACTTGGCCGAATGCGCTGAATATAAAAGTCATACTACCACAGCTGCCACCAATGCTTCTTGCTGCGAGGCGGCGGTGTAGGCTGCCCCTGACGGCTGTGCTGGCGTATCACGTCATCCCATGTTATGCCCTGAGTAACCATCTGATATATAGTACCCCAGTCGGGCAGACCACCAATGTTACGGTCGTCTATCCAAAGGTCTACCTTCAGCTTACGGGAAAAGTGGTTGTTCTTCTCAGGAGCCTCCTCGGGATAATCCTTGTTTACTGCATAGAACTCCACACCCCTCTCACGGCACCATTTCACAGCATCCTCAAGGAGCTGTCCTTCGCGGACGCTCCAAAGGATGAGGCGATGTTGCTCTGATATAAGTTTTCTCAACGTGTCGGTAGCGAAGGGTATCTCATCGCCTATGGCCGGATACTTGTGTTCTACTATCGTACCGTCAAAATCTACTGCGATTGTCACGTGATATGAATGAGTTTATTGCTTAATAGAATTGTCATCAGCATTACCATAATGGCTGGTGCTGTATGTGCCGTAGCCATAAGAGTGGTAGCCATAGCTGCCATAACTGCTGTATGCACCATAGCTGCCGTACTTGCCGTAGCTTGACTTATAGCCATAGCGGCCATACTTGCTGTAATGTCCGTACTTGCCGTAGCCGTAAGCATATCCGTACTTCTTACGCGACATATCGATACCGTTGATAACGACGCAAACGTTAGGCAGTTTCTCGGAATAAACCAGCTCGTTGATCATACCGAATGCAGACTTCTCCGTATAGTCGGCACGACAAACCATCACCGTAACATCGGTAATGCGTCCTGCCTGCAGCGTGTCTGACACGAGACCGATTGGGGCGGTATCCACAATGACAAAGTCATAAGTCTTGCGAAGTATTTCAAATACCTTGTCGAGAGACGGACGTGCAATGAGCTCGGCAGGATTTGGAGGTACCGGACCGGCAAGGAGCAGGTCGAGGTTCTTGTTCACCTCAGATGGTACGATGCATTCCCTGATATCACTCTCAGTCGGGTTTTCCTTTGTAAGCAGCGTGCTGACACCCTTGCCAGACTTTGACAGTTCGAAGAGCTGTGCCAGACGTGGGCGACGGATATCAAGACCTACGAGCACCACCTTCTTGTCGAGAAGTGCAAAACTGACGGCGAGGTTGGCTGCGGTGAATGTCTTACCCTCACCGGAGGTGGCCGAGGTGAACATTATCACGTTCTCATTCTCCTTGAGCATGAACTGCAAGTTGGTTCGCATCGCTCGGAAAATCTCCTCCATCTGGTTATTCTTGTTCTCATGCACCACGATATCTCCTCGGGTCTTGGCCTCCTGACTCGATTGTGCCACATCGGCTATGATTGGTGCCTTGGTAAGTTTCTCAACGTCGGCATGACCCTCGATGCGGTAGCGAGAGAGCTCCATGAGGAAGAAGAAGATAAACGGAATGGCAATACCCATCACGAGGCATACGAGCATGATGATAGAGCTCTTTGGCTTCACCTTACCCATGAAGAGCGGCTCGTCAACCAGCTTGCCCTTGTCGGCAGTAGCTGCAAGAGAGATGGAGTTCTCCTCACGCTTCTGGAGCAACATGATATACAGTGAAGACTTCACAGTCTGCTGACGTCCTATCTCAGTAAGGATACGCTCCTGCTGAGGTGTCTGCGACAGTTTGCTCTGATACTTGGAGAAGCGGTTCATCAGGCTGTTCCTCTCTATCTCCATAGTGCGCTTTGACTGATCGATGGCACGGTTGATAGAGCTTGTAAGATCATCGAGCTGTCCCGTAATAGTCTGCACAGCAGGGCTCATCTCAGATGCTGAGCGGAGAAGACGGTTACGCTCCAGGGCGATATTGTTGTACTGCGTGATGAGTGATGTGGCTGCACCATCCTTCAGACCTACGTTAGAAGGCAGCGTCTGATATTTATTGGAAGGCTGCGCCATGTATTCCTTGATACTCTCCATCAGCATGATCTGTGTATTCATGTCAGAGAGAGCATTGTCGGCCTGGTCTGTCTGATTGAGTGAACTGCCGGCATTTGAAGTAGCGTCGACGATATTGTTGCTGCGCTTAAAGCTTGCAATGGCACCATCGGTGCTGCCCAGCTCTGCATTAATCTTCTCCAGACGCTCGTTGATGAACTCCTCCGTACGCACGGCGATTTCATTCTTGTCTTCGTTAGCCTGACGGTTATATACTATTGCCACCTGCTTGAGGTAGTCAATACCGCGCTGGGGCAAAGCATCGTTAACCACAAGACGTGCTATAGTAGTAGTCTTTGACAGGGGCTCCACGCTGATACCTCCAGCGTAGGCGTAAGCCAAAGAGGTGGGATTGCTGACGGTAACAAAGAGAGAGCGTCCCTCTGTCCAGGCATTTATATATTTATAATTAGGTATAATAGTGAACGTACCCACCTTCACATTTATAGACATCGGCATTGCTCCGGTGCTGCGGAAGGTGTGGGGCTCGCCATTAAGCGAATATGTACCGCGAACCTCATACTCGTTCTTATCCTTCCTGTCTATCTCAAGACGAACAGGAGAAGTCAGTTTGTCAAGGTGCTTCTGGTCCATATCTACAGTCAGCGGGGTCGTCTCATAAATAGGACGGTCAACGATGTTGCCCTCAATGCTGTAGTTGACATACAGCTTCAGATCGCGAATCGCGCCCTCTGCAATAGAGGTTGACTTCAGAATTTCCAGCTCGTTGTCAAAGCCGTCACTCATGGTCACTGTTCCCAGCATGGCAGTGTTCATCAACTGGTTGCTGGAACGGCGACGGTTGTCATCATTCTTGATGAGCATCTTGGAACCAATCTGATACACCGGCTGAGTGTAGCGCAGGTACAGGGCTCCCAAACCGATGAAGATTACCAACGACAGTAAGAACCACATCCAGTTAAGTACCAGAGTCTTTATGACGAACTGTACGTTAAAGAAACTCAGCTGATCTTCTACCTCGGGGGGCAATAGCTGTTCTTGGTTGTTTTTAATTTCACTCATAATGCATTATTTGTTTTTATTTTGTCTTATTCCTCTCGGGGGACATGGGCTTAATATGCGTTCTCGTCGTGAACGAACATGGTAAGCACCGTGCGGTATATCAGTTTCATGTCAAACCAGAACGACCAGTTCTCGATGTAGTAGATATCTTTCTTCACACGCTCTTCCATCTGCCACAGCTCAGAGGTCTCACCACGGAATCCCGACACCTGGGCATAGCCCGTAATGCCAGGCTTGGCATAATGGCGATACATGTATTTCTCCACCACCTTAGCATATTGTTCAGTATGCGCGAGCATGTGTGGGCGCGGTCCCACAACGCTCATGTCGCCCTTAAGCACATTCCAGAACTGAGGCAGTTCATCAATGTTGTATCTCCTAATGAAATCACCAAACTTGAATTTCCTCGGGTCTTCTTTCGTTGCCTGTTTCTTATCAGCGTCGTCATTAACGTGCATAGAGCGGAACTTATAGCACAAGAAGTCACGTCCGTTGATGCCTGTGCGCATCTGCTTGAATAACATCGGGCCGGGACTCTCACGCTTGATTAAGAAGGCAATGATAGGAATGAACGGTAACATCAGTATCAGCACTATCGAGCTGAAGACAATGTCAAAGGTGCGCTTTATCACACGGTTGGACATATAAATCAGCGGCGACTGATAGTTGGTATATACGGCGCCACCGCCTATCATCTCCGGCTTCAGCTGTAACTGCAGGCTCTGCTGAATGCGGGGCACAAGGCAGAACCGCATTACGTAGCGGTTACAGAAATTCATTATGGTGCGTATAGCGTCGATGTCATCATTGTCAAGGGCGCAGTATATCTCATCTATCTTCAGGTCTACGCCATCTATCTTATGGGTTTCAGAATCGCTTCTGATGAGATCAACGAGATCCTGTACTTTACCCAAATGATCAACGGGATAGGGTATCTCGTCTTCATCGCCGAAGTATCCTATCACCTTGTAACCCGTTGCGGGATCCGACATGATAGCACGGTAAATCTCCATGTTTGCGGGGTCGCTGCCAACCAGCAGCACCATACGAGTATTGCGTCCCTTGCTGCGAAGCCAACTGAGGAACTCGCGCTCACAAAGCCTTTTGATTACGAAGACGACAAATACAAGAAGCGTCATCACGCTGCCGAAAACAATCTCGTGATGACTGTTCCTCGTGATAAAATGCCACAGAAGACTAAAGAGCATCTGGGAGCAGAACACCACCTTGAAGTTCCTGTCCACCATTTCCGTGAAAACGAATAATCTCTTATGGATGATAGTGGGAACAAGCGATGAAACCAATGTGAAAATCACCAGCATCATTAATATGGCTATCCAAACATGGTTGACGATACTCTGGGGAGTATACATTTGGAACACTCTGGAGAAGGCAAACATACACAGAGCGTAGACCACTGCATCACCAAAAAGAACCACCCATTTTATCAAATTATTCTTGTCGGAAAAATAAAACATGACCCTTAATCTTTTATGTGAATTTATTCAAGGTGTATTGATTTGTGCAAATAATGCATGCAAAGATACACATTTTTTTCAATATGCAAACACATTTTTGTCTTTTTTCTATTAAAAGTGAAGCAAAAACATACAAAATAACCCGCAATCCTTGTTTTATTTAATTATTTTTCGTAATTTTGTGGCCGAAATATTTTGACAAGCTATATCACATGAGTTTCTTTTCATTCTTCAAGAAGAAGGAAGACAATATAAAAATCGGTGGCATGCAAGATTACATGATGCTTATTCGCGTCTATTTCCAGTCGGCAATAGCAGCTACGATAGGCATCAACAATATTGCATTGCTTCCAGACTTGCGCTTATTCAAGTCAACCTTCAAGGTTCGCACAGAGCATAACAAACTGGGCCTTGGCGAGAAAAACGCCTGCAAGAAGATGCTGAAGCAGATGTATGGGCATGATGATGCATTCTTCAAGGAGATAGACCGCAGCATCGCCAAGAACTGTCATAAGGTTCAGGACGTGCAGACATACCTATACCAGTTTCAGGGCTTCACGCAAGACCTGATGATGCTTACGAGCAACCTCATGAAGTTCAAGCTGCGCCTGCCCTCTTTCTTCAAGAAAGCCATCTATGCAATGACAGAGAAGACTGTCAACGAGCTGTTCAACAAAAACGACTATAGTGATCCCGGTACTCTGAAGGCTGTTGCCTCTGTGAGGAAATACAACCAGAAGCTGGGATTCTCTGAAGCCTGGGTTACCAACTTCGTATATCAGGTGGTGATGCTGGCCAAGAAAGAGAAAATGCCTAAAGAATAACCATCATGTCTCAAGAATCGCCTATCAACATACTGTCGGCCCGTGTCAGGCAGATGATAATGGAATATAAGGAGCTCAGAAGCAAAAGTGAGTCCCTTAGTCGAGATGTGGACAAGCTCACCGCTGAAATAGAAAAGTTAAAGAGTCAACTATATACCCAGGAGCAACGCTACAATGCGCTGATGACCGCCAAGATGCTTAGTGTCACCGACAAAGACCTTGAAGCCGCCAAGATGCGCATCAACAACCTGCAGCGCTCCGTTTCACACTGCATCACGCTCCTCACAGAGCAAGACACAGAACAATAAACTCTCATGGACTCTCAGAAGAATAACGAAAAGCAACATATCACCATTCATGTCTATGACATGCCAATCAGCATTATGGTACCCAAGGAGCAGGAAGCTCTGTACCGTGAGGCTGGGTCATTGATAAACGAGCGTCTGAATACCTACTTCTCTTATTTCAAGGGACAGAAGGCTGACAAGGAGATTATCTATTATGCATTGATAGATATCGCCTTGAAGTTCGTCATGGAGTCTAAACGCAATGATATGTCGCCGGTTAATGATATTCTGAAAGAGTTGTCTGCTGAGATTTCAGAAGCATTGAAGTAAACGGCATCGTGTGCTGTGACGGCCTATGGCCTGCACATAATGCTACTTAGAATATTAATTAACCAACCTATTATTTAACAATTTATGGTATACGCAATTATAGCCGTAGCAGGCCTTATCATAGGCGGACTATTCGGCTACTTGATTTTCAGATATGTAATCAAGGTGAAATACAACGAGATGCTTGCCAATGCGGAGAAAGCTTCTGACGTTTTGAAGGAGAAGAAACTCCTTGAGGTGAAAGAGAAATTCATCAACAAGAAGAGCGAACTGGAGCGTGAAGTTCAGCAGCGCAATCAGAAGATTCAACAGACAGAGAACAAGCTGAAGCAGCGCGAGATGTCGCTCAACCAGCGTCAGGAGGAGCAGAGCAAGCGTCGTCAGGAACTGGACCAGAAAGAGAATCGCTTAGAGAATGAGAAGAAGCTGCTGGCCGTAAAAGAGCAGGAGCTCTCAAACATGCAGATGAAGGAGCGCGAGAAGCTTGAGCAACTCTCCGGCCTGTCCTCAGAAGAAGCGAAGGCACGTCTGATAGAGTCATTGAAGGACGAGGCTCGCACCAATGCCCAGAGTTATATCAACGAAATCATGGACGAGGCAAAGATCAATGCCAACAACGAAGCCCGCAAAATTGTCATTAAGACCATACAGCGCGTGGCTACAGAGGCTGCCATCGAGAACTCTGTCTCCATCTTCCATATCGACAACGACGAAGTGAAAGGCCGTATCATAGGCCGTGAGGGTCGCAACATACGTGCATTGGAAGCCGCCTGTGGCGTGGAAATCGTCGTTGACGACACACCAGAGGCCATCGTCATCTCTGCTTTCGACCCAATACGTCGCGAAACATGCCGCCTGGCCCTTCACCAGCTCGTCACCGACGGACGTATCCACCCTGCACGCATCGAGGAAGTTGTGGCAAAGGTGAAGAAGCAGCTGGAGCAAGAAGTGATAGAAACCGGCAAGCGCACCACTATCGACCTCGGCATACACGGTCTGCATCCAGAGCTGATACGCATCGTAGGTAAGATGAAATACCGTTCTTCTTATGGCCAGAACCTTCTGCAGCATGCCCGCGAAACCGCAAACCTCTGTGCCGTAATGGCCGCAGAGCTGGGCCTGAACCCCAAGAAGGCCAAGCGTGCCGGACTGCTTCACGATATCGGTAAGGTACCCGATGAAGACCTCGAGATGCCACACGCCCTCTATGGAGCAAAGATAGCGGAGAAGTACAAGGAGAAGGCTGATATCTGCAATGCCATCGGTGCCCACCACGATGAGATGGAGATGGAAACGCTGCTGGCACCCATCGTACAGGTCTGCGACGCCATCTCTGGTGCACGCCCCGGTGCTCGCAGAGAGATTGTGGAAGCTTACATCAAGCGTCTCAACGACTTGGAGGCTATTGCAATGTCATATCCTGGTGTCACCAAGACCTACGCCATTCAGGCGGGCCGTGAGCTGCGCGTCATAGTTGGAGCCGACAAGATGAGCGATGCAGAGACAGAGAGCCTGTCAAGCGAAATCGCTACAAAGATACAGAACGAGATGACATACCCAGGTCAGGTAAAGATCACCGTCATTCGCGAAACCCGTGCCGTAGCCTACGCAAAGTAATAATACTTACAGCATATCATCAGAAATCCCCTCAGCCCATTTGGACTGAGGGGATTTCTTTTTTCTTCTACCTTATAAAACACCCCATGCGCTGCTGACGAAGTAGCTGTCTCCTTTACTGCAAGAAGCTTATCAGCACGCCTGCAGCAACGGCAGAACCGATGACACCGGAGATATTGCTGGCCATACAATAGTTCAGCACGTGGTTCTTGGGGTCGTATTTCGTTGCTATCTCATTAGCCACACGCGATGCCATAGGCACAGCAGAAAGCCCTGTGGCTCCTACGAGCGGGTTCACCTTTTTTCTTACAAACAGGTTATATATCTTCACCATGCAGATGCCTGCCGAGATAGAGAGTGCGAAAGCAAGGAAACCTCCCACCACGATGCCTATCGTGGTCCAGTTCAGAAACGCCTCACTGGTCATTGTAGCGCCGACGGAGAGTCCCAGGAAGATTGTCGCAGTATTCATTACGGCATTGCTGGCGGTATCGAAGAGTCTGCTGGTCATACTGCCAAGTTCCTTTATCAGGTTGCCGAACATCAACATACCTACAAGACTTACTGCTGTAGGCACCAGCAACGCCACGATAATCGTCACGGTTATGGGGAAGAGTATCTTCAGTACACGCAGGTTCTTTATCTGCGTCTTGTTAGGATACCTCTTATCCTGCTCCTTCATATTAATTCTGAGTTCTTTCTTCGTGCAGAGCAGGTTCACCACCAAGGGTATGATAACAGGCACCAGGGCCATGTAGCTGTAAGCTGCTATTGCTATCGGACCGAGCAGATGCGGTGCCAGCTTGATAGTGGTGAATATCGCCGTAGGTCCGTCAGCACCACCTATGATACCGAGAGATGCAGCCTCCTGTGGTGTGAAGCCCATTGCGAGGGCGCAGAGGAGCACGGCGAAGATGCCGAACTGTGCACCAGCGCCAAAGACTGAGAGTCTCAGGTTGCGGAGCATAGGTCCAAAGTCTGTCAGCGCTCCCACGCCCATGAAGATGATTGGAGGAATGAAGCCTGTCTTTATGCACATGTAATAGATGAAGTTCATCAATCCCAGATCATGCGCTATCTTATGCAAAGGCATATCCCAGATTATCTCCTTCGTACCGTCAGCCAGTGTGACGTATCCATCAGAGTCGGCCTGCACCACTCCCATGCCACCTCCGGGGAAGTTGGCCAGAAGTACTCCCATGCCTATCGGTACCAGCAGCAGAGGTTCATACTTCTTCACTATGCCGAGGTACAGAAGTATGCACGCAATTGCAATCATGATAAGGAAAGACCAGTCGCCTCCTGTCTGGGCAAAGGCCGTCATGTTCCATATATTATGTAGTATTTCCACAATTGTCTGTATTAAGAATTAATCCATTGGCGGGTTATTCGCAGAGTTCAGATGATATACCGAATCTTTACATTTCCACCATTATCCTATTGTCATGAGCAGGTCGTCCTCATCAACAGAGTCACCCGAAGCAAAGGCTATGCTCGTGATTGTACCTGCCTTCTCCGCCTTGATACGGTTGAACACCTTCATGGCTTCTATATAGCATATCACCTCGCCTGCCTCAACGTGGTCTCCCACCTTCTTTGGTGTTTCCGAAGAAGACTGTACGAGATAAGCCTTTCCCTCTAACGGTGCGAGCACCTCCATGCCTTGCCCTGCTACGGGTGCCGGTGCTGACGTGGCAGACTGGCTGGGCTGTGCAGGGGCAGGCACCTGACCATCGTATGCTATCTTTACTATATAGTTCTGACCATTGACATTCACGGTGACCTGTTGCGGCAGTTGCTTCTTCACGTTACCCGTTTCTTTCTTGGCCTTACGGTTAGCGAAATCCTCTTCAAAGTCTTTCTTAGCCTGTCCGCTTTTGTATGCCTCATACTGCTGCGGATGCATAGCGTATTCGAACAGCTCCTCGTTGTCCTGACCCACGTCCCAGCCCTGCTGGTTCATCTTCAGACGATACGTTTCGAGCTCGTCAGGGTAGTTTTCCTGAGGGTCAGAGGTCATGAAGGTGCGGCCTTCCTTCTTTGCCATCTCCACGAAGAGAGGGTCGACAGGGCCTGGCAGCTGACCAGACTTTCCGAGTATCATGTCCCAGATGTTCTCTGCTATCATCGACCAGCGCTCCTTGCCCTTTTCCATCTGCATGACATTCATCAGCGCAAGGTTCTTCACATATTGTGAGAAAGGTGTAACCAGACATGGGTATCCCACCTTTGGCCATACGTATGCCACCTCGTCGAACAGCTTTACGAGAAGCTGGTCCGTAGTCAGTTCGGGCTGGTTGTTCTTCACCTTCCATTTGTTCAGCGAGCGCAGATTGTCCTCCAGGTCTGTCATCAGCGAACCCATCATGCCTCCTGGCAGTCCGGGCTTGATGAGGAGCGAGTTGTTAAGATGGTTCAACTTCGGAATGTAATATCCCAGGAAATCGTCCATCATCTCCTGTATATGGCTGCGCACTTCCATGTAGGCCTCCATATTGATGCTCTTGACCTTGAAGCCTGCATCCCTCAGCATTTCCTCAACGGCAATGATATCAGCATGGCCCGTTCCCCATGACAAAGGTGCTATGCCTGTGTCGATATAGTCGCAGCCGCCTCGTGCCACCTCCAGTATTGAGGCCATATTGAAGCCCGGTCCGGCATGTGAGTGATACTGTATGATGATGTCCTTTCTGTAGGCCTTGATACCCGCCACAATCTTTCCTAATGACTCAGGACGGCCTATTCCTGCCATATCTTTCAGGCATATCTCGTCAGCTCCGGCATCGATGAATGTCTTTGCCAGACTGATGTAGTAGTCCACAGTGTGAATGGGTGAGTGTGTTATGCACAATGATGCCTGTGCTATCATGCCTGCCTCCTTGGCATATTTTATAGAGGGAATAACGTTTCTCGGGTCATTGAGGCCGCAGAAGATACGCGTGATGTCGGTGCCCTGAGCCTTCTTCACCTTGTAGAATAGCTGGCGCAGATCCTTAGGGCAAGGACTCATGCGCAAAGCGTTGAGGGCACGGTCAAGCATGTGAGTCTGTATGCCTGCCTCGTGGAAAGGCTTAGTCCATTGGCGGACAGAATTATTGGGGTTCTCTCCATAGAGCAGGTTTACCTGTTCAAAACCTCCTCCATTTGTCTCTACACGGTCAAAGCACCCCATCCTTATAATGGCCGGTGCTACCTTGAGCAACTGGTCTACGCGCGGCTGATACTTGCCAGCGCTCTGCCACATGTCACGGAAGACCAAACTGAATTTAATCTCTTTACCCATTGAGCTGTTTTTATGTTTTTTTTGTCTTTTTGTCGTTGTCGTTAATGTCTCTCTGCTTGCTTTAGAGCGGCATGTCTCTCAGGCTTTGACCACCTCGGCCACTCTTCCCTTGCCATTTGTTATCTTGCTTACGGCCTGGCGTATAATCTCCATTACCTCGGGAGAGACCGGGCGTGAAGTCTGAACAGCCTTCGCCTTCTCCTGCTCTTCCGGAGCCACCTTATTGACTATGTTGATAAGCAGATTGCTCAGCGCTATTATAATCAGAAGCACTGAAAAAACCGTTACCATGCCTACAACCATCAGCGTTATTCCTATGTTCATGTCCTTAGGCTATTTTTGATTTACTTATAATTCCACTTTCTTATCCCAATACGCAGCATGTATCCTGTCACAACCTAATGCGCGCAAACTTTGGGCAAAGGTACAAAAAAAAACTGACAATAAAGAAAAAAAAGCAACATTCTTTCGAACATTGCTTTTATATGCGGTCAATAATTAATTCATGTTAAGGTGGGTTCTATTAATTCCCACCGTAGTGTATAACATAATCGTGGGTTTTGACGTTTGGCTTTGCCTTCCTCCTTCGCACCTCGG
>CAJOOC010000088.1 GCA_905236165.1 uncultured Prevotella sp. | reverse complement strand
CCCGCTATGCTCCATCAAGGAACTGCCACTCTGCCCTCGAAACAAAATCAAAAATCTGTCAAAGCCAATTAATAGAACCCACCTTTACTTTAGCTTGTAGAACGCGCCAATGGTGAAGTAGATGGGATACAGCGTCTGCTCTACGGTCTTGAAGTCTCTCTTGAAGATACCCGTTAGACCCCAGCTGAGGTCTGCAGAGACGCCGATCTTACGTCCTACCTGCCAGTCGACACCGAGGTCGAGACCGAACTGCAGCGTGCGCATCTCCTCACTGAAGTCGTATGTGGCCCATTCGCCCTCTACGCTACCTATGAGAATCTTGGCACCCACGGGGGTTCCCTGACGCAGATATCCATCAGAGGCTATACCGTCAAAATTCTTGTCGAAGAGAACAGAGAGATATGGACCACCCTTCAGCTTCACCTTTTGGCTCACATTGAACGTAGCCTGAACTGGGATGGTGACCATCCACTGCCTTACCTTCTGATGCACCTTACCGGTGAAGAGTCCGTCCATGCGGCTGTCACCGCGACGCATATCCATCTTATATGCCTTTGTCGTCACCTTGCCGTCCATGCCTTTGTTCTCCACATGCACTCCAGCGAGCACGCCCCACTTGCAGTCTATGGGGTACTCGGCATCGAAGCCGACCATGAAGGATGGGGTGAGTTTATAGCTATCAATGCTACGTATTGTTGCCGGCAATGGAATCGGTGAGGTTCCACCAATCTCATATCCTGCACGCACCTTCAGCTGCAGGCTATCCAACACACACTCTGCCATTGTCTGACGAGGCAGCAGCATGGATAATACTATTGCTATTACGTATATTGTCTTTTTCATCGCTTACTTATCCTCAACTTTTTTTGCTACTGAGAAATCTATCTCGTCAACCCACAATGTGCTGCCTACGGCACCCTGGAACAGTGCGCCGTCCTTACTTGACGAGAATACGAGAGCCAGGTTATAGCCCTTATTGGCCAGCAGCTCCCTGTCTATCTCTGCGTCACCCTCGAAGAACATCTCAAATGGCTTCCACTCATCCGTTGGCGGCAAAGATGCCACGCGGGCCTTGCGGACTATGTATGGGCTTGTGAGCACATTACCGCCATCCAGCTGTACCGCATTGCCATTCTCGTCCTTGTTACGGTAGAGCACGCTGTAGATATCGGCCTCGTCCTCACGTCCGGGGATTACATTGCCATCGGCTCCGGTGAACTCAGCACCGCGCTTGTACTTGTAGTAACCCACCACTCTGATGGGCTCGTCCGTGAAGGGCACACCCATAGACGTTGCCTTCAAGGCATCCGTAGCAGCATAGTCTGTGATGAACTTGCCGAAGAAGAGGTTTCCTGCTGCGATAGGCTTCTTATAGGCCTTACCCAGGTCGCCTGTACTCATGGTGACGAGCTTCACGCAGCTACCCTTATAGCCATTGGGGTCGGCCTGCGTCGGGAAATCAGTGGTGTAAACGGGAACACCCGCCATAATCTTCATCAGCATCGACATGCAGAAGCCTAAATTGCCTGAGTCCCACAGATCCTCCATCTTGGCCTGGCTCTGCGGATCCACCTCATAGAACTTGTGGTAGTGCATGTTGCTGAAGGAATAGCGTACAGAGTCGTAGTGCTCGAAGTTCAGCTCATTGAAAGGCAGCGTCGCTTCCTTAAACTGCACCGTGTACTTACGCGACCACTGCTTGTCTTCTGATGTCACCGTGTATGTCACTGGACCCTTTGTGAAGTCCTGAATAGAACCGCTGGCCGGCTCTATTGTTGCTCCGGGAGTGATATTGAAGAACACTGGTAACGCTGTGGGCAGCGATATGAGCGAACGTACGGTGAACGTCACCTGGTTATCCGTTGAAATAATACTATTAATGCGCATCTCCTCAACATTGTAGAAGTTGGAAGCATACTCGTCTCCCTCAACCCATGCACTGAGGATATCACATTCCTTGTTCGGTTCCTCGTCCTTGATGCATGAAGAAAAGCCCAGCACCAAAAGGAGAAGGATGACATGAAGCCATATGTAATTTTGTCTCATTTGTCTTTCTATCTGTGATTAACTTATCTTTCTGTGTGGCAAAAATTATGGTGGAAAACAAGTCCACCCACCTGATGCTATTTGCACACTTCGTTGCAAAATTACAAAGATTATCTGAAATACGCAAGAAAAGCTCTGTTTTTTTGTTTTTCTGCCGCAACGCAAGTGCTATTCGGCTAATTTACATTAACTTTGTACCCGTTATGTATCTTCTACGCACAAGCTTTCTTGCCATGTTACTCCTGCTACTGCCGCATATTGCGCTGGCGCAGCCGGTGGTCACGGAGACAAATTTCTCCGTGCGCAGTGCATTGGGCAACAATAAGGTGACAGGTATCATCACCGACCGTCGCGGACTGCTGTGGGTGTCCACATGGGGCGGGCTATACCGTTTCGACGGCTATCGCTTCGTGGTGTTCAACATACGTCCCGGCGACGGCAACGACCTCGACAATTCACGCATCGACGATGTGCAGCAGGACAAGGACGGCAACCTTATCTGTCGGTCGTATGACAACTTCTACCTTTACGATGTCAGCAAAGGCTCCTTCAGGCTTTTGCCAGGCATCAACGCCGACAAGATGTATGCCCTGCGCGGCAAGCTATATTCCGACAAGGAGTTTACCCGTGCGGGATACAGGCTGCGCATCTCCAACCATGAACTGACATACTTGGATGAGGCCGACGGACAATGGAAGGCTTTGGCAACAGACATCAGACTGTGGCATGTCAACCCCGACGGCGTGGTGTGGATAGTTACCGGTGACGGTTCTTTCCGCCGCATCGTCATTTCAAGAAGATACTTCGAGCCGTTTGATGACAAAGAAGACGTGCTGAGCCTCTTCCGCGATGCAAGGGGGCTCATCTGGCAAGCCAACAACGACGGAACAGTACTGCTGCGCGGACAACACGGCGAGAAACTGGGCTACGTCTCTTCCAACGGCAGCGTAGGCAGCGCCAAGAGTGTGCTGGGGCGCGTCTATTCCATGACCAGCGACTCTCAGGGACGCATATTGTTAGGTACCCGTGGAGACGGACTGTTCGTGATGATCCCCAAAGGCAAGGAGTATTCCGTGGAGCATTACCGGCACATTCCTGACGATGCCTACAGCCTTAGCGATGACAACATCTATTCCCTCTGCACCGATGGGAAGGCCGTGTGGGTGGGCACCCTGCTCGGAGGTCTGAACCTCATGAAGGCTGAGGGAGGACGCACCGTCTTCCTGAACCGCAGTAACCGCTGCCGTAACTTCCCCGAAAACGGACAGCAGCAGGATGTGCGTTCCATCACTAAGGTAGGCAACACCATAGTATTAGGCACATCCAACGGACTATTCACATTCAAGAGCAATACCGACCATCCCGAAAAGATACACTTCTACCAGTCGCGCCGCATCAACAATGATGCCCACAGCCTGGCAAGCAACGGCATCATGTCGGTCAACTACATCAAGGGGCAGGGACTTTTCGTGTGCACCTCACATGGCGGGCTATGCTGGACTGACTCACAGGATTTGCTTCACGACAATCTGCAATTCAAAACCTGGAACCTTAACAGCGGTGCTCCGTCAGACTGCAGCCTGCAGGCCTTTGCCGACGGGAACGGACAGACATGGGCGGTGTTTGAAACCATACTGTCGCGTTTCAACATTAGGACTGGCACCTCCGACGATTTCATGCAAGAAGCGGGGGAAGAGGGAACCTTTTCTGGAAGCATGCCTGTAAGTACTGCCGACGGCCTTACCCTCTTTGCCTCACACGGAGGTGTAAAGGCAGCGAGACTCAATACCCTCAGCCTGCCAAAGGTGTCTTCACCCATCCTCATCACCTCGCTCTCGGCCAACGGCACCACCATACCTTATTCTATAGATGCTGACACCCTTATCCTTGAGAAGGAGCAGCGCAACTTCTCCCTGGAGTTCTCGGCACTGGAGATGGCTGCCAATGACTTTGTGGAGTATGCCTACCGCTTAGAGGGCCGCGACACCACGTGGATAAAGCAAGGCCACAACCGCACCATCAGCTTCTTTAACCTCGGCGCCGGGACATACGAACTCCTCATACGTGCCTCCAACAACAACCGCGTGTGGAGCCAGACACCTCGACGCATCACCATCATCCTGCGACCCACCTTCTGGGAGACGCCGTGGGCCGTACTGCTGTACGTCATCCTCGGCCTCCTCACCGCCGCAACGGTGATGGCAATAGCCTTCTATGTCTACCGTCTGCGCCTGAATGCTGCCTTCGAACAACGACTGACAGACATGCGCCTGCGATACTTCACCGATATCAGCCACGACCTGCGCACACCGCTGACGCTGATAATGGGTCCCGTCTCCGAACTTCTCAATGACAGTTCGCTGACAGAAAAGAGCCGCAACTACCTACAGCTCATCCACCACAATGCCAAGCGCATGCTGCTGCTTACCAACCAGATCCTTGACTTCCGCAAGATAGAGGCCGACAAGATGCGGCTCCTCATAGAGCGCATAGACCTGAAAGAAGAATTGTCAGATGTCATGACCGACTTCCGCTATCTTGCCGAAGAGCACCAGATAGATTTCCGACTCGACGACCATTCAGACGAAGCGGCATATATCTGGGGCGACAAGGACAAGATACAGAAGATCTTCTTCAACCTTCTGTCAAATGCCTTCAAGTATACCGCTGTTGGCAAAAGCGTATGGATAGAGCTTTACAGCGATGAAGGAAGTGTGACCGCTGCCGTATGTGATACTGGCAAAGGCATGGGGCCAAACATCTTAGGCCGTCTCTTTGAGAGATTCGAGACCTCGCTGACCGACAATTACATGAAGCAGTCTTCCGGCATCGGTCTCTCTCTTGTCAAGAAGCTGGTAGGACTTCATCATGCCAGCCTCAACGCCGAGAGCAAGGAGGGTGAAGGCAGCCGCTTCTCCGTAGTTTTCCAGAAGGGCAACCAACACTTCATGCAAGACCAGAACATACAGATGATGACCGGCAGCGACCGTCAGAAGACCTCCGACCTCGAACTCTCAGCCGAGGAACCTGCCGACACTGCCGACAGTCAGGAGAAGTCTCTCAAGGTGCTCGTTGTGGAGGATGATGCCGAAATGCTGCAGTTCGTCAGCGACATCCTGCAGCCAGAGTTCCAGGTGTTGCAAGCTACTGACGGCAGTGATGGTCTGTCGAAGGCCACCACCTTGCAGCCCGACCTCATCGTCAGCGATATCAACATGCCCCGCATGAATGGCTGGGAGATGCTCGCAGCACTGAAGGAAAGCACCGACACCAGCCATATCCCCGTGGTGCTCCTTACAGCCAACAACACCCTTGATGATCGCATCAAGGGTGCTGCACAGGGTGTAGAGGATTATATTGCGAAGCCTTTCAGCCCACTGTATCTGCGTGTGCGCCTGCAGGCCATTCTGCAGAAACGCCAAGAGCGGCAGAAGGAGTATCTCGAGAACTATACCCTCAAGGCCAGCGAAGTGGTTCATCTGGAGTTGCCCGAGAACAACAGCGGAATGATAGAGAGCCTTGCAAAGATTGACGTACAGATGATGGAACGCCTGAAGGATTTCATGGAGGAGCACCTGTCAGACAACATGCCCATTCAGGATCTTGCCGACCACATAGGGCTCAGCCGCACGCTGTTCTACAGGAAGATACGCACCATCACCGGACTCACCCCTGTTGACTTCTACCGCAAATACCATATTGAGCGAGCTGCACAGTTGATGCGCAACGAAGGGCTGACGGTGTCGGAGGCCTGCTATCGCACAGGCTTCTCCGACCCGAAATACTTCACCAAAGTCTTCAAGAAGTTCATCGGACAGACGCCCAGTGACTACCGCAACTGCGTTGAACAGTCAGCGGACTAACCTTTTCATGCCATTCCTGATGACTATGCCTTTGTAGCAGCCATTCACCGTCTGCCCGGCGATGTTATAGGAGGTGTCACTGTCTTTCTGTCCATTGTCAGAAAGAGGGTTGATTCCCGTGTTACCTACGGTCACAGTGGCAGCCTCGCCCAGTCCGCCCATCTCGTTGGCGGCACGGATGGTGTATTGTCCGTCCTCCGTCACGGTATAGGACAAGTCGGTGGTGTTGGCAACGTATTCCCCATTTCTGAAGATAACGTATGTGCGTGCCTGGCTATCAGCCTTCCATGTGAGCGTCCTGCCACTGACGCTTACCGAAGGTGCGCCGCAGAGCACGGTATAGTCAGTAGGCATCCAGCCGTCGGTGCCGCTGAGCACGTTCATAATGGTAAACTTCTTGGCTTCCTCGGCGGTGATGACGGGCACATAGCTGTTTGTGCTGGTCGAAGAATTGCCACGAACGCTAAGGTCTATCACGTTGCCGTCCTTGTCGATGGAGCCATATTCATAGAACCTTGTGGGCAGGTTGCCCATTCCGCTATAGCCATTGTCGCTGGGCTGTATCATCATCTTCGTAAAGAGATAATAAGTGGCAGGATAGTTCTGCCACGGGCGGCTCAGCGAGTAGTCACCCTTATCCTTCATCGTGGCTCCGTTGCCAGCCTCAGCGCGGTCAATGGTGCAGTTGCTGAACACATATCCCCACTTCGTGGTAGCGGTGGTGGCAGGAGCGGAAATAACGCTGCCCGGACCCTCCATGATGAGCTCACACTGGTCATAGAAATGGTCGCCTCCGCCGCAGATGTAGTCAACGGTGCCCTGTATGCGGCAGTGGTCGAAGTAGCTGCGCTCACCCGTCACCTGCGTATCCTGCTGCGACTGCATGCAGACGTTCTTCATTATAGACTTGTTGCCGCCGTAGATGGCCACTCCCACTCCCGTGCGCGATGGAGCACGGAAGTCAAGATCGTTGCGCACGGTGAGGTCCTGAAGATAGAATCCTTCGCGGTCGCGGATATTCAATATAGGATTAGAGATTCCTGTACGGGTGCCATGCAGTATGACGCCGTCGCGGCTCTGGCCTATCAATGATACGTTGCCGCGATTGATGCGCTGCTCATTGTCTGGTCCGAAGTCATAATCGCCATTCTTGAGGAAGATGGTAACGCGCTCCAGCGTCTTGCTTGTGCTTGAGCCCAAGGCCTTGATGGCAGCAGTGAACTCCTCAGCATTGCCTACTACGTAGTCGTACACCTTTTTCGTGGCAGGAGCCTGAGCCTCAATGGTGAAGTTCGCTACAATATCTTCCGTCGTCTTATTGCCGAAGAGGTCTTCAGCCTTGCCCGCTGGGATGGTGAACGTATATGACTTGGAATAATCCAATCCCGTGATGCCATAGTTGAGCGTCAAGCCGCCTTCGGCATGTATCTCCGTGCCATTGAACAGGACATCGGAGGCCGACATCTCACGGTCGAAGGTAACAGACACCATCACGTGATTGTTCACGGGCGAGGCCTCGAGCTTCATCACCTTCGGCGTGCTGCCGGGATTGGTCTTCTCGATGGTGAGTAGCAGCTGTGCGTATGGCTGGTTGCCGCCAGTGATGGTGAATGCTATGGGTGCACCGGCCTTGTGGTTCTCCACCACTACGGTGACGTTGTCCTTGTTGCCGCGAACATAGTTATGCTTCGTAGGTATACGGAACGTGGCACCGTCAGAAGAGATAGCCGTCAGGCCCTCACCGTTGCCGTAGTTTGCACCGAATTTCTCAAGTGTGAAGGTCTTCACCACTACGCCGCCAGGCACTTCCAACAGCATGTCGGAGGCATTGAACTTAAACTGATTGCCACCCCAGCCGTCAAGGCTCGTGGTACGAAGCGTATAGAGTCCGTCAGTCCATCCATCGGTCCACTGTCCCTCTGGGACGTAAGCAGCCTTGCCGTCGGCGCTGTAGGTGATACGGTAGTCCTCATCCTTTTCACCTTTCTTATATATATATACGCCTCCCACCTTCAGGGTGAAGGTGCGTTCGGTACCCTTCAGCAGGAAGGTGGCCATGTCTGCGTCGTATGTGGAGGTCACCTCTGCCTGTGTGCCGTCATTGAAGGTGGCCGTAACTTCTGGCATCGTCGTGTAAACGTTGTCGCTGAAGGTGGCGGTGAAGTCGCTGCTCGTATTGAGCGCTGTGCGCAAGGCGGCATTGGCTGCAACACCGTCGATGGTCAGGCTGCGAATCTGCAGTTCTCCAGCATGGAACAGGCGCAGCGTGTAGACCGTCTTGCCCGTTATGGCACCGTCGGCAGCCTTCAGACGGAAGGTTATGAGATGGGCGTTGTTGGGACGTGGTGTGGCTACGGTGAAGGTACCGTCGCCGTTGTTCGTAACCGCCACATCGTCGCCGCTGTCTTCTTCCTCAGCGCTGACACTCAGCGTAGCGTTCTGCACGATGGGCACAATCGTAGCAGTAGCCTCCGTAAAGGTCTTTGGCAAGCGCAGCTCATAGTCCTGCTTCTCACCCGCCTCAGCGGCATACTGTCCTATGCTCAGACCCGTCATCTGGGCCAGCTTAGCGTCGAAGTCGCCGCGCAGCCATACGTCGTCAAGGTCAAACTGGTTGTCGCCGTTAACATTGCTGCCCCCGCCCTTCCAGTTCTTTGCAGGGAAGATGCGCACATATACCTTCTCCTTCTTGCCGATAGGAAGGCTGACGCTGGTGTTAACCCAGCGGTTGTAGCTCGCGCCGGTGAGATACTCGTCGCCTACCACCGTCCATGAGCTCTTGTCGGTAGAATATGCCACAGCATAATACTGCGACTGGCTGTTATGGCCTGCGGCCTTCAGCTCCAGCACCATATTCTCCTTGTAGTTACGCGTGTCGGCCTCTATCTCGAAATAGTTATACGGATTCTGGTAGCCGTAGCTCTGTCCGTCAGGGAAAGCGGTCGTATTGTCGCCATAGGTGAAGCTCGTGCTGAGCTCTGTCGATGTCGGCACGGGCGAGGTCATGTGTAGCGCAGCGCCGTCGCAGTTGATGGCATTCACCTCATGGTAAGCACCCTTGTTGTCCTGTGCGCTCACCTGATTGGGCTGAGTGGCTATCGTGGGGCGATGGGCCATCAGCGTGGCGTTGTCCGTAGCGAGGTAGGTCTCGTTGGGCTTCAGCTTCACGTCGTGAAGGTTCACGCTGCCGTTGCTGGTGATGGCTGTGGCAGTAGGCGTACCGATGCCGTCAGCGGTGGTATAGGCATAGTTGAATGACCAGTGGGCCATCGTAACGGATGACTCTTCCTGGGCCTGAGCCTGGGACAAAAGCAAAGGAAGGGCTGCAAACAACAGCCCAACCTTTTTGTGAAGAAAAATCTTACTCATTTATATAACTAACAATTTCAATTATCATTTCTGAACGAACTTCTTGCCATTCTTGATGACGATGCCCTTGTAGTCAGCATCGACGCGCTGTCCGCTGAGGTTGTAGATAACGTTGCTCTCAGCCTTTACGCCTGCCTTCTTCACGCTCTCTATGCCTGTAGAGCCGCCGCGGGTAATTTCCAGCTTTGTGATGAAGACGTTGGTGCCGGTAGCAGAACGGTTTATCTTGAATGACTTGCTGCCTGCCTCTGCTCCTATGGTGTAAGTGCGGGTGTTAGGCTCCTGTGCATAGTCGGGGTGGATATTGTTCCAAACCTCTTCTGTACCCTCGTCAATCTCTGCACCGTTCTCAAAGAGCATATACAGCGTGCCGTTGGCATTGGTGTCCTTATTGCGATAAGCGGTGATGGATATCACGTCGCCAGCCTGAAGGGCCTCATCAAGAGTAATGAGCACATAGTCGGTATCTACGTTACCCTTGTTCTTATTGATGCTGATGGTATAGTAGCCAGCGTTAGAGTAATTAACCCTCGCCTCATCGGTACCGGTGGCCTTGCCGCCTGTCTCAACAACGGTGCCGTCAGGAGATACCCATGAGTAGATGGTCTTGCTGCCTGCAGGCTGTTCGCTGCCGTCATTGTAGTAAACCTTGAACCATACGTCCTCTTGGTTGTTGCCTGAGAACACCACCTTGATGCTCTTCGTTGCAGGAGCAGCGCTGAAGTCGAGAGTAGCGAAGAGAGGAGCCGTGCCGTCAGCAATGATAGGATATGTTGCCTTGCTCTGGATGTCCGAATTCTCCTTGACGTTCTGGCCGATAGCCTCAGTAAAGAAGTTCACGTCGTCCTTGTCAACGGTAAAGAGATAGCAGAGGTTGCCTGCGTCAGACTGAGAGCAGCCGCCGATTTCGAGCTTAGTCACTTTGTAACCCTCGGGGATATTGATTGTACCTGGGTCGTTGTTCTTGAAGTTGATACCGTCAGTATAGGCATTGCCGTTTGAATCAGTCCAGTTACATGGGGTTCTGCTGATGTCACGGTTGTTCATCGTCAGGGTGAAGCCAGCAGCATCCGTAAACTGATACAGGTCGTTGGTAGAATTTGCCTTGTCGAAGTTCTCGCCATGCAGGAACGCAACCATCTCTTTAGCTGCACCACCACTGGTTGGGGTAAAGGTGATGCTCTTGATGTTGGCGTGGAAAGAGGCATTCTCGCTGCCGTCATACCATGCAGGAGTGATAGAGCCGTCAGTACTTACATTATAGTACAGGCGCAGCGTATACTTGCCTGGGGCAAGCACGGGAGTGTTGTTAGCAATAGTGAAGTCCTTGTAGATAGTCCAGAAGTCGAGCGGAGCACCTGTTGGGTCGAGAGGGAAGTACTCACTGTAAGGCACTTCGCCGCTGGCGTTGGTGAGGCTCCATATCATGAACATATTGTCCATGGGGCTCGCATAGTTGAAGGATATCTGATAGGCGCTGGCCTTCGGGATGTCAATTACAAACTTTGCAATGGAACCGGCAGCGGGATAGTCCAGACGTGGACAGTTGTCATCGCCCTCGCCCATATAGTGAAGGTTGCCGGCCTTTGACTCAGAGGTGTCAACGGTGGAAAGATCCACGGTGAATGAGCCGTCAGCAGAAGGAGTAACGCCGCCATTACCACCATTGCCGCCCTGCTGGGCATCAGCATCCTCAAACTCTATCTTGGTGATGTTCACCTCCAGGGAAGAACCCTCCTCCAGGTTGTCGTAAGTCAGCGTCAGCGTGTAGTTGCCTGCTGCCATAGCGTTCGTCGTGGGGAGGCTGGCGTTCTTCTTGCTGTCGCCAAAGCCGCCAGAGGCGTAGGGCGCGGTCGTCTCGTTATAGACCTCAGCGCCGTTGGAATCGGTGATTTTGAAGTTCACCACCACCTGGCTCTGGTTAGTGCCGCCGTAGCTTACGATGTTAAACTTAGCATTGTCCTTGGTGTTCTCAAACTGGATAGTGGCCGTATTGCCCTTGGTCATCCAGTCAATCTTTGAACCGTCCCAGCCGGCACCGTCGTGAAGCGTGCCTGTACCAGCGGCAACAACCGTCGTAGACAGGTCCAGCACACCTGGAACCTTTGATTGCGCACCTGCCGTCATCGCGCCGCACATAAAGAGCACGAGCATGGCGAAGAGAGTAGAGATTTGTTTCATAAAGTGTAAAATGAATTAGTTAGATAGTAGAATTATTTTATCAAGTTATTCAAATGCCTAAAGCTCAAAGCTTAAAGGGACGTGGGCGTCTCGCCCGCGACAATGATCAATGGTTAAAAGCTTTTCGGTGGTGCAAAATTATCAAAACACCGAAGAACGTGCAGGATAATATTTGGTACATCAGGTGCATTATTTGGTCAACAGCGACACCCGAACAATTCTTCACCCCAAAAATGTCAGAGTCTTTACCTCGAAAAGCAAGAGTTCTCACCTCCAAGGAGAGGTAAAGTTCAATTCGTTGTAGCCTCTTTTTATGCCGATGACGAGCATCCACGTAGGGACGTGGGCGTCTCGCCCGCGATAATAAAAAGAGACGTAACATGAATTACCATGCTCCGAGCTTGCTCGCCTGAGCACCTATGAAAGAAAGCAATGAGCGAAGAATTAACCACGAATTGTTCATGAATTAATTATTGCTGTCAAGGCAGGGGAAAGAATAAGACAATATAATTCGTGGACAATTCGTGGGTAATTCATTGACAATTCGTGTAAGACATTATAATTCGTGGGTAATTTGTGTTATGCCTTACGGCATCGCGGGCGAGACGCCCACGTCCCTGGCCTCAGCAAGACTTGTTCGTACCAAAATGGGGTACATCAAATTGAATACCCTATTACGGAAACGCTAAACAAGAGGACATCCAATTGGATACCCTACATGCGTATAGTAACTACCGTATTCGTAGCGGTGCAAGCGCGTTTTCCCTTATTACTTACCCTCGTACCACTTTTTAAGCACATACCAGGCCTTCTTTCGCTCACCCTCGTCGCTGACGAGGCCCTTCATGTTGTAGTAGTTTTGGATGCCTGTGAGTACGCGGCGTGGAGAGCGGAAGTCTTTCAGAATCCAGGGCGTGGTGCCTGCCAGGCCGTCAATCTTATCGAGCATGGCGAGGTTCTCGCGATAGAGGTTCTCCTGAAACTCCTCCGTCCAGCGCTGGTTCTTTGCTCCGTGGAGGCCGTACTTGGCGCCTCCGCCAAATTCGCTGACGATGACGGGTTTCTCGTATGGTATCTCCCACTGCATCTTCGGGGCATCGTTCACGTCGCGATACCAGCCTACGTACTGGTTGAAGCTGACCACATCGACCAGCTCATGCATGTTGTCCTGTAAGCGGTTGACGTAGTTCGAGGCTCCCGTCACCTCCATCGCCATCGAGATGAGGCGCGTGGTGTCCTGGCTGCGGGCATAGCGGGCCAGACGGCCAAGGAAGGCATCGCGCTCAGCGGAGTGAGGCGTTTCGTTGGCTATCGACCAGATGATGACGTTGGCGCGGTTATGGTCACGACGTATCATGTCGGTGAGCTGCTGCTGCGCATTCTGATAGGTGCCCTCGTTCTTCCAGTCGATGGTCCAGTAGCAGGGTATCTCGTTCCACACGAGGATGCCCATACGCTCGGCCTCGCGTACCATATATTCATTATGCGGATAGTGGGCCAGTCGCACGAAGTTGCAGCCCAAATCCTTGGCCCACGTGAGCAGCGTGCGGGCATCCTCTGAGGATGTGGCACGTCCACCGCCATAAGGCTTCTCCTCATGCAGGCAGATGCCTTTGAGGAATATGGGCTTGCCGTTGAGCAGTATCTGCTTGCCGCGCGTCTCAATGGTGCGGAAACCGATAGAGTCTGCAACGAAATCGCTGACAGTCTTTCCATCGGCAGATTTGCCGCTAAGCCTTATCTCTACCTGATAGCGCTTAGGGTTTTCAGGACTCCAGAGTTCTAATTGAGAATTGAGAATTGAAAATTGAGAATTTGCGATGCCGTTGGCATCTGTCATTAGTTTTTTCTTCAACCTCAGCTCAGGAATACTCAAGGTCACCTCCTGACCTGCCTCCTTGCGGTTCAGCTGCAAGGAGAAATTGAGGATGCGTTTCTTGCCATTTGCCGCTTTGGCCAGCTGTAGCGAATAGTCTTCGATATATGTAGGTGCCACCCTTACCAGCATCACGTCTCGCGTAATGCCACCATAGTTCCACCAGTCGAATATCTGCGTTGGCACAGCCGATGCGCTGCGTTTGTTGTCCACTTTTACGATGATGTCATTATTGCCGTTGCGCATCAGGTCGGTAATGTCAAAGTTGAATGGCGTGAACCCACCCACATGATGACCAGCCTCCTTGCCGTTCACCCAAACGCGGCAGTCGTAGTTCACAGCACCGAAATAGAGCAGGGTGCGGAAGTCCTCAACAGGTACCTGTGCAGGGAAACTGTACTTAAACCACACCGTCCCCTCGTAGAAGAAGAGCGTCTCATCCTGGGTGTTCCAGTCACCGGGGATTGTCATCGTCGGAGCGGCATCAAAGTCATATTCTATCAGGTCTTCGGGGCGCTGAGGCTTGGCATTATTGAAGAAGCCCCAGCGTGTAGGCTTCATACGATAGTCGTAGTAACCCTCCTCCTGAACATCTACTATATAGTGCCACTTTCCGTTGAGCGACGAAGTCTCACGGCTCATCACGTTTGTCAACTGCGGCACCATCTGTGCCCATGCTCCCATCACTCCCGCAACGGCCAGCAACAATGTAAAAAGCTTTTTTCGCATATTCCTTAGCTGATTTTTATCGGTTATGGCTGCGAAGTTAATAAAATAATCCCATATTTCGGGAACAACTCTTATTTTTTTGAGATTATTTGTGATAATTATTACAATCCTGTTACAATCCTGCGGCGTAACCATATTGTAACAGACTATGTTTGGCCTCTTTACAAGATGATAGTACCTTTGCAGCGAATTAATAGAACCCACCTAATTTGAGAATTAGACATGCAAACAACACCTGATTATTTAATGGTATCGCTGCAACTCCTTGGGGCTCTGGGCCTGCTCATCTATGGAATGAAGATCATGAGCGATGCCCTGCAGAAGATGGCCGGACCGCAGCTGAAATACATCGAGGGCAACCTGATGCAGACACCGGAAATAGCCGTCTTGCAGGCACAAAAGGAAACGGCACACTTCGGCCAGCGCGTGCAGGAGATGTTCGGTATGGTCAACGTGGTGCAGGCAAGATTCGGAAAATAAGGGAAGATGTGCTTTATGCATAATTTAACGCACAAGAAAGCGATATTTCCGAAAAAATTCGTACCTTTGCCAACAAAATGAGACAGAAAAGGATTCTTGTAGTGGATGACGAGCAGGACTTATGCGAGATTCTGCTCTACAATCTGAGGGCGGCAACATCATAGCACGCCTGCATGAAAAGGGAGGACTGCAATTTGATTCCACATTGAAGGTGGGGTCTCGAACCTGAGCGCCCACCTATGTATAAAATAAAGGACAAATGAACAAACTGCTTATTACATTATTCGCACTTCTTGCTTGTCAGGGCCTGCAGGCACAGAAGCTGACAAACAACCAGGTGCTGCAACAGAAAGACTCGGCATTCTTCCAGTCGGAAGAGGCACGTCGCGTGGGCGACCAGCTGCTGCTCTATCAGCGCAACACGGGCGGATGGCCCAAGAACGTCAACATGGTCGAGCCACTGACGGCAGCACAGAAGGACAGCGTCATCCAGCAGAAGACGAGGGAGGACGACTCCACCATCGATAACAAGGCCACCTCAATGCAGATGACGTTCCTGGCACGCCTATATCAGCAGACGCACGACAACCGCTATCGCGACGCCTTCCGCAAGGCTATGACATTTCTGCTTAGCGGACAGTACGACAACGGCGGATGGCCACAGTTCTGGCCAAAGAACCGTCAGTATCAGGTGCATATCACCTACAACGACAACGCCATCGTCAATGTGCTCAAGATATTCCGCGACGTTGCCAAAGACCGTGCCCCATACAATGCAGGCCTCGTTGATGAGGCCATGCGCCAGCAGACCGTCAAGGCATTCGACAAAGGCATAGACTGCATCCTTGCCACACAGATAATCGTCAACGGGCAGCCCACCGTATGGTGTCAGCAGCACGATGCCGTAACCCTGCTGCCAGCCAAGGCCCGCGCCTACGAGCTGCCATCGTTCTGCACTCAGGAGAGCGCCGCCCTCACCTTCCTCCTCATGCAGATCTCAAAGCCTGACGAACGCATCATACGTGCCGTCAACGGGGCCATGAAATGGTTTGAGGAACATAAGATCAAAGGCTGCCGCCTGGAGAAATACAAGGACGGTGGGAAGACCGACCTCCGCCTTGTCTGCGACGATAAGGCTGCGCCGCTGTGGGCGCGCTACTACGACCTTGAGGAGGGACTGCCTTTTTTCTGCGACCGCGACGGCCAGCCTAAGCGCAGCCTCGCTGAGATAGGCTATGAGCGCCGCACCGGCTATAGCTGGTACAACACCGAGCCACAGGAGCTGTATGCCCGCTACGAAACGTGGGTACAGAAGAACAAGATAACAAACAGGATAACATTAGAAAAATAATGTATTTGTTGGAACTGCCCATGTGGGCATGGATTGTATTCTATGTATTGGTATCGCTCATGCTTGTTGCCGACCTGAAGATGTTCGGCCGCAAGGGGGAGCATGAAGTAAACGTGCGCGAGGCGCTGCAGATGACGGGCGTATGGATAGGCGTGTCGCTGCTCTTCTGCACAAGCATCTACCTCTTCTACCCCATGGAGTCCCACGAGAAGGCGCTGGAGTTTCTGGCAGGCTATCTGATAGAGAAGTCGCTGTCGATGGATAACCTCTTCGTCTTCCTCATGCTATTCTCCTTTTTTGGCATAGAGCGCAAATACCAGCATAAGGTGCTCTTCTGGGGAATCTTCGGGGCCCTCGTACTGCGTAGCATCTTCATCTTTGCCGGAGCAGCAATGGTAGAGCGCTTTGAATGGGTGCTGGGACTGTTCGGACTGTTCCTCCTATATACGGGAGCAAAGATGTTCACCCACGACGAAAGCCAACAGGGCAACCCAGGCAACAACTTCATCGTAAGACTCTTCAAACGGTTTTTCCCCGTAACTGACCAAATGCACGGCGACAAATTCTTTATACGAGAAAACAAAGTCGGTGCGCAAGCTAATTCTTCACCCTTCACTCTTCATTCTACACTCAAAGCTACGCCGTTATTCATAGCGCTGCTCGTCATTGAGACCACCGATGTCGCCTTTGCTGTCGACAGCATACCTGCTGTATTCAGCGTCAGCCGCGACCCGTTCATTGTGCTTACCAGCAACATCTTCGCCATACTCGGACTGCGTGCCCTCTATTTCGCACTCGCTGCGATTTCGCGTTATTTCACATATCTGAAATATGGGCTCGGCATCATCCTCATCTTCGTAGGCATCAAGATGCTGCTTGCCATGAACGAGTACATCAACGCCCTCGGCACCCTGGTGGGGCTCAGCCTTAATATACCGCACATCGAAGTGCCCACACCTGTCAGCCTCGCCGTCATCTTCGGCATCCTGCTGCTATCGATGCTGGCATCGGTCAAAGCTCAAAGTTTAAAGCTCAAAGCCTAAAGAAAAAAATCCCAGCGTCGAGAATACGGCACTGGGATTTTTCGTCGTTCCGTCAATAAGCCATTTCATGGACTCCTTTGACGGCACGGCCTGATGGTTCGTTCATGTTCTTGAAGGCGGTATCCCATTCGAGGGCAATGGCGGTACTGCAGGCGACTGAGGCTTCCGACGGGACACTCTTGGCGGCAGAGTCGCTGGGAAAATGCTCAGCAAAGATGCTGCGGTAGTAGTACTCCTCTTTGTTCTTCGGCGGGTTGATGGGGAAACGCTCGGCAGCATGGGCCATCTGTTCATCAGAAACAGCTGCCGCCGTTACGGCCTTCAGCGTATCAATCCATGAATAGCCCACACCATCGCTGAACTGCTCTTTCTGTCGCCAAGCTACTTCGGCAGGCAACATGTCAGCAAAGGCCTCGCGCACTATCTTCTTCTCCATCGTCTGTCCAGGACACATCTTCGCCTCTGGATTGGTGCGCATGGCGACGTCGAGGAACTCCTTGTCGAGGAATGGCACACGCCCCTCTACACCCCAGGCCGACAGGCTCTTGTTGGCACGCAGGCAGTCGTAGAGATAGAGCTTGCCTAACTTACGGACGGTTTCTTCATGGAAATCCTTTGCTGTTGGTGCCTTGTGGAAATAGAGATAGCCACCAAATATCTCATCGGCACCCTCACCGCTGAGCACCATCTTGATGCCCATCGACTTGATGACTCGCGCCAACAGATACATCGGCGTAGAGGCACGGACAGTGGTAACATCGTAAGTCTCGATGAAATAGATGACGTCGCGGATGGCGTCCAGACCTTCCTGTATAGTGTAGTTAATCTCATGGTGCACGGTACCGATATGGTCAGCCACCATCTTGGCCTTGGCCAGATCCGGAGCACCTTTCAGACCAACGGCAAAAGAATGCAGACGGGGCCAGTAGGCCTTGGTCTTCGAATCGTCTTCGATGCGATGCTCAGAGAATTTCTCAGCAATGGCAGAGATGACCGAGGAGTCGAGACCGCCTGAAAGCAACACACCGTATGGCACATCAGACATCAACTGACGCTTAACGGCATCTGTCAGCGCATCGTGGATGTCAGAGACAGAAGCAGCATTGTCTTTCACGGATTCATAGTCAAACCAGTCGCGCTTGTAATAAGATTGAAAATTGAAGATTGAAGATTGAAGATTGTGGGCTACGTCGTCCGCATGGCAATGGTCAATGGTCAATGGTGAATGGTCAATGTTTGTAAGGTAGTGTCCAGGGAGGAACGGCTCGTAGCGCTCGCATTGTCCTTCGAGAGCCTTCAGCTCTGAGGCTACATACACGGTGCCGTCGCTGTCGTAGCCTATATAAAGAGGTATGACACCGATGGGGTCACGGGCTATCAGGAAGGCATCGCGCTCCTCGTCGTAGAGAGTGAAGGCAAAGATTCCATTGAGATCTTCGAGGAAATCTATTCCCTTCTCGCGGTAGAGTGCAAGGATGACCTCACAGTCGCTACCTGTCTGGAAGTCATAGCGTCCTGCAAACTGGCGGCGTATCTCCTGATGGTTATATATCTCACCATTCACAGCCAACACCTGCTTGCGGTCTGGCGAGTACAATGGCTGTCCTCCGCTCTCCGGGTCAACGATGCTCAGTCGCTCATGGGCGAGGATGGCGCTGCCGCCACAATAGATTCCACTCCAGTCAGGTCCGCGGTGACGGATCTTCTGACTCATTTTCAATGCTTTTTGACGAAGAGCCTGTGTTTGCTCTTTAACGTTTAGTATAGCTACTATTCCGCACATAATCTTTCTATTTTATTGTTTCTGTTTGCTGTCAATATAGTTTACAAATGCCTGATTGACCAGTCGTGTGCCTCCAGGCGTGGGATAGTGGCCGGTAAAGTACCAGTCGCCAGGGTGGTTGGGACAAGCCTTGTGGAGTCCCTCGATGCTTTGGAACACCAGTTCAATAGGTGACTGCATGTCCTTCGGGCGCAACATCTCGACAATCTTCTGATTGATTTCGTTGACGGTGAAGGGCTCGTAGATTCGCCTGACGTGATTAGCCTCCAACGGGTGCTCCTTGCATAAACGGTATACCTCGTTTATCAATTGCTGCCCTTGAGAGTATCTACTCCCCTTGCTGCCGAAGGCTTCCCCCTCGCCCTTTGGAGAGGGGCCGGGGGTGAGGTTCTCCTCTATCAATGCCATTGTAGCGCGGAAAGCGCAGAACTCTTCCAGACGGGGCATATCGATGCCGTAATAATCAGGGTATCGAATCTGGGGGGAACTCGACACCATCACTATCTTCTTGGGATGCAGACGGTCGAGAATCTTGAAGATGCTCTCGCGCAACGTTGTGCCGCGAACTATCGAATCATCGATAATCACAAGGTTATCCTCGTAGGGGCGCAACGAGCCATAGCTGATGTCGTAGACGTGAGCCGCCAGATCATTACGCTCGCTGTTATTCGCAATGAACGTCCGCATTTTGATGTCTTTCCACACCACCTTTTCCGTACGCACGTTGTAGTCCTGCTGGCGGAATCCGTCGGTCATGCCGTAGAAGGCCACCTCGGCGGTATTGGGGATATATGAAAAGACGGTATTCTCGACGTCGCCATCAATGGCTTTCAGTATAGCGGGCGTCAGTTGTTCACCAAGGCGCTTACGCTCCTGATAGATGTCTCGGTCGGAACCTCGGCTGAAGTAGATGCGTTCGAAGCAACATGCGCCCAACTTTTGTGCAGGCATAATCTGCTCCAGATGGCTCTCGCCGTTGCGGCGCACAATGAGTGCTTCGCCAGGCTTCAGTTCGTGTACATCCTCGCATTGCAGGTCGAAGGTGGTCTGCAGCACAGGGCGTTCGCTGGCGAGGGCGATGATTTCGTCGTCGCGATAGTAGAACGCAGGACGTATGCCCCAAGGATCACGCACAGAAAACATCTCACCGCTGCCCGTCAATCCGCACATCACATATCCGCCGTCGTAGTGCTCCATCGTTTTCCGCAGCACATTGGCCATCTCTACATGGTCGTCGATATATCGTGTAATGTCGAGTCCTTGAAGGCCCTTGGCCTTAGCTTCTTCAAACAGCCGCTCCACCTCACGGTCCAGACGGTGACCCATCAGTTCGAGCGTGATGTACGAGTCGCTATAGATGCGCGGAGACTGTCCTTGCGAGGTCAGAAACTGAAAGACCTCGTCGATGTTGGTCATATTGAAGTTGCCACACAGACAGAGGTTCTTGGCGCGCCAGTTGTTACGACGCAGGAAAGGATGCACAAACGTCAGTCCGCTCTTTCCCGTGGTAGAATAGCGCAGATGACCCATCAGCAGTTCTCCTGCCATATCTTGCGTCACTCGCGAGAATATCTCTGTGATGGCATCCTTACCCTCGGCCTTCTCTCGAAACATATACTCCGTGCCAGGGTCATTGTTCAGACTCACAGAGGCGATGCCGGCACCCTCCTGTCCACGGTTATGTTGCTTCTCCATCATCAGGTAGAGCTTGTTGAATCCGTAGGCCCACGTGCCGTATTTCTTTTCGTAGTAGTCCAGTGGCTTCAGCAGGCGAATCATCGCCACACCACATTCATGTTTTAACTGTTCCATTTTCTGACCACGAATTACACGAATTACACGAATTTGCTGCGCACTCCTTAATGAACGACATGAACAGCGGATGCGGATGCAGTACCGTTGACGAGTATTCTGGGTGGAACTGCGTGCCGACATACCAGCGCTTGTCGTGTATCTCTACAATCTCCACAAGATTTGCAGCCGGATTGATACCGACGCACTTCATACCCTTCTCCTCGTATTCCTCTTTATAAACATTGTTGAACTCGTAGCGATGACGGTGTCTCTCGCTGATGGTTCCGTGCCTTGCAGTTTCCCCGCAAGGATTATATGCCTTCCATGCCCTGCTTCCTTCACGCAGTTCGCATTCGTAGGCTCCCAGTCGCATCGTGCCGCCCATCTGCGTGATGCTCTTCTGCTCCTCCATAATGTCGATGACATTGTGTGGCGTCTGCTCGTCCATCTCGCGGCTATTGGCATCCTTGTAGCCCAACACATTGCGGGCAAACTCAATCACCATCATCTGCATACCCAGGCAGATGCCGAAGGTGGGAATATCGTTGGTGCGCGTGTATTCTGCCGCGATAATCTTGCCCTCAATGCCACGCAGTCCGAAACCAGGACAGATGATGATACCCGCCATGCCTTCAAGTTTCTCTGCGACGTTGTCACGACTTATTTCCTCGCTGTTGATAAAGTGCAGCCGTGCCTTCACGTCATTGTAGATGCCTGCCAGATTGAGACTCTCACGAATGCTCTTGTAGGCATCTTGCAGGTCGTACTTGCCCACCAGTCCGATATGTACTTCACGCTTGGCATTACGTTGTTTGCCGAGGAAGTCGTGCCAGGGTTTCATAGCAGGCGTCTCGCCTACAGGAATTCCTATCTTTCGCATGATGGCGGCATCCAAACCCTGCTTCTGCATACTCACCGGCACCTCATAGATGCTCGGCATATCCTCGCTCTGCACCACGCACTCCAAATCGACATTACAGAATGACGCCACCTTCATGCGCATGTGGTCATCGAGGTGGCGTTCCGTCCTGAGGACGAGGACATCTGGCTGAATACCCATCCCTTGCAGCTCTTTTACGGAGTGCTGCGTTGGCTTCGTCTTCAACTCGTCCGCTGCCTTCAGATAAGGTACGTATGTCAGGTGTACGCACACCGCATCGCGCCCTAATTGCCAGCGCAACTGTCGGATGGCCTCCATAAACGGCGCACTCTCGATGTCGCCGATGGTACCACCAACTTCTGTTATAACGAAATCCAGCCCTTCGTCCAGCCCCTCGCGCAACATTCTTCTTTTTATCTCGTCCGTAATATGCGGCACCACCTGAATCGTCTTGCCCAGATAGTCGCCGTGTCGCTCGCGGTCTATCACCGTCTTGTAGATGCGCCCCGTCGTAACCGAGTTGTTGCGCGTGGTGTGTATGCCCGTAAACCTTTCATAATGTCCTAGGTCGAGGTCGGTCTCAAAGCCGTCCTCCGTCACGTAGCACTCTCCGTGCTCGTAGGGGTTCAGCGTACCTGGGTCGATGTTGATATATGGGTCAAACTTCTGAATTGTGATCTTAAAGCCGCGTGCCTGCAGCAGCTTGCCGATACTGGCAGAGATAATGCCTTTACCAAGCGAGGAAACCACGCCGCCCGTGACGAAGATGTACTTTGTATTCATTCTATGTGGGGTTTCATCCGATCTTTTCTTCACACATTATATATTTTCAGCGGAGTTCAGGCGAGCAGAGCTCGGAACTCGCCAAGGCAGAGTCGGAGCAAACTTCACTCTGCTCTTCTGGCTTAACGAAAACGTTGGCTTTCTGCCTTCGTTTTCTCGCCATGCCAAAGCTGATGCTAGCATCGCTTTGGTCATTTGGCTTAACGAAAACGTTGTAAATTTGCGAGTGCAAAGTTATTACATTTTGATGATTTATTAAAGAAACGACAAACATTTTGATTGTTAAAAACATGCCGGTATGACAATATGTATAATAAATGAAGTGTAAAAGTATCAGAATGCTATCGTTTTGCTCTAAAAATGGGCTGATTTGTTACAAAATGATAGTTGCTTAAAAATAATCAAACAAAAAAGTAATAAAAATCTTGTCTATTTCAACATATTGCTTTACCTTTGCACCCAAAATGCGACAAAAAGAAAGAAAGGATAAGGATAATATGACAAAATGTAAGTTTCAAACATCAGGAACAATGTTGCAGGAGAGAACTTCTCAGCAGGGGCTTTACCAGAGCCAGTATGAGCATGATGCTTGTGGTGTAGGAATGGTTGTGAACATCCACGGCGGTAAGAGCCACGAACTGGTGGACAACGCCCTGAGAGTATTGGAGAACATGGAGCATCGCGGAGCTGAGACTCGCGATAAGACTGGTGATGGTGCCGGTATTATGGTACAGATTCCGCATGAGTTTATCCTATTGCAGGGCATCCCCGTGCCTGAGAAAGGAAAGTATGGCACAGGATTGGTGTTCATGCCAAAAGAAGAAAAGGCGCAGCAGGAGATTCTGTCTGTGATGATAGAGGAGATCGAGCGCGAGGGGTTGCAGCTGATGCATCTTCGCACCGTGCCAACAAACCCAGAGGTACTGGGTGCGGCAGCGCGCGAGGTGGAACCGGACATCAAGCAGGTGTTCGTAACGGGAATAACAGACGAACAGGTGCCCGTGTTCGAGCGTATATTATATAAGGTACGCAAAAGGATTGAAAATCGTGTGGACGACGAGGCTTTCTATATATGCTCCCTCTCCACCAAGAGTATCATATATAAGGGTATGCTGACGAGCGGTCAGTTGAGGAGGTATTTCCCAGATCTGAGCAACGACTATTTTACAAGCGGACTGGCATTGGTGCATTCGCGCTTCTCAACTAACACATTCCCGAAATGGAAACTTGCGCAGCCTTTCCGCCTGCTGGCCCACAACGGCGAAATCAATACTATTAGAGGTAATAGGGGTTGGATGAAGGCGAGAGAGAGTGTACTGAGCAGCGCGGCCTTGGGCGACATTAAGGACCTGCGCCCAATAGTACAGGAGGGCATGAGCGACTCGGCCTCACTTGACAACGTATTCGAGTTCCTGATGCTTAGCGGTCTCTCATTGCCACAGGCTATGGCTATCCTGGTGCCTGAGAGTTTCAACGACAAGAACCCCATCAGCGAGGACCTGAAGGCTTTTTACGAGTATCACTCCATACTGATGGAGCCTTGGGACGGTCCTGCTGCGCTGCTGTTCTCAGACGGCCGCTATGCGGGCGGCATGCTGGACAGAAACGGTCTGCGCCCCAGCCGCTACACTATCACCAAACAGGGAATGATGGTGGTGGCCAGCGAGGTGGGTGTGATGGACTTTGAGCCAGGCGACGTGGTAAGCAAGGGTCGGCTGCAGCCGGGAAAGATACTGCTGATAGACACCCAGGAGGGTAAGATATATTACGACGGCGAGATAAAGGAGCAGCTGGCTAAGGCTCATCCTTATCGCGAGTGGCTGAACGAGAACCGCGTGCAGTTAGAGAAGTTGAAGAGCGGTCGTAAGGTAGACAACTCAGTAAGCGACTTCGAACGGAAGCTCGTCACCTTTGGCTTTGGGCAGGAGGACATCGATAAGACCATCGTGCCAATGGCGACAGCCGGTCAGGAGCCCGTGGCTGCCATGGGCAACGACACGCCGCTGGCAGTCATCTCAGAGCGCCCACAGGTGTTGTTCAACTATTTCCGTCAGCAGTTTGCCCAGGTGACGAACCCCGCCATAGACCCCATCCGCGAGGAGCTGGTGATGAGTCTGACGGAGTACATCGGAGCCGTGGGAACAAACATACTGACGCCTGATGCCTCGAACTGTAAGATGGTGCGTCTGCCACAACCTGTGCTGACCAACACACAACTTGATATACTATGTAATATTCGCTATAAGGGCTTCAACACCAAAAAACTGCCGATAGCTTTCACCTCCCCCGCCCCCTCCAAGGGAGGGGAGGGCCTGCGGGCAGCACTGGACAAATTGTGTAAAGATGCAGAGCAGGCTGTGGACGAAGGCTACAACTATATCATATTAACCGATCGTGAAGAGGAAGTCCTCAAGGCCCTCCCCTCCTTTGGAGGGGCTGGGGGAGGTTATATTCCCTCTCTTCTTGCAGTATCGGCTGTTCACCACTATCTTATTAGCGTGGGCAAGCGCGTACAGACCGCTCTGATTGTTGAGAGCGGAGAGATTCGCGAGGTGATGCATGCCGCATTGCTGCTGGGCTACGGTGCCAGCGCTCTGTGCCCGTATATGACGTTTGCCATTCTCGATGACCTTGTGAAGAAGCACAAGATTCAGGAGGAATATGCTACTGCAGAAACCCACTATATCAAGGCGGTGGATAAAGGTCTGAAGAAGATAATGTCGAAGATGGGTATCTCGACTATCCGCAGCTATCGTGGCGCGAAGATATTTGAGAGCATCGGACTGAGCGAAGACCTGCTGAGAAGGTACTTCGGCACAGAGGTGAGCACCATCGGCGGTATAGGTCTGAAAGAGATTGCGAGGGATGCGATAAGGCTGCAGAAGATGGGTTGCGACACAGTCGCAACAAACGGGACGCACACAGTCGCAACAAACGGGACGCACACAGTCGCAACAAACGGGACGCTGCAGAACCAGGGTCAGTTTGCTTGGCGTAAGGACGGTATCAAGCATGCCTGGAATCCTGAGACGATAGCCCAGTTGCAGCTTGCCACACGCCAGGGCAACTACGAGAAGTTCAAGAAGTGGTCGGCCATTGTTGACGGAGACGCTGATGCCGGCGGGAAAGCCACCGGCTACGAGAACGGTTGGAGCCCAATCTTCATCCGCGACTTCTTCAAGTTCAAGAAGGCAGCGAAGCCTACGCCTATTGACGAGGTGGAGCCAGTGGAAAGCATCGTAAAGCATTTCGTTACTGGTGCGATGAGCTTTGGCGCCCTTAGCATCGAGGCCCACGAGGCTTTGGCACTGGCTATGAACAAGCTGGGCGCACGAAGCAATACCGGTGAGGGTGGCGAGGACAATGCCCGCTATCACACGGAGGTGGATGGTGTGAGCCTGAGTTCAAAGACCAAGCAGATAGCATCAGGACGTTTTGGCGTGACAGCTGAATACCTGGTGAATGCGGAGGAGATACAGATAAAGGTAGCTCAGGGTGCTAAGCCTGGTGAGGGCGGACAGTTGCCTGGCTTCAAGGTAAACGATATTATCGCCAAGACGCGTAACGCCATCCCCGGCATCTCGCTCATATCGCCGCCACCTCATCACGACATCTATTCTATAGAAGATCTGGCTCAGCTCATCTTCGACCTGAAGAACATCAATCCCACAGCTGCCGTGAGCGTGAAGCTCGTAGCCGAGAGTGGTGTGGGAACCATCGCCGCTGGTGTGGCCAAGGCTAAGGCCGACCTGATAGTGATTAGCGGCGCCGAGGGTGGTACTGGTGCCAGCCCTGCCAGCTCCATGAGGTTTGCGGGTATCTCGCCCGAGATTGGTCTTGCAGAGACGCAGCAGACGCTGGTGATGAATGGCCTTCGAAACCAGGTTCGCCTGCAGACCGATGGTCAGCTGAAGACCGCCAAGGACGTTGTTATCATGGCGATGCTGGGCGCTGACGAGTTCTCGTTCGGTACGCTGCCTCTGATTGTGCTGGGATGCGTGATGATGAGGAAATGTAACACTAATACCTGCCCTATGGGTGTGGCCACGCAGAACCCAGAGTTGCGTAAGCACTTCGAGGGAAGGGCTGAGTACGTGGTGAACTTCTTCACCTTCCTGGCTGAGCAGGTGCGCGAGTACCTGAGTGAGATGGGTGTGAAGAGTCTGAAGGATATAATCGGCCATACCGAACTGATCGAGGTGAAGGATCTCGACGGCAAAACCGCCGAGCACACTGCTGCCGCGGAGAAATGGCGCACCATAGACTTTAGCCGACTTCTTCATAAGCCGGAGACAGACAAGGCTCTGCATTGGGACCGTGGCGCTTTCTCTAAGGTGAGCGGCGTGAAGGACGAGGAGATTATCAAGGCTGCTGAGAAGGCTATTAACGATGGAGAGGAGGTGACACTCGACTACGCCATCAAGAATATAGACCGTGCCGTGACAACGATGCTCTCTGGCGTGATAGCCAAGAAATACGGCGAGTCCGGTTTGCCTGACAACACTATCAATATCAAGTTCAAGGGTTCGGCTGGTCAGAGCTTTGGTGCCTTTGCCGTTCATGGTCTGAACCTCAAACTGGAGGGCGAATGCAATGACTATTTCGGCAAAGGCCTGAGTGGGGGGCGTATCTCAATTCTGCCACCTGCCCGTTCTAATGAGAACTTCAATGCCGAGGAGAATATCATCGCAGGCAATACGGGTCTGTACGGCGCGACGAGCGGCGAACTATATATCAATGGTAAGGTAGGTGAGCGCTTTGGCGTGCGTAACTCTGGTGCCATCGCTGTGATTGAAGGTGCAGGCGACCACTGCTGCGAGTATATGACTGGTGGCCGTGTGGTAGTGCTTGGCAAGACAGGCCGCAACTTCGCCGCAGGTATGAGTGGTGGCGTGGCTTACGTCTATGACCCTGACCACACGTTCGACTACTTCTGCAATATGGACATGGTAGAGTTAGGCCTCGTAGAGGACAGTGTCAGTCGCAAGGAACTGCTTGAACTTATCCGCCAGCATTATCTGCACACGGGTTCTGCCCTCGCAGGACGCATGCTCGACGACTGGCAGCGCTACGTTCAGGACTTCATCCAGGTAGTGCCTATTGAGTACAAGCGCGTGCTTCAGGAAGAGCAGAATAAGAAGCTGCAGGAGAAGATAGCAAACATCCAGCGCGACTATTAATGTTCAATGTTCAATCTTCAATGTTCAATAAATAAAATGGGAAATCCAAAAGCATTTTTAGAGATACACCGTCAGGAGGCGGGATACCGTCCTATCCACGATAGAATACATGACTTTGGCGAGGTTGAGCAGACGCTCAGCACGCGCGAACGCAAGCTGCAGGCTTCGCGCTGCATGGACTGTGGCGTGCCGTTCTGCCACTGGGCCTGTCCTTTGGGCAACAAGGCTCCCGAGTGGAACGACGCTCTGTATAAAGGCGAATGGGAGCAGGCCTACCGCTTGCTGAACAGTACTAACCCCTTCCCAGAGTTCACGGGCCGTATCTGCCCCGCTCTCTGCGAGAAGGCCTGCGTACTGAACCGCTTCAACCACGAGCCGACGACGAACCGCGAGGACGAGTGTGCCATCACAGAAGCCGCCTTCCGCGAAGGTTTCATTCTGCCGCATACAGACATCAAGCGCAACGGCAAGAAGGTGGCTGTGATTGGTGCCGGCCCTGCCGGACTGGCTTCTGCCAACGACCTGAACCTGATGGGCTACAGCGTCACCGTCTTTGAGAAGAACGAGGCCGCCGGCGGTCTGCTGCGCTACGGCATTCCTAACTTCAAACTGAACAAGGCTATCATCGACCGCCGCATCAAGTTGCTGGAGCAGGAAGGTATAGAGTTTAAGTATGGCGCAGCTGTCGAGTGTGCTGCTGTGTCACAGCAGCTTGCCGAACAGTTCGACGCCGTCGTCCTCGCCACTGGCACCCCAACAGCCCGCGACCTCAAGGCTCCTGGCCGAGAGCTGAAAGGTGTTCATTTCGCCCTCGAACTGCTCTCTCAGCAGAACCGCGTACTTGCAGGCATGGAGTTCTCGAAAGCCGATCTTATCACCGCCAAGGGCAAGGATGTCCTCGTGATTGGTGGCGGCGACACAGGCTCTGACTGTATTGGTACGGCTCACCGTCAGGGTTGCAAGAGCGTCACCCAGATTGAGATTATGCCGAAGCCCGTTGAAGGACCAGAAGATCCTCAGAATCCCTGGCCTAACTGGCCGCGCACCCTCAAGACCACGTCGAGCCATGAGGAAGGCTGCATGCGTCGTTGGAACATCAACACGCTGGAGTTCCTGGGCGAGGACGGCAAGCTCACCGGCGTGAAGGTGCAGGAGATTGACTGGAAGCCAAACCCGGAAGGTGGTCGTCCCATCATGGTTGAGAAGGGTGAGCCAGAAATCATCAAGGCCGAACTCGTGCTGCTGGCTATGGGCTTCCTGAAGCCTGAGCATCCTGAGTACCCTGAGAACGTCTTCGTCTGCGGCGACTCCGCCAACGGTGCCTCACTCGTTGTGCGAGCTATGGCCAGCGGCAAGCAGACAGCGCAGAAGGTCGATGCCTTTCTTTCCAAATAACGATATAACGAAATATCAAGAATATGCCCAAGATTCATTTCACCAAGATGCACGGTTGCGGCAACGACTACATCTACGTCGATACCATGCAATATCCCATATCCGATCCCGTCCAGGCCTCCATCCTTTGGAGTGACCGCCACAAGGGTATCGGCAGCGACGGACTGGTGCTGATTGGCGCATCGCCCATACCAGAGGCCGACTACAGCATGCGCATCTTCAATGCCGACGGCTCTGAAGCGATGATGTGCGGCAATGCCTCGCGATGTATAGCAAAGTACCTCTATGACAGAGGCCTGACAACACAAACACAAATACGCTTGCTTACAAATTCAGGCATCAAGACGCTCAACCTCCACGTCCGCAATGGCGTGGTGGAGAGCGTCACCGTCGACATGGGCACTCCTCAGCTTGAAAACCCTGAGCAGTTTGTATCGTCAGGCGGTCTCGACAAGGGAGTCTTCGTCTCAATGGGCAACCCCCACTACGTCATCTTCACAGACAACGTGGACCAGGTGGGCGAGACGGGACGCATCTTAGAGCATCATACCGCTTTTCCGCAGCGCTGCAACATAGAGTTTGCCGACGTCATTACTCCTAATGTTGAAGGTACTCCCGCTAAACCGCAAGGGAGCGTCATCCGCACCCGCGTCTGGGAGCGTGGCAGCGGCATCACCCAGGCCTGCGGCACAGGCGCCTGCGCCACAGCCGTCGCAGCAGCGCTGACGGGTCGTGCCGGTCGCCGCTCACAGATAGTAATGGACGGAGGCATCCTCAGCATTGAGTGGCGCGAAAGTGACAACCACGTTCTCATGACCGGCCCGGCAACCTTCGTCTTCGATGGCGAGATAGAGGCTACCATTAATCCCCCCCAGGGAGGGAAATAATAACCCTTAAAGACCCGCTGCCTCCGTTTTGGTCTTCCCCCCAAGGGGGGATAAGAGGGGGGCTACAACAATGGCATTAGTAAACATCCACTTCCTGAACCTACAGAATAACTACCTGTTCGCCGACATTGCCAAGAAGGTCAACGCCTTCAAGGTGATGCACCCGGATGCCGACGTCATCAGTCTCGGCATCGGCGATGTCACACAGCCGCTGTGCCCAGCCGTCATCGAGGCTATGCACAAGGCCGTCAACGAGATGGCTACTGCCGGAAGCTTCCGCGGCTATGGTCCTGAGCAGGGCTACGACTTCCTGCGCGAGGCCATACTGAAGAACGACTTCCTGCCACGTGGCATACACCTCGACATCGACGAGGTGTTCATCAACGACGGTGCAAAGTCAGACACGGGCAACTTCCAGGAACTGCTCCACTGGGATAACTTCATCGGCGTCACCGACCCCATCTATCCCGTCTATATCGACTCCAACGTGATGATAGGCCGCTGCGGCACCTATCGCGACGGTCGGTGGTCGATGGTGCGCTATATGCCTTGCACGGCAGAGAACGGCTTTGTGCCTGAGTTGCCAAAGGGACGCCCTGTGGATGTCATTTACCTTTGCTATCCCAACAACCCTACGGGTACGGTGCTTACAAAGCAGGAACTGCGCAAGTGGGTGAACTACGCGCTGAAGAACGACGCCCTCATCCTCTTCGATGCAGCCTATCAGGCCTACATCCAGGACCCTAAGATTCCCCACTCCATCTACGAGATACGCGGTGCCCGCAAGTGTGCCGTAGAGTTCCGCTCCTATTCCAAGACTGCCGGCTTCACAGGTGTACGCTGCGGATATACCATCGTTCCGAAGGAGGTCACCGTCAGCACCTTCGAGGGCGAGCGCATACCGCTCAACCAGCTGTGGCTGCGACGCCAGTGCACCAAGTTCAATGGCTGTAGCTACATCTCACAGCGAGCCGCCGAAGCCATCTATTCCCCAGAGGGCAAGGCTCAGGTAAAGGCCACCATCGACTACTACATGGAAAACGCCAGGAAGATGTTGGAAACCCTGCGCTCCCTCGGCTACGAGTGCTACGGCGGTGAGAATGCCCCATACGTCTGGATGCGCACACCGAACGGATTCCAACAGGAAACAGGTGCAATGGCTCCTACCTCATCATGGAAATTCTTCGAGACCCTGCTCTATGGTGCCAACGTTGTCTGCACACCAGGTGTCGGCTTCGGACCTTCCGGCGAGGGATATGTTCGCTTCACCGCCTTCGGCACTCACGAACAGACCGATGAGGCCCTGCGTCGCATCAAGGCATGGAGCAAATAATGCTGAGGTTCTGCATCGGTGTATATGGAATAATCAGGAGAGGCAACCGACTTCGATAATTACATTATGTCGGTTTTCGGCCAGATAAGCTTACAAAGTGATTTTCCATTCGTCCTCTACAGCGCCGAATTTGCAAGCACGGGTAAACTTGTCCGCAAATATCGCGCAAATAAGAAGGAATACGCAACTGTCTCTTATTAAGGGAGTTAAGTCCAACACCCTTACTTCCTACCTTCAAAAACAGGGATTTTAACCCTAAAAAGTCCAGAAACAGCCAGAAAATTAGCCTGTAACAGACACTTCACCACCCTCTAACGGAGTATCTATCAGGCCCTAATGGTGCATCTATTACCACCTTGTTGAGCCTCCGCAAAGCGTCAAAGATATATCTTCGACCTCCAACCGACAAAAAAACGCCATTCCATCGGCTTTTTTCGCTCTATTTCGCAACTCAGCGCGGAAAAATCAAAAGTGACACTTTGTAAGGTTTTCGGCCCGGAAACCGACACTTCGAAAAACAGGGCTGAGAACTACAACACCTAACTCAAAGAGCATCCGAACATACTCGGGTGCTCTTTTTGTTTGTTTTTCATACGCGGTAACACTTTGTAACCAAAAGTCACGATTTCGTTGCAAAGTGAAAGCAAAGTGCGAACAAGAGCGGTATTAAACTTTACAAAGTGTCACACAGATAAACTTTCAACAAACAATATGTAATAAAAAGCTTGCAGGAATAAACAAAATGTAATAATTTTGCATCGTCAAGATAACAAAATGTAACCCTGAGAAGGGGTTTAGTATTAATTTAATAAGGTAAAAAGGTATGAAAAAGATTGAAGCAATTATCCGCAAGACGAAGTTCGAGGAGGTGAAAGCTGCTT
>CAJOOC010000087.1 GCA_905236165.1 uncultured Prevotella sp. | reverse complement strand
TTGACGATTGCCTGCCCAAGTGGAACTACCTCGTCAAGGCGGTTTAATATCCAATTTCATCCCAAGTTATTTCTTAATCGTTACTTATTTATATTGTATTACTTCCACAGAATACACCTTATTTATAATATATTACTTGACAGGCCTCGTCTGCACCTTCTTTCCCTCCCTGTCCCATGTATATATCCATCCTCCTTGACGGCTGGTAAACGTACTGCCAGAAACGGCCAGCACCTCGCCTACCGACGTAGCACCAAGCGTATGTAGCGTCCTGCCTTTGACATCGCAAATGATGTAGAAGCCACCGCGCTTGCTGACGAAGAAATCCCTTCCCCATCCCTTGATGTCGCCGATACTGCTTTTGGAGAGTGTGTTTATCTTACGGCCACTTTCGTCATAAATGTAATACCAGTTATCAGTAGTCCTGATATACGAAATGTCCATCTGCTGCGCATCAGCGGCAACAGCAGCCATCATAAAGAGGAAAGAAAGAAACAATCTCATCATCGTCGTATCATTTGAAGCCTACAAGGCGATCTGTTCTGTCAGAAGGGCTGCGGTAGTAGATTAGCGCATTGTAGTTATTGGGGGTTTGATAGAAAGAGCCCTCGGTAGGGGGAATGAGCGGCGTGTCGCCGTCGAGCATCAGGTACTGATAGGAGTAGTAACCGTATTTCAGGGGTATGGCCACTTCGTAGCTTTTCTGTTTCTCGTTATACTGCATCTCATACTGCGGGAGGAAACAGTCGAGCGTCCATGCTCCATTGACATATAGCGGATAAGGGAGCGGGTCGCTGTTGAGGGTGAAGTGTACCACGACATATTCTGACGTAATGTCGTTCTCGCTGTTGTAGGTGTTACGGATGTAGAAGGCACCCTTTGCGGCCTCGTCGTAGACGTAGCTTCCGCGGCGGTAGTCGGGCCAGAGGAAGGTGTGCCACACCTCATTTTCACCATCCCACACGTTGTTCTCTACATTGAGGGAATTGCGGTGGATGTCGAGTATCTCGAATTTATGGTATTCGTTGCCTGCAGGAAAGATGAGGTCGCGACAATGTGTCCACTCGAGCATGCTCTGGTTGATGCGCGGAGCAGGGGGCAGGATGACGGCATTGTCCCAACGGTTGTTCTGCAACACATAGCCTTTAAACTGTGTGCGGGGGTCGGTGGCTCCAAGGCGACTGTAATCTACGCGCAGCTCTACCTGCTGATGTGATTTCCTGACGTCGATATCGGTGTCAACCACATACCCCACCCCAACATTGGCGCTTTCTTCGCTTACCATGAAGTAGGCACTCAGCACACGTTCGCCATCAGCGTTGTCATCAAAGACGTCTACGCGGTAGTTTCCGCTGAGTATGATACGACACTGGGCGTTGGGAATCTGGAAGGAGTAATGGGTGTAGAGCTGCGTGGTATTGATAGACTCTTCGCAGTCTTCTATGACGAGGCCTTCGTGGAAGCCGGTTACGTAGTCGCTAACGAAGAGTCCCTGCGACTCGGTGAAGTCGCTTTCCAAGTGTGTCAGGCGATAGGAGAAACGATGGTATTCATGCGACAGCTCATCGAAGGATATGCGTATTGCCTCTGGCCCTCCAAGGCGTATGACGGGCATCTCTTGCCAACGTGTTCCTGCCACCACCTGAAGGGAGGCGATGTTATCGTAATATACGACATGCCGCTGTGCAGCAGCCGTGAGAGCCGCAAGGAGCAACAGGATTATGGCTGAGAGTTGTTTCATGCCTTGAAGATGGAGAAATTGACGCTGCCGTACTGGCGGTGGTCAACGAACTGTGGGTGTTGGGAGAAATCGTTCTGCTTACCGTGTTCCAGCACGAGGTACCCATTTTCTTCAAGCAGCGGAAGGGCTTTGGAGGGTATCTCGTCGATGCCCTGCAGCGCGTAGGGCGGGTCGGCAAAGATGAGGTGGAACCGGCGCTTGCAGGTCTTCAGAAACCTGAAGGCATCGCCCTTGATGAGGGTGTGGTTGTCAATGCCCAGCTTTCCGATACATTGGCGTATGAAGGCAGCATGGTCGCGGTCGAGCTCTACGCTGACCACCTCGCTGCATCCTCTGGAAAGCAGCTCAAGGGTTATGCTCCCCGTGCCGCTGAAGAGGTCGAGGGCCTCGATGCCGTCAAAGTCGATGTAGCCCTGAAGAACATTAAAAATGTTCTCCTTAGCAAAGTCAGTAGTGGGACGTGCCTTGAACGAACGTGGCACATCGAAATGACGTCCTTTATATTTGCCGGTAATGACTCTCAACGATTTAACGAAATGAATAGGTTAATGTTCAACTCCAGGGACGTGGCCTCACGCCCGCGACAAAGCTTAATGCTTAATGCTTAATGCTTAATGCTTAATGCTTAATGCTTAAAGGGCCGTGGCCTCTCGCCCGCGACAATATCAACGAAGATAATGTTCAATGTTCACCGTTTGTCTGACGTACGCGCTCAGTCGTGTCATGAGCCAATCAGCATGCGGCACATCGCCGCTGATGTAGAGGATGTCACGTTCCTGGCTCATTCCCAGCTGTTTCCATACGAAGAGAATATAGTATAGCGCATCGTGTGCATGCTGGGCCTCAAAGGTGTTGGCAAAGTGAATGCGATGCTGCTCGAAAGAACAGATATCGAGCATGTGGTCGTGGAAGCAAGCAAAGAGCCGGCGCTTGCCGTCCTTGCAGTAGTGTTCCTTATAGAGCGACACCCACTGTGGTATCATCACGTTGCCCACCTGAGGATTGGAGAAATTGTCGCTGACCACCAGCAGCAGGTCGCTGTCGACAGAGAAGACGGCTTTGACACCCAGCTCCGGTATTGGTATGACGCGTTTCTCCTCGCCCTTATGGCCCGTCATCACCTCGCCGTACACCATATCAATGTCGGCAGCGGAGAAGTCATGGTCGCCGTCATCGGGCATGAGCATTATGGGCGAGACGACAGAGAGTGTAGCAGCAGCCAGTATCTTACCCTCACGATCAGTCGGTCCCACGCGCAGATAGGGCTGCTCGCGGAATGCCTCACGAAGGTTGGCGGGAAGCGACATGTCACTCTTCACCGGATAGGGGTAGGTGGTCACGGTGCCGTCATCCTCGGTGATGGTGAAGCTCAGCGTGCCATTGCCGGCACGGATGTCTATCTTTTTCATCTTGCCTCTGGTTTGGGAACGTCGGCCATATCGCTGGGTTGTGGGAACAGCTCTTCAAGATACGCCACGAACATCTGCATAGCCCTGTAGGTGGCGTTGCGCAGGTTCTCCTCACGACCCTCGTCGCCCTCAAGCTTCATAGTGCGGATGTCGTCTTTTGAGCCGCAGGCAATCCATATAGTGCCAACAGGGATTCCCGCATCTGCTCCAGGGCCAGCATAGCCCGTGGTGGCAATGGCAAAGTCGGATTCCATAAGGTCGATGATGCCTTTCACCATCTCTATGGCCACCTCTTCGCTGACGGCATTCTTCTCTTCTATCAATGCGGCATCAATGCCTAACACCTTCGTCTTGGCGAAGTTGCTGTAGCAGATGGTGCCACCCTTGTAATAGGCCGAAGCGCCTGGAACAGAGGTGATTACCTCGCCGATTTTACCACTGGTGCATGACTCTGCCGTTGACATCGTCTTGCCAGTCTCATAGAGTTTGTAAAGGATTTCTTTACTTAATACTTTATTTTCTAATTCCATATATCGAATTAACGAACTATTTCAAATTAACAAACTAATTCAAATTAACAAATTAACGAATTAACGAATTAACAAATTATGATTACCTCAGCCCCCAGGGACGTGGGCGTCCCGCCCGCGACAATTTTCAATTTTCAATTATCTTACACCGTGACCTTTGAGAAAGCAGGCGCCTCAATGGGACAGAAGTCTTTGTCTTTGTATTTGAATGTACCTACGCAGCCTATCATGGCCGCATTGTCCGTGGTGTAAGAAAATTTCGGGATGTAGACGGTCCATCCGAACCGCTTCGCATAGTCGTGGAAGGCGTTGCGCAAACCGTTGTTGGCCGATACCCCACCAGCCACAGCCACATGCTTTATGCCCGTCTGCTTCACGGCCAGCTTCAGCTTCTTCATCAGGATATCGACGATGGTCCATTCAAGGGAAGCCGCTATGTCGTTCTTGTTGTGCTCAATGAAGTAGGGATCGTCCTTCACCCATTTCTGCAGGGAATAGAGGAAGGAGGTCTTGAGCCCCGAGAAGCTGTAATCCAGTCCTGGGATGTGGGGCTCGTTAAACGTGAAAGCCTTGGGATTGCCCTGTCTGGCCAGCTTGTCGATGATGGGTCCGCCAGGATAACCCAGTCCCATCACCTTTGAGCATTTGTCGATGGCCTCGCCGGCAGCATCGTCGATGGTCTGCCCGAGAATCTCCATGTCGTTATAGGCATTCACCTTGATAATCTGTGAGTTGCCACCCGAGACGAGCAGGCACAGGAAGGGAAACGGCGGATGCTTCGTCTCTACACCACCGCCCTCAGCGTTGTCTTCATCGATGAAGTGTGCCATCACGTGTCCCTGAAGGTGGTTGACATCGATGAGGGGTATGCCAAGAGACAGCGCCAGCCCCTTAGCGAAGTTGACGCCAACGAGCAGCGACCCTAACAGTCCTGGTCCGCGTGTGAAGGCTATGGCAGAGAGTTCTGACTTGCTGACTCCTGCTCGCTTCAGGGCCTGATCTACTACGGGTAACACATTCTGCTGGTGTGCTCGCGATGCCAGTTCAGGCACTACGCCTCCGTAGGCTCGGTGCACGTCCTGTGAGGCCGTGACATTGCTTAGCAATGTGGTGCCACGCATTACGGCAGCCGATGTATCATCGCAGCTGCTCTCTATTGCAAGTATGATTGGTTCTGTGGGCAAATTAACGAATTAACAAATTAATATGTTAGTATTTCTACGCCGTGATCGGTCATTACGAAGGTGTGCTCCCATTGTGCTGACGGTAGTTCGTCTTCTGATATCACCTCCCACTCATAGGGGTCGTCGGCATCTATAAACACCTTGTATGAACCCATGTTTATCATTGGCTCTATGGTGAATACCATCCCCGGCACGAGGAGCATTCCCTCTCCCTTGTGACCATAGTGGTTCACGTCGGGCTCTTCATGGAATTTCAGCCCCACACCGTGTCCGGCAAGGTCGCGCACTACGCCGTAGTGATACTTCTTGGCATGCTTCTCTATAGCGTGGCCTATGTCACCCACAAAGCAGTATGGTTTGGCGGCCTCTATGCCTATCTCAAGACATTCCTTGGCCACACGCACCAGCTGTTCCTTCTCAGGCGTTGTCTTGCCTCCAATGATGAACATTCGCGAAGCATCGGCATAGTAGCCGTCCTTGATGGTGGTGAAATCGACATTCACGATGTCACCTTCACGTAGCACGTCCTCCTCTTTGGGTATTCCGTGACACACCACCTCGTTTATTGAGGTGCATACGGACTTTGGGAAGCCTTCATATCCCAGACATGCCGGAATGGCGTCATGCTCCTTGCAATACTGCATACAGATGTCGTCAATCTCCTGGCTGTTCATGCCGGGATGTATGGCAGCAGCAACGGCGTCAAGCACACCGGTGTTGATAACGCCGGCGCGCCTGATGCCCTCAATCTGCTCGGGTGTCTTTATAAGGTCGCGGGTAGGGACGAGCTTGCCCTTGCTCTCCCAGAACATTATGGTGCGGTCCATTTCCGTGGGCTCCTGTCCTGAGAGGCAATGCCAGCGCCTTTTCTTAAGTCTTACCATGCGAAGAGTGGATAGTTCTTCATCTCGGCATTCACCTCTGCCCTTACCTTTGCTATAACCTGCTCGTCTTCTGGAGCATTGAGCACCTCCTCTATCCATGCTGCAATCTTAACCATGAGTTCTTCCTTTGCACCACGGGTGGTGATAGCAGGAGTGCCGAGACGGAAGCCAGAGGTCTGGAAGGCAGAACGCGTGTCGAATGGCACCATATTCTTGTTGATGGTGATGTCGGCAGAAACGAGTGCGTTCTCAGCCACCTTACCCGTCAGGTCAGGATACTTCTCCCTGAGGTCAACGAGCATAGAGTGGTTATCGGTACCGCCTGACACGATAGTGAAGCCACGCTTGATGAGCTCTTCGGCCAATACGGCAGCATTCTTCTTTACCTGCATGGCATACTCCTTGAACTCAGGCTTGAGAGCCTCGCCGAAGGCAACAGCCTTAGCAGCAATGACATGCTCCAGCGGACCGCCCTGCTGACCTGGGAAGACAGCAGAATTGAGCAGCTGCGACATCTTCTTCACAACACCCTTTGGAGTCTTGTAGCCCCATGGGTTGTCGAAGTCCTTACCAAGCAGGATAAGACCGCCGCGTGGGCCGCGAAGAGTCTTGTGGGTGGTGGTTGTTACGATATGTGCATACTTGACGGGGTTCTCCAGCAGACCTGCGGCAATAAGGCCAGCAGGATGTGCCATGTCAATCATCAGGAGTGCTCCTACCTCATCCGCAATCTTACGCATGCGGGCATAGTCCCACTCACGGCTATAGGCCGAACCGCCACCGATGATGAGCTTTGGCTTGTTCTCCTTGGCGAGCTGCTCCATCTCGTCGTAATCCACACGGCCTGTCTCCTTGTTGAGGTTATATCCAACGGGGCGATAGAGGATGCCTGAGGTGTTTACGAGTGAACCATGAGAAAGATGGCCACCGTGATCGAGGTTCAGGCCGAGGAAACAGTCACCAGGCTTGAGTACTGCAAGGAGTACTGCTGCGTTGGCCTGTGCACCTGAGTGGGGCTGCACGTTAGCATATTCGGCACCGAAGAGCTCGCAGGCACGGTCAATGGCAAGCTGCTCTATCTGGTCCACTACCTGACAGCCACCATAATAACGGTGTCCGGGATAGCCCTCGGCATACTTGTTGGTGCAGTATGAACCCATAGCCTCCATTACCTGATCACTAACGAAATTCTCTGATGCGATAAGCTCAATACCCTTGAGCTGACGCTGGTGTTCGTTCTCAATGAGATCGAAAATCTTCTGGTCTCTTTCCATGTTTGTCTGTTGTTTTTTTTACTTATTTTTTGGTTGTTATCTTGCTGTAGCATACAGAGTATGAAGGGAAATCATCCCGTCAACATACAATTTGGGTACAAAGTTACAAAAAAATCTTCATTCCCACAAATAAAATACGCTACGGCAACTTTTCGCAGGAAAATATTGGCTGTATGAATTATTTTTAGTAATTTTGCGGCCAATATGCATACGTGCGTACATAAATATTTAACATTTCACAGTAAAATAACGATATGAACATTTCATACAAATGGCTTAAAGAATATGTCGATTTCGACATGACACCCGAAGAAGTTTGCGCTGCCCTGACATCTACCGGTCTTGAGGTGGATGCTTTGGAGGAAGTGCAGACAATCAAAGGAGGCTTGAAGGGCCTCTACGTAGGTCAGGTGCTGACCTGCGACCCTCATCCTGACTCTGACCACATGCATGTATGCACGGTTGACCTGGGCAAGGAAGCACCCAGTCAGATTGTCTGCGGAGCGCCCAATGTGGCAGCAGGCCAGAAGGTCATCGTTGCCGACCTGGGATGCGTGCTCTACGATGGCGACAAGGAATTCAAGATTAAGAAGTCGAAGCTTCGCGGCGTTGAGTCAAACGGCATGATATGCGCAGAGGACGAAATCGGCGTTGGTCACGACCACTCCGGCATCATCGTCTTGCCAGAAGATGCTAAGGTAGGCACCCCCGCTGCGGAATACTATAACCTGGAGAGCGACTGGCTCATAGAGGTTGACATTACTGCTAACCGCGCCGATGCTCTGTCACACTACGGTGTGGCCCGCGACCTCTATGCGTGGCTTTGTGCCAACGGCAAGAAGAGCGACCTGCACCGCCCGTCATGCGATGGCTTCAAGGTGGACAATCACGACCTGCCCATAGAGGTAGAGATTGCCAATCCCGAGGCCTGTCGCCGCTATGCCTGCCTGAGCATCACCGACTGTGAGGTGAAGGAGTCGCCGGAATGGCTGAAGGATAAGCTGAACATCATCGGCCTGCGCCCAATCAACAATATCGTCGACATCACCAACTACGTCATGATGGCTTACGGACAGCCCATGCATTGCTTTGATGCCGATATGGTAAAGGGCAACAAGATTATCGTGAAAGACGAGAATGCAGGCAAGCCCTTCATCACCCTCGACGGCGAGGAGCATACCCTGGGAGAGCACGACCTGGCCATCTGTAATGCTGAGGAGCCTATGTGTATAGCAGGCGTCTTTGGCGGCAAGGGTTCAGGCACATACGAGACAACGAAGAATGTGGTTCTGGAGTCAGCTTATTTCCACCCCACGTGGATACGTAAGTCAGCACGCCGTCACGGACTCTCTACCGACGCCTCTTTCCGCTTCGAGCGCGGCATCGATCCCAACGGAGTGATCTACGCCCTCAAGCAGGCTGCCATGCTCTGCAAGGAGCTGGCAGGCGGCAAGGTGTCGATGGAGATAAAGGATGTCTATCCTAATCCTATCGAGAACCCTTCTATGCGTCTTGACTACGCATACGTTGACGGCCTCATTGGCAAGAAGATAGGCAACGAGACCATCAAGAGCATACTGAAGTCGCTCGACATTGAGATAAACAAGGAGGATGCTGAAGGACTCGACATCACCGTACCTGCTTTCCGTGTTGACGTGCAGCGTCCTTGCGATGTCGTGGAGGACATCCTGCGCATATACGGATATAATAATGTGGAGATACCCACAACGCTGAAGTCCACACTCACCGTTAAAGACTTCGAGGACCAGCGCCACAAGCTGATGAACCTCGTGGCGGAGCAACTCGTCGGAGCAGGCTTCAATGAGATTCTCAATAACTCACTCACCAAGGGCGCATACTATAACGACCTCAAGGCTTATCCTGCAGAGAATTCCGTAACGATAGTCAATCCGCTCTCTTCCGACCTCAACGTGATGCGTCAGACCCTGCTCTTCGGAGGCCTTGAGAGCATCATGCGCAACGCTAACAGAAGGATGCCAAACCTCAGATTCTTCGAGTTTGGCAACTGCTACCAGCACTTCAACGAGAAGAAAGACAACGAGAACCCCATGAAGGCCTACTCAGAGGAGAGCCACCTGGGACTGTGGATTACCGGCAAGCGCGTGGAAGGCTCATGGATACACCAGAATGAAGACTCTTCATTCTATGAACTGAAGGCCCACGTTGACAACATCCTGCGCCGCATCGGAATGCCACAGGGCATGCTCGTGACCGAGAAGACCGACAACGACATCTTCTCTTCAGGGCTGAGGATGAAGCTGCGTAGCGGCAAGGTGATGATTGAGATGGGTGTTGTGGCAACGGCCATCCAGAAGAAGGCCGAAATCAACGCCCCTGTCTACTTCGCCGACATCAACTGGACAGCAGTAACGAATGCCGTGAAGAAGAGCGAGGTGCACTTCACCGAGGTGCCTAAGTATCCTGCCGTATCACGCGACCTCGCCCTGCTGCTCGACAAGAATATAGAGTTTGCACAGGTAGAACAGATAGCACGTCAGACCGAGAAGAAACTGCTGAAGAAGGTAGAGCTCTTCGATGTTTACGAGGGCAAGAACCTGCCTGAGGGCAAGAAGTCATACGCTGTGAACTTCATCCTGCAGGATCCGGAGAAGACAATGAACGATAAGGCTATCGATGCCATCATGAATAAGCTTATTGCCAATCTCAAGAAGCAGCTGCAATGCGAACTGAGATAAAGGAAAACTGCGGCTTCATCGAGATACGCGGAGCAAGGGTCAACAACCTGAAGAATATCTCCGTCAGCATACCCCGCAACCAGCTTGTAGTAATAACAGGCGTCAGCGGTTCGGGAAAATCGTCGCTGGCCTTCGACACGCTTTATGCCGAGGGTCAGCGACGCTATGTTGAAAGCCTCTCCTCATACGCCCGACAGTTTCTGGGCCGCATGAGCAAGCCCGAGTGTGACTTCATCAAAGGACTGCCCCCAGCCATAGCCATAGAACAGAAGGTGATAGCCCGCAACCCACGCTCTACCGTAGGCACGAGCACGGAGATCTATGACTATCTGAAACTTCTCTTCGCACGTGTGGGACATATCTTCTCGCCAATATCAGGCGTGGAGGTGAAAAAACACAGTACGGAGGATGTTATCGACACAATGCTGCAGCAACCCCGCGGCACAAAATTCCTGGTGCTGGCTCCGCTGAAGTTGTCGAAGGGACGCACAACGGCGCAACAGTTAGAGGCTGAGATACTGCAGGGCTATTCACGACTGTACATCAAAGGGCAGATAGTAAACATCAGCGACTATCTCAGCAGCATGAACGAAGGCGAAGAAAATGATTCGGCAAAAGCTGCCAAGGATTCGGCAAAAGGCGAAGCTGAAGAAATCTATCTGCTGATAGACCGTCTGAAAGCCGATGATGCGCGTGATACAGTATCGCGTCTTGCCGACTCTGCTGAGACGGCGTTCTACGAGGGACGCGGAGAATGCAGCCTTGTTTTCATGCCCGATGGAGAGGAGTCTCCCCTGCCCTTTCATTTCTCCACAAGCCTGGAGGCTGACGGCATCACCTTTGAGGAACTCTCTGACGGCCTCTTCGCTTTCAACTCACCTCTTGGCGTATGCCCCACATGCGAGGGATTCGGCAAGGTGATGGGTATCGACGAGAGTCTCGTAATCCCCGACCCCTCCCTCAGCGTCTATGACGGCTGCGTGAAGTGCTGGCACGGCGACAAGATGGGCGAATGGCTGAGATACTTCATCCGAAGGGCTGAGATAGACGATTTCCCCATCTTCACTCCTTACGCCGAACTGTCGCAGAAACATAAGGACTGGCTGTGGCACGGACTACCCTGTGACCGCGGGCGTGACAAATACGATGTCGTGAGTATCGACAACTTCTTCCGCATGGTAAGGGAGAACCAATACAAGATACAATACCGCGTGATGCTGAGCCGCTATAGGGGCAAGACGCTGTGTCCCGACTGCAAGGGTGCACGCCTGCGAAAGGAGTCTCTCTATGTGCAGATTTGCGGAAAGACCATTGCCGATGTGGTGAATATGCCGATAGGTGCACTTGCCGAATGGTTCGACACCCTCTCCCTTTCGCCCGATGAGATGAAGGTGGCAGCGCGTCCGCTGAAGGAGATACGGACACGCCTGCAGTTCCTGCTCGACGTAGGACTCGACTATCTCACCCTCAACCGCCCCAGCAACACCCTGTCGGGAGGTGAGAGCCAGCGCATCAACCTTACTACATCCCTGGGATCGTCGCTCATCGGGTCGCTATACATTCTCGATGAGCCGTCAATAGGCATGCACAGCCGCGACACTGACCGTCTCATCAGGGTATTGAAGAAGCTGCGCGACCTGGGCAATACCGTCGTAGTAGTGGAACATGACGAAGACATCATACGCTCTGCCGACGAGATAATAGAGATAGGTCCCGCTGCGGGCACTCATGGCGGAACGGTGGTATATCAGGGAGAGCCCCGACCCGTCGAAGGCGGTTTCACCCCGAGAGATGATGCCGGCAGGAGGGCATTCAATCTTGAGACCTCACAATACATCAAGCTCTGCGGAGCACACCTGAATAACCTGAAGGGCGTGGACATACGCATTCCCCTTCATGCTATGACGGTGGTGACAGGTGTGTCGGGTTCGGGAAAGTCAAGTCTTATTCGCGGCACTCTCTATCCGCTTATGAAGCGTCAGATTGGCGAGACAGCCGATGTTCCCGGGCCATACAGCTCCATCAGCGGCGACGTGAAGGAGATACATCATGTGGAGATGGTTGACCAGAACAGCCTCAGTCGCAGCACGCGCAGCAATCCTGCCACTTACATCAAGGCCTACGACCTCATCCGCCAGCTGATGTCGGAACAGCAGTTGGCCAAGCAGCTCGGCATCACGCCCCAGCATTTCTCCTTTAATGCCGACGGTGGCCGCTGCGAGGAGTGTAAGGGCTCGGGCTATGTGACGGTAGAGATGCAGTTTATGGCCGACCTTGCCCTGGAGTGTCCCGCTTGTCACGGACTCCGCTTCCAGCGCAACGTGCTTGAGGTGTTGTACAGGGGAAAGAACATTAATGATATCCTCAACATGACTGTCGATGAGGCTATCGACTTCTTCAGCAATGGTGCCGAAGATAGCCGTTCGGGCCAGCGGCGCGGCGTTGCCATGATAGAGAATGCCATTGTGAGCAAGCTGCTGCCTTTACAGAAAGTGGGGTTGGGATATATCCAGCTGGGACAGAACTCCTCCACCCTCTCGGGGGGTGAGAACCAGCGTGTGAAGTTGGCTTATTACATCGGTATGGAGCATCAGGACCATACCCTCTTCATCTTTGATGAGCCTACTACGGGCCTTCATTCCCGCGACATCGCAAACCTTATGAATGCCTTTGAAGAACTGATAAGGCACGGGCACACGACTGTCATCATTGAGCACAATATGAATGTGATACGCTCCGCAGACTATATCATCGATATGGGTCCGGAAGGCGGCGACCGCGGGGGTACCGTTGTCGCTACGGGCACACCTCAGGATATAGCGGCATGCAAGGAGAGCATCACGGGAGAGTTTCTTTCAAATTAACGAATTAACAAATTAACAAATTAACGAATTTCGTTAATCAAAAGAAAGGGTCCGCTAACTCGTAGCAGACCCTTTAGATTATTAAGGCAATGGCTCTTTCGAGCTATATTCTGGTTCTATCTGGTTCAGCATCTTTATCGTAGCCTTGATGGCAGCCTCTGTCTGGTCGGCATCAAGGGCTCTTGTGCGTAACATGCGCCCGTCTTTCATGCGCCATGTTATCTGTGTCTGAACCAGGGCGTCCGTCCTTCCTCCCGGCGGTATGGTGACCGCATAGTTCTCGAGCATGGGAAAGGTGCGTCCCAATACTACCTTATAAATATGTCTGAGTGCCTTCACAAAGGCATCATACTGACCGTCACCGCTGCTGTCGGCCTCATAGCGCTTGCCGTCGATGTCGATTTTCACGCAGGCATGAGGCTTCAGGCCGTATGAGAGGGACACCATATATCCCTTCAGCCTTACGCGGTCTTCGGGAGCAGAGTGCTTCAGCACGTCGGCAACGATGAAGGGCAGGTCTTCCTGCGTCACAAGTGCCTTCCTGTCGCCCAGCTCCGTGATGCGCGCTGTTACCTTCTTGGTCTGTTCGGGAGTAAGCTCAAGGCCCAGTTCCTGAAGGTTCTTCTCGATATTCGCCTTGCCGCTGTTCTTGCCAAGGGCATATTCGCGTTTCCTTCCGAAGCGCTCAGGCACGAGAGCGTTGTAGTACAGGTTGTGCTTGTTGTCGCCGTCGGCATGCACGCCAGCCACCTGAGTGAAGACGTTCTCACCCACGATGGGCTGGTTGGGGGCTATCACGATGCCCGAATAGCCCTCCACGACGCGTGACACCTCGTTGAGCATGTCTTCCTGAATGGAGGTGGTGATGCCGCATTTGTCGTGAAGCACGGCCTGCACGCTTGCCAGAGGGGCATTGCCGCAACGTTCTCCGAGGCCATTGATGGTCACGTGTACGCCCTTGGCACCGTTTCTTACGGCTGAGAGGGTGTTACCCACGGCGAGGTCATAGTCGTTATGGGCATGAAAGTCGAAGTGTTCCTGCGGATAGCGCGATGTGATGTCACAGAAATAGCGTGCCGTCTCTGATGGTGTCAGCACTCCGAGCGTGTCAGGCAGCATGAAGCGCTTGATGCCTATGCCCTGAAGCTCCTCAAGCATGTGGTAGACATATTCCGGATTGTCTTTCATGCCGTTGCTCCAGTCTTCCAGGTAGATATTTACTGTCAGTCCATGCTGCTGAGCCAGAGAAACATTCTCGCGGATATCGGCGATGTGCTCGTCAGGTGTCTTCGAGAGCTGGTGCACGCAATGGTTCTCCGAACCTTTGGTAAGCATATTGATGACCTTGCAGCCGCATTGCTCTATCCATTCTATCGACTTGCCGCCATCAACGAATCCCAGCACCTCTATCTTCTCCGTAGCATCGGGCACGGCATTCTCTTCGGCTGTCTCCAGCTGGCGGGCATAGCGGCAAATCATGGTCACGGCATCTTTCTCGCCTTCTGACACGCGGGCCGAAGCCACCTCAAGGCGGTCTACGTGTACATCGCGCAGAAGAAGACGTGCTATGCTCAGCTTTTCGTGGGGCAGGAACGACACACCATTGGTCTGTTCGCCGTCACGAAGCGTGGAGTCCATTATTTCTATTGAATTAAGCATTTGGCGTTGAGCGTTGATCATTAAGCTTTAAGCATTAAGCTTTGTCGCGGGCGAGACGCCCACGTCCCTTTAAGCATTAAGCATTAGACTTTGTCGCGGGCGACAATTTTCAATTTTCAAGTTCAGAAACACACGCGATAATCTCTCCCTCCCCTTGGGGAGGGCCAGGGGTGTGGCTTTAAGCATTATGCTTACCCTCCCAATCGACTATCTTATCCTTGTTCTCAAGAAGGAAGTCGATATCGTCGAGGGCATTCATCAGGCAATACTTCTTGTATGAGTTTATCTCAAACTTCTCAGAGTGACCTGTTGCCTCGTTGGTGACTGTCTGGTTGGGCACGTCAACGGTTACTATCGTCTGTGGGTCTTTCTCTATTGAAGCGAAGAGCTCTGCTTGAAATTCTGGTGTTACTATTACTGGTAACACGAAGCAGTTCAGCAGGTTATTGCGATGAATGTCGGCAAAGCTTGAACTGATTACCACCCTTACTCCATAGCCTGCTATGGCCCATGCGGCATGTTCGCGCGAAGAGCCGGAACCCCAGTTCTTGCCGCCCACGATAATCTCGTGGATACCCTTGCTGGGAGCCTCGGAGAACTCTGGTTTGTTCATCACGAAGTCGGCAACAGGCTTGTCGTTGGCATCATAGCGCAGGTCGTGCATGAATGCCTCGCCGAAGAACTTCGGGTCGCGAGTGGTGAAGGCAAGGTAGCGTGCCGGAATGATGAGGTCGGTGTTACAATTGTCTATCGCTATGGGCAGACATGTACTCTTTATTATGTCGAATTTTTCTTTTGCCATGATCTTCAATTTCAATCTTCATTTTTTTATTCTTCACTATTCACTTTTCCCCCTCCCCTTGGAGAGGGACGGGGTGGGGCTTAAGTTCTTTATAACTTCCTCGGGTCTGTGATGACGCCTGTGATGGCAGCAGCAGCCACGGTAAGCGGCGAAGCCAGGATGGTGCGGGCACCTGGTCCCTGACGGCCTACGAAGTTACGGTTAGAGGTGGAGATGGCCAGCTTGCCTGCAGGCACCTTGTCGGGGTTCATTGCCAGACATGCCGAGCATGACGGCAGGCGCAGCTCAAAGCCTGCATCGGCGAGGATCTTGTCTATGCCCTCGTCAATAATCTGCTGACGCACGAGCCATGAGCCGGGTACGAGCCAGGCAACAACGCCATCGGCCTTCTTCTTGCCCTTTACTATTGAGGCGAAGGCGCGGAAGTCTTCTATGCGGCCGTTGGTACATGCTCCGAGGAACACATAATCCACAGCCTTGCCCATCAGCTGCTCTCCTGGCTGGAACTGCATATAGTCCAGCTGGCTCTTCAGCTGTGCAGCCTCTTCGGCAGACACGCTGTCGAGTGTCGGGACGGTACCGTCGATGGCTATGCCGGCACCTGGGTTGGTGCCATAGGTGATGCGTGGCGCGATATCCTCTGCGCGGTATGTCACCTCCTTGTCGAAGACGGCGTCATCGTCAGAGCGCAGCTTCTTCCACTGCTCTACGGCCTTGTCCCATTCAGCGCCCTTGGGAGCATATTCGCGACCTTTCAGGTAGGCGAACGTGGTCTCGTCGGGAGCTATGATACCTGCGCGGCTACCCATCTCGATAGAGAGGTTAGAGAGCGTGAGGCGTCCCTCCATCGACATGTTGCGAATGGTAGAGCCGGCATATTCCACCACGTAGCCCGTAGCGCCCGAGGTAGTCATCTGAGCCATGATATAGAGCGCCACATCCTTGGCTGTCACGCCTGGCTGCAGCTCTCCCTCGATGTTGATGCGCATCGACTTCGGCTTCGACTGCAGGATGGTCTCTGATGCCAGCACCTGTGCCACCTCTGACGTGCCGATACCCATTGCCAGCGCACCCACAGCACCGTGGGTGGAGGTATGTGAGTCGCCGCAGACAATGGTCATGCCAGGCAGCGAGAGACCCTTCTCAGGACCTACCACGTGGATGATGCCGTTGTCCTTGGTGCCCATAGTGAAATGCTTGATGCCGAACTCCTCACAGTTGGCCTTCAGCGTCTCCACCTGCTTCTTGCCGATGGGGTCGTCGATGTGGTCCTGCTGGTCAGAAGGAGTGTTATGGTCGGGCATCGCAATGACGTGATCAGGGCGGAATACGTTGATGCCTTTGTCGCGCAGGGTGTCGAAAGCCTGCGGGCTGGTCACCTCGTGGGCATAGAGGCGGTCAATATAAAGCTGTGTGGGACCGTCCTCAACGTTCTGTACCACGTGGGCATCCCAGATCTTGTCGAATAATGTATTCATGTCAAACTATTTCAAATTAACGAATTAACAAATTAACGAATTAACGAATTATGATTACCTCAGCCCCCAGGGACGTGGGCGTCCCGCCCGCGAAAAACTGGGGACGTGGGCGTCTCGCCCGCGACAATTTTTCAATTTTCAATTTGTCTTAGGTACGTGGGGCTTTATAGTTTTGCAACCTTGAACTTATTTATGCAGTCGATGTATGCCTCCACCGTTGCTGTAACGATGTCGGTATTTGAGCCGAAGCCGTAATATACGGTTCCCTCGTGCTCCACCTGCACGTGTACCTTACACAAATCATCGCTGCCCTTGTTGATGGCCTGGATGGTGAGCTCCTTCAGCTCCATCTGGCGGTGTATGATCTGCTTCAGGGCTTTGATAGACGCGTCCACAGGACCGTTGCCCGTTGCGGCAGCCTCGAAGAGCTCGTTGGCAATCTTCAGCCTGATGGCGGCGATAGGTGTCACACCCTTACCCGAAGTAACCTGCAGAGACTCCATCTTCACCAAGTGCTCAGAGGTATCTGAAACTCCTGCGAGCACAAGGAGGTCATCATCGCCCAGTTGCTTCTTCTTGTCGGCCATCTCGAGGAACTTCTTGTACAGAGTGTCCAGCTGCTCCTGTGACTTCATTTCTATGCCGAGAATGGAGAGACGATGCTTCAGCGCAGCGCGTCCTGAGCGTGCTGTCAGTACAATAGCGTTGTCGTCGATGCCCACGTCCTTCGGGTCCATAATCTCGTAGGTAGAGGCATCCTTCAGCACGCCGTCCTGGTGTATGCCTGACGAGTGGGCGAAGGCATTCTTACCCACGATAGCCTTGTTGGGCTGCACGGGCATGTTCATCAGCGTGCTCACCATGCGGCTCGTAGGCCATATCTTCTGAGTGTTGATATTCGTCTCGATGCCCAGGTCGGGGTGCGTCTTAAATATCATCGCAATCTCTTCGAGCGAGGTGTTGCCGGCACGCTCGCCGATACCGTTGATGGTCACCTCCACCTGCCTCGCGCCATTCAGCACGCCGGCGCAGGTGTTGGCAGTAGCCATACCCAGGTCGTTGTGGCAATGCGTAGAGAGTACCGACGTGCCAGCAGCAAAGGCATCCACATGCTCATAGAGATACTTTATCTTCTCGCCATACTCGTAAGGAGTGCGGAAGCCTGTCGTGTCGGGGATATTGCATACGGTAGCGCCGGCCTTCGTCACAGCGTCGATAACGCGTGCAAGATATTCATTGTCGGTACGGCCCGCATCCTCGGCGTAGAACTCCACATCCTCAACGTATTTCTTGGCATACTTCACGGCAGCCACGGCACGCTCGATAATCTCCTCCGGAGTAGAGTTGAACTTGTACTTGATGTGCGTGGGCGACGTGCCGATACCCGTATGAATACGCTTATGCTTGGCATATTTAAGGGCTTCAGCAGCACAGTCGATATCCTTCTCCACAGCGCGCGTAAGGGCGCAGATGGTGGGCCAAGTGACGGCCTTGGAAATCTCTATTACTGAATTGAAATCGCCAGGAGAACTGATAGGAAAGCCAGCCTCAATGACGTCAACGCCCAGCTGCTCCAGCTGCTTGGCCACCTGAATCTTCTCAATGGTGTTGAGCTGACATCCGGGCACCTGCTCGCCATCGCGCAGGGTGGTGTCGAAGATAAATAATCTGTCTGCCATGATTCTAATAATTGTTATCTTGATAACTGAGGCATTCACAGCCCCGAATTTCTTTCCGAGGAAAAGGACCACAGAACACCGTTCTGCTGCCCCCCATTGAAAATATTTTGCAAAGGTAACATATTTTTTTGTAACCCACAAATATTTTCAGGGAAATTATTCCCACGCGCACCTTAATTAATATTGCTCAACTTCCGGCACAATATGAAACAACCAGCAAAGATGCAAAAAAAACAACTCGAAAGGATTTTTAAGAAGACAACTGGATGTTTTTTTTATGGAGACAACTAAGACAACAAGGACAACATTTTTTTCATGCGGCATGTAGGTTTCGCTTTTCATGCGCCAGCCTAACCTACATTATACACAATAATTTTCAACCCCAGGGACGTGGGCGTCTCGCCCGCGACAGAAAAAAATGCACACCCATCAGCGTAATATGCCTCACGGCATCGCGGGCAGGATGCCCACGTCCCTGGTTGTCGCTGCGACAATTTTCAATTTTCAATGTTCAATTTTCAATTTTTTAGGCCTGAAGGCCGCTTCGTTTTCGTACAAAACAAAGCGATGGCTTTGATTTTGTTACTGCAAAATTACTAATTCAAGTTTCGCAAGTTCCTAACTTGCCAGTTTTAATTGATAAAGTTCAACGAAATGACTGAGTTTATCCGACCGATTCATAAG
>CAJOOC010000086.1 GCA_905236165.1 uncultured Prevotella sp. | reverse complement strand
TGAATCGGTCGGATAAACTCAGTCATTTCGTTGAACTTTATCAATTAAAACTGGCAAGTTAGGAACTTGCGAAACTTGAATTAATAATCAAATTACTTATCACATCGGCTCAGGCTGAGCCATGAGGCGCTTACCAGACACATTCCTGAGAATGCCGCCACCTCGCAGGTCTTTTATGTTCGCCGTTTCCGGGCGGGTGCGTGTCACGGATATATGGTTTTCTCGCCTTTGCCGAGCCCCCATAGTTGCGATTAGCATTAGAAGCGCTGTTGTTCGCATTCCAGTTGCGCGGCGAACAGTACGCATTATTCGCATTACCGCGAAAACGGAGGGCCAATGACACGTCACCCTATTGTCATTACTGACTCAACCACGTCCTCGTATTTCAGAGCCTCAGTCCCGATGCAGAAGTTGACACGACGCCCGTGGATTTATAATTTTCGCCGACAAAGGTAATAAAAAAATATGACACACGCGTAAGCTTTAGCAGTATTTTTTTTTGGCGAGGCGGCCCGAAGGCCGCCATTTCCGCGCCGCTTGCAGCGGCTTTATTGCGCTTGCAGCGCTGCTGCGCCTTACGTGCCAATTTTAGCCTGAGCCGAGCCCCCATAGTAGCGATTAGCATTAGAAGCGCTGATGTTCGCATACCAGTTGCGCGGCGAACAGTACGCAGTATTCGCAGTACCGCGAAAACGGAGGGCCAAACGAACACGCTTGCCGAGAGTTCCCCAATTGTTGGTTGTATAACCATAACAACACTCATAACTACCGATACTACTACCAGCATTCTCATCTTTGATTGGCGAATAACCTATTCGACGTTTGTAATATCCGTTAGCGATATTGGTTCCTTCCCCTGTCATGATGGCATCATTACATTCCTCAATAAGGAATTTCTCCGGTGCATTCTTTGACACTTCGGTATCATTCTGCCATTTGGTCTGGTCCGGAATGAGGTATGCAGTCAGCGGATTCCCGTATTTGCTCGTGCTAGGGTTAATTGTACATTCTCCAACAACTTCTGCACCTCCCTGAGCATACATAGATATGTCTCCAGAAAGGTTCATGCCTCCCATCAGGCTCATACGCAGGATAGCAGTCACTTCGCACGTAGTCTGTTCGCCGTCAGAGTTGTAGCCTGTCAATATATCGCTCAGTTCACGGTATACACGGACATTCATGTATCCTTCATCCAGAGACTCCACACCGTCAGGTTTCATCCAATAATATTTCCCACCATACATATCAAAGTATACTGGAGATGCAGTGTTAGTCGTTGGAGCAATGCCGAACTCCGCCGCAAAGGAGGCAGCTAACTGACTCTCCATGCACTGTTCCTTGGGATGATTGTCATTCAGGTCTTCAGAAGCGTCTTTATTGCTGCTTGCTGCACTTTTTACTGGAAGCTTCGCACTCCACAATACATATCTGTAATCTGAAGTCCCATCAACCTTATGACGGATACCTCCATTTTTTCGCCATGTTGCCTCACTGTTACATGTGTCGTTGCTACTGATACCGCTACCAAACATCGTACCTACAAATGGGTTGCGGCGCGAATACAACAGTTCCTGCGATGTAATGAGTGTATTTAGCGCATGGAAACCGCCTTCGGCGAAAGGATAGCTACGTCCCTCCACGCTATTGTTAGCGCGGGCACGTGTCGCATTTGTCAGAGCATTGACATCATCTGTTTTTGGATAGGCTCGTCCTGTTTCATTGAACATCGTACTCCCGAGAATGCCGGCGGCAGATACGCCTCCGATACCTCCCTGAGGGTGCTGCAAGTAGAAGAAATTACGGAACACCGTTTTACCGTTTTCCTCAATCTGCGTCACAGGTCCTGGTGAGAATGCCGTTGGTGGAAGGTAGTATTGCGAGATATCTATACCATCCCACTTAGTCTGATCAGTGAAGATGCCGTTCCACTCCCATTCTCCATCATTGCGTTTCTGATGATCCAGCAGATAGACTCCGAAGGCATATCCAACGCCAATGGTGAATTTCGTCTTCGTCGTTTCCCATGGTGTCCTTGCATGTGCCTCGACATACTCCGACTCCACGATTTTATACAGCCGTGGCCACCCGCCGTCCTCTTCCGTGTACCATCCTGCCAGTGTTCCACTGAAATAGGGTCTGAGCACATTCTCCACATATGCCTCCGGCTCGTAGGAGCCAGCATCGCAGTATTTCACAAACTCGCCGCTGCTGTTTTTCCGCCACAGCTCCAGCAGGGCATCAGCAGCCATCTCTTCACTGATACGAACAGCAGGAGCCCAGCAGCCTCCTGCAAACCTCAGGATGTTATTACGCATCAGTTTCAAGCCTCGTGTTGTCTCGTTCTCGTTGTCTGTGGTGTCAATCAGCCAGAGATCCAACTGTTTCAGGAAGGCTTTGTTGCCTTGCTGCTGACTGGGAGTAACAGCACTGGCACCTCTCACATAGCCCTCCACGTAATTGTTGCCGGTAAGCTTCGGATACCGCGGTTCTACGCTCACTGTCATTGGCGGCATATTGTCGGCATCCAGCGGAGCGCCATTGAGTGAGGCCAGCTGGGCAGGAGATATCCGGAGCCACTCCCCCGTTCCGATGCTGATATCATCTCCGCCGGCATCCGTCAGGAACCATTCTATAGCGTATAGCTTCTCCACCCATGACTGTGTGCCAATGGTATGCGGTGTTATCTCTGTGAGATTGTTTAGCGTCGTACCTCCTGCTGTCACCATAGCGCGTTTTATGATTGTGATGCTGCTACTGTCCAGTTCCGTGCGTTCCAGTCTGCAGTGTGCGATATCTGCTACGGTAATACGTTCCACGTCAGGCAGTTCGACACCTACGTCGAATGTCATCTCCCTGAAACCCAGCATCAGTTTCTCCGGACGTACCAGACCGTCATCGTCAAGATAGTCCTCTAACTGACCGTATGGAATATAGCCAGCCCTACACACCAGACGTACCTGCTGCACCTTAGTAAGATCCACCGTCACCTCTTTGGCAGCAGTACCGTTTGACAACCATGCGCCGTCTATCCATTCCGTGTCCTGCGTGCATTGTATCAGTCTGTTGTCGGGCGTGCGATAGAACCAGAAATAGAATGCCGAGCCTTGCGGTGTGTCGGCATAGTCTTCCTCATCAGTGATGTCACCGTTACTGTTAAGCGGGAAAGCATCAGGAATAGGCATTGTTCCCTCGCACAGCTGTACGGCGCATTTCTTCTTCCAGTTAGCAGCATTCTCCAGCTTTGTCTCCGTATCGAGAGTTAGCGGGTTCAGCCGGAAGAACTCCCCCACATAGCCTACTGTTCCCAGTTTATCGCGAAGCAGCGCCAGGTTAGTAGCAGTTGAGACGCTCAGTCCCATCAGCACTTCCGCAACGGCTGTCTGAGCCCTTCCTACACTGTCGTAGAATGTTCCTGTGGCTCTTACGAAGACGTTGCCGTCTGCCACTGTCTGGTTGAGCTTCACGCGCAGCTGCTGCCCGTTGAGAGTAAAATCCCCTACTGACTGTGCTGTCACGGCTATTGTCACACCATTCCTGATTATCTCCCATGCGACAGTATTCCTTCCGCCCCATGTCACTTCGGTTTGTACAGTGTTTCCGTTAGGGTCTTCCATTAGCACATGCAGCCCCAGGATTGTAGGGTATGTCTGTCTGTTGGGGTAATACTCAGCGGTAAGTGAGTCCAGACTTTGCGTCAGGGTGCCATATTGGTCTGTATTCTGATCGTTGTACGGGTTTTCTACTCTAATGGCCGCCGTCAGCGATATCGGGCGTGTCACCGCCCCTACATATGTTCTTTTCTTCATAATGTCTATATATTAGTTAGTGGGATCCAGGCTTATCCATCCCTGCAGACGTCCTCCGCATTGTGATACCAGTTTATCATACGGCACTGCCAGCGTTCCTTTCCAAGCCTCGCCTTTGTAAGTGATGTTTGTTACTGCGGTAGCGGCGTTGGCCAGTGTGTCTGCTGTACCGGCATAGACCACAGGCGTAATAGCCGTACCGTCATCGCCCTTCAGTACGACGTTCGGTACCAGCGTTCTCAATCCCCATGATGAAAGAACCGTTCCTTCCTTGTCAACGACGTAAATCTTTACTCTGGCTGTGCCGCCTTCTTCGACTTCTGTACCTTCCACGTCACCCGTAATATCGTAGGCTGCATATATGGCATCCGACTCATCGCGCAGGTATGCATATCCGCGATAATATTCCGTTCCTACTTTGAAGCGCGCGCAGAAATTGTCATAGCCGTTCACCTCATCTGCAGGAATTGTGAGTCGGTTGCCGCTGATGGTATATCCGTTTGCTGCAGTACATTCCACTTCTGTTCCTGTACCGTCAACATTAAACCACTTTTCCGGCGTAGCATTCTCCACCACCGTCATAGTTGCCACATCATAGAGGAAGGCATCCATGTATCCTGTACCTCCCGGTACCATAATATTGTGTACGTTGTTGATGAGAACGATATAAGGTGTGCCTCCGGTAGAATAACGGACGAGGGTAACCGGCTGGTCAGGAGTCACAAAATCCTGAAATCTTCCGCCTGCCAGCTCGATCTTTCCCTCGATGCGGAACTGGTCACTGTCTGCATTGGCCGACTCGCTGAAGAAATTCTTCACAATCTGGTAGATGTACGTACCGTCAGTGTCCGTAGTGCGTTTGAATGTTCCAGCAGGGAACACCGTTCCGAGTGCATTGCTAAGACCTGAAACGCTAAATGTCACGAGCTGTCCGTTCCAATACAGTTTCTCATAGTCGTTTCCTGCACCATCGTTAGCCAGTGAGAGATGCGTCATACCGTTGGTATTTTTCACTGAGGCCTTGAATTTCGGCCCTGCATCCGTCCAGTCAGGAGCCAGGTTTCCTGCGGTATCCATGCTCTGGTAAAGCACACCCTCCAGCACCTCTATGCCTGTGATGAGTGTCTTGCCCGATATCATTGCGTTCAGGGCGAAGTCATTACTGATAATCTTTCCCATGGTTTATTCCTCCTTTTCCTCTGTTGTGTTAACACTTGCGGTCTCCTGCGTCTGACTGGACATGACAGACTGCAGGTCGTCGCCGTTGACTATCTCCACTGTCCCGTAAGAGAACCTTGTAAGGTTCAGGTCTTTCAGGGTCAATACCACGCGCCCATCCGGAGTGCGAGGGTTACGTGTGAACACTCTGCGGCGCTCACATACTTCTTTAGGAACAATTACGTAATACATCTCTTATTAATTAAAATTAAACATTAACCTATCCCTATTTCTCCCGAAGCCGTATCACCTGTTGAGAGGCGTGCCGTGCATCGGTACCACACGCGCAGCTGACTTTCCCACAGCGGTCCGCAGTCTGCACGTCTTGCGGCATCACCCCTCTTATGATCGATGACGAGGCAGTTTGGACACGCTACCTGTGTCACTGGCTGCCACAGTTCATCTGCAGCTGTCTGTGTGCCGTCCTCGTTGCTCATGCGCTGCCACGTCCACGTGACATCCACTTTCCCCTCTGCTACCATCTGCAGCAGCTCTTCAGTGATATCTTCTGTCCCTATCATCACGCGGGCTTCGGCCATCAGATGCACGTCGTCCACCCACACCAGCGTCCCCCGGTCAAAATAGAAATCTATCCGCAGTGGCTGTCCGCTTATCATCGTCCAGTGGTCGCTAATGCCTGGTTCCTCGGTTGTCCCGTCAACGAGGCACTCCCACAGTGCCCCATGATGCCATGCCCTGCTTGTCTCCATATCTACATGCCACTCGTTGCGCATCTTCTGCAGCAGCTGCTCATCGGTCAGGCTGGAGTTGGCCGGTGACAGGCGATGTAACAGGAACATGTTACGGGTGAAGTTCTCGCAGTGATACGGCTCGCTGATAGTCTGTCCCTGACTGTATTCAGTCCCGCCATAGCTTCCGCTCATTCCGGAATAGACCGTAGTGGGCATTGTCACCCACTGTCCGCGGTCCACCTTGACTATCTTGGAAGGATAGTAGATGTGGTGCGCATTCTCGTAGAAGATGGTGTTGACATAGAGTGACGGCATCTGTCTGTCACGTGTAGCAGGCAGCACCCCGGCATCATCAAGGATTTCCGGCAGTATTCCCAGTGCCAAGGCGTAGTTGTCGGCGCGTAGTTTAGGCTGGTCCACATGCCAATAATGTGTGATGCAATGGTCTGTGGTGGAAAGTTCCCAGAACGACTGTCTCTCAGGATCCTGCGTATTACCCCTTCTGGCTACTGTCATCATAGCCTTTGGAGCGAAATTACGGGCACCTGGTACCATATTGTCATCCCACAGTTCTACGCGCACCGTATCCGGTACCATTCCTTCGTTCTGCGTCACTCCGTCCTGGCATACCCTCATCCATGAAGTGTAATAGTCCGTTCCTTCCGCTATCCCTTCGTCATCCACCTTTCCGTACAGTATATCATAATCACCGAATACCGTATGCCTCCCCTCTTTCTCCTTATGAATGCAGAGAGTAAAAGTGCCGTCGCCGTTGTCCACCACCTTCTCGATGTCCCCGCCGCCGCTGAAGAGGTAGTCCTGCTCCATTACCTGGATCATGTTATAGACCAGCTTGAAGATTCGCATCCATCCGCGCACCTCCAGTACGTCGGCTTCTATCTTGCCTTCTCCTGCCGTCATGTATATCCCCGTGCCGTCAAAACCGCTGGAGGCACCGTCACTCTTGAGGATGTCGTTGAATTTCAACTTCCGGAACACGGATTCCAACGAGGCTGTCACGCTGCCGCATGTTATGGTGCCGTCAGCATTGAGCTTTATCTGTCCGCTGCCTCCGATGACGGCTCCAGCAAGCATCGTAAGTATATAGCTGGTAGAATCGGCCCGGTCTTTCCTGAGGTAGGGAGAGTCCTCAAGAAAAGACAGCAGCGCGAGGAACGCCTCGCCTATGCGCGTGGCGGTATTGGCGCGGGACCGTTTCTCGTCGCGGATGGTTTCAAATATGTTTCTTAGATACTGGTTGCCCATATATTAATCTATAGTCAGAACCTCGAAAAGGTCTTGCTGATGGCAGAAGTCTTGTCTTTATCAGAAAACAGATAATCCATTACATTTGATAAGTTCCCGAGGAACATTTCTCCATATACATTACGCTCCATCTCTGCCAGGACATACATTGAACGGATATACTTCTTCAGGAACCAGTTACGTTTCTTGCTTCGCGGTTTACCTCCAGCCAGACGTCCGCCCCATGCCGGTCCTACTTTTCTCTTTTTATCGAGGCCGTGTTCAGACCTGTAATCCTCTCCCAGAAAAGGCAGGTCACCCGGATTACCGGGAGCATATCCATATCCCACTCCTCGGGCCACATAGATGCCATACAGGGCGAATTCGTGCAGCAGTTCCTTACGGTCGCCGCTCTCCACGACACGTCCCGCAAGGCTACGCATCAGATGCCCCGTATCGACGATGCCAAGCCGCACGATGTTCTCCGTCCAGATAGTGACCATCATATTAATCCAGTCCTGCTCCCACTGGCGAAGTTCTTCCTCCGTCTGTGGCGTCCTAACGCCATTGATCCTCTTCATATTGCAAATCTACAGGTTCGTGAACATACAGAGTGAAGTGTAATCCCGTCATGCCGGAGAGGTAATACTTGCCAATCTCCTGGTTTGGGATGGAGTGTGTGTCGAAATACATCTGTTTCTCGTCGTAGAGGTACTTATCGCGCAGTATTCTCGACACGAACTGGCGGAACAGTTCACGGCACAGTTCCAGTTCCTCTTGCCTCGACTGCATGTTCCCATGTTCGTATGCCGAGAGGATAAAAACGGTGTATGCCCTGCGCTTCGTGAACCCGTATGCGCCGTCGGCAGAGGCGAGGTTGCCGCTGTTCGTGTCGGTAACGGCCACGAAGCGGTCGTAATCGCGGTAATCCTCCATCAGCCCCTCGAGGTTGTCCGTATTGCTGATGGTAACGGGTACAAAGCCTTTTTCTTTGGCCAGCCTGTTACGCTCAGTCATTGCATAGAAATAGGCCACGGCGTCAAAAGTACTACTTTCCATATTTTTGCTTTATTTCTTCAGCCTCTTTTGCCAGGGCATCAAGCTCGGTCAGGGCTGTCCATGTGTCAATCTTGTCAAGGATATATTGTTGTTTAGTCACGTCGCCTTTGGTGAGCAGGCGTATCTGCGTCCTCATGCTCTCTGTCAGCTTTTCCTTTGTGACGGAATTCTGGTATCCTTCTGCAGCCGGTTTCAGGAAATTGGGGAACTGATCTCCAAGGATTCTCTTTACGGCATTGAACCACAGGAACGCTCCCATCAGCTCTTCCTCTCTGAACTTCCGGCCTTCTGTCCCCTCAGGGGCGGGATACAGGACATCTGCCAATCCTACGAGGCATTGTTCGGATTTAGACAACAGGTATGACTGGAAAAGGTTCTCGGCTTCGAGATATCTTCCGAACGGCAACTCCTGCAGTTCAAAATCTACTGCCTTGTATCCCCCAGCCTCTTCTATCCTCACCGATATCTCTTCCGTCTGTGTCACCCATGTCACTTTGTCAATCAGCGAAGGCAGGATGTCCGGGTCCAGCACGAAGTCCTTACCGTTCTTATGTTCCCTGCACAACCAACCTGAGGGTGTCCATCTGACAACCTCTATCCCTGAGAAGCGGACTACCACTTCTGTCTGCAGGCGTATTTCCCAGTCGGGTTTCCCGGAGTCATGCCACATCATGCGCAGGATATACCTCAGCATGTCTTGTGTAAGGTTCTCCCACCCTTCAGGGAACGAGAAGCGCATCTCACTACATAAAGAAGAAAGTGGGGTCTTCCTTTCGGTTCTGGAATCTTTCGGCATGGCGGCGTGCATAGAGGGTTGAACTGGTGTAGGTAGGATAGCTGTCACGGTAGGACTCTAACTGATGCACCACCTGGCGCAGCAGCAGCTCGTTGGGTATGCCTCCGTTCGTGTCGTACATACTGATGAAGTCGGCCATGAATGCGCAGCACTTCTGCATGATGATGATGTCGGCATTCCCCATGGAGGCCGTACGCAGTTTCAGCAACAGCTCATCCATGTACTCGTTGCTGATCTCATTGCGCAGGATTGCACTGGCGGCCACGGCACGGCCTTGCGCCAGCTGCCAGTTATCGGTTGTCAACCTCAGTGTGGTCATGGTCTCCAACTGCTGCGGGCGGTAGAACAGCGTAGCCACACGCATCTGTGCCTGTTCTGTCATCCCCCAGCCTTCCAGCTTCATTAATTCCTGAATCATCTCGTCGATAAGGTCCAGTTCCTGAAGGCTCAGCTGCTCAATGAGTGCGTCAATGCGGCTCTTAGAGGCCGGGGCGGTGCTCTCCGTCGAGACGATGCCAAAGCCGGTGGCCGTCAGCACCAGGTCGAGGGAACGACAAGTGCGTACGAAGGCATCGATGCATATCAAGGGGACGGCCAGCGTCTTCACCCGATCATTGCTGTCAAGCTCCGTCTCACACTGGGGCGATACCAGAGTGCGTACCATCATTGAGTAGGAAGCGGCCAACTGCTGCTGCAGGCGGTTGAAGACGCTACTGTGCCTTTCCGGCATCTTGGCCGCAGGCACATATCTCTCAAAGATTTCCTTAGTTATTACCGTCAGTATCTCCATCTTGTTTCTGTCCGTTATTGGTGGTTACTTGTTTCGCATCGGTATTCTTGTCGAGCGTAGTCAGGATAATCATCGGCACATCGGGATAGACCTTGTCCTGCCAGTCGTTGAAGAGGATTACGGTATTGTGCACGGTCATCATCATATCGTGGGGCAGTGTCTCGAGGGCCTGCTTCATCGTGAACAGCTCGCGCTTGTCGCTACCGGAGTTGTTCATCTGGCTCTTGCCAGGCGTAGCACCCGCCAGGTTTGGATGAACGTTGTCTGAGTAGGCCAGTACGTTGCTTGCCTCAGCCACGTCGTCGTTATACTCATTGCCAGCCTTGGAGGTATCCACCACATTCACCTTAATATTATGCCGTTCCTTCCCGTCAAGCAATGCATCGAACTCGCTCCACAGCAGCTTGTCGCTATTGTTCGAACCGCCCAGGTAGTCGCGCAGCTTCGTGATGAACTCATCCTTCATGGCCACGAACTTTTCCGTGTTGAGCGGGATGCCCCGCTCACGGGCGCGGTTCTCCCAGAACTGCGTGTTGATCTCTACATGGTAGCGGATATTCTGGCCGTTCTTGATCTTCGCTTTCTTGGCCGCCGTCAGCAGGCCGTAGATGTCATACCAGCCATCGCGCAGAGTGGCACTCCAGTAGGGTATGGGGTAGCAGCTGCTGCCCACCGTCGGTATCTTGCAGACAATGGCGAACTTCGTGTGCGAGAGGGGTGATTTTTTGAAGAAGCCCAGCTCGTCTTTCTCCTTACCGGTACGGGCAAAAAGGTCGCCCATAGGGTCGTATTCGTCGAGCAGTGGTATTGCCTCGACGTGCTCAGGGTTGTCGTCGTCTTTCCAGTCGGCAAAGAGAATATGCTTGCTGCGTCCCATTTCGTCGGGTTTCTGGAAGCGCACATGGCAGGCATCCTTGTGTACGAGGCGCACTATTTCAGAGCGTTCACGGTTCGTAATGACCACGCATACGCAGAAGAAATAGTATTTCAGGTCGGTCACCTGCTCTGCAAAGAAACGCTTCATGTTGTTGCGCATGAAGAAACGCCTTACCTCTTTGTCGCTGGTAGGCAGCGGTGTTTTCTCGCCCCGTGTGGCCACATCCATATACTCCAGGCCACGCCCGTAGCAGGTGAGCACGTTGAAGAACTTATCCTGAGATAGGACGGAGTTTTTCTCCACCATCTCTTTCAGCTGGTACGGAAGCTGGTTATCATCGCCCCAAGCCACCACCTCGTAGGTGTTACCGTCATCGGCCTTGACTTTCATGATGCTGTTCTTCTCAGGCGATGAAAACGCTGCTACTGCCGTCACCGCAGTAGTTGTCACGTTGTTTACTCGCTCAATGTCGAAAAAGTATCTCTCGTTGTTCATATATATACCGGATGTCCGTTAATCTCAAATATCAGCACGTCACGCACCTTGCGCATTTGTCCGTTCTTCGGGTTCTTAAAGTCGTGGGTACCACGCCGCCACCAGCTGCTGAGGACTTGCCATCCTTCATAGCGGCACAGCCTCCCTTCCTTCGTCAATACTGTCAGCCATACCAGTTCGTGGGTACGGCGGCATTCGTCAAGAAACAGCTGTGCTTCCTTAAGGTGCACCGCCGATTTTACTTTTTTATTTATAGCCTGATTCATCAGTTGAAAGTATGGTCGAAGGTATTGTCGAATATCCTGCCCACTCGCCCCAGCTGCAGCACGTTGTGTATACGCTGGGCATAGTGATAGGTGAACGAGAAATGCGGCATATTGTCATCTTCATTGGTCACCTCACTCTTTGATTCGGTGATAACTACCTCCTTGCCGCTGTCACGGTTCTCCACACTGCCACCATAGACATTCACCACATATACCTCGTCAGAGCGGAACAGCTCATCGACCCATGTGGCCATCGGCTTTGTCAGGATTCCCGTGTCAGCCTCAAACTTACGGGTTTCCTCTATACGGTAATTGCGGGTCTTGCCGCTGATACGCGCGGAGTCACGCTTGTACTCTGGCGCCACCTTATGCGTCCCTGTGCAATACAGGAGTTCCCAAACCCCGAATGAATTGTAGAACTCCATTATGGGAGCACAGTCGGGTACCAGATGGTCTACAATGAACCGCTGACTCCGGAGACCTGCATGTATGGTATATGCCGACAGAGTCTTTCCCTGCTGAGTGTAGTATTCTGCACTGGCATTAATGCAACTGTACTGTGTTGTGCTTGTCTCAATAACGGCATCTAACAGAGACGTGGTACCGTCGTTATATTCTGCCGTTACCTTTGCACTATCGCCCCCGTAATACCACAACAGCTCCAGTCGCCCCAATGCCGTTGTTTTAGGGCCTTGAAGGATACTCAGGAAATAGCTGTTGTAAAAAGTACTTGCATCAATCCCCACATCAGCACGGGAATAGAGAACCGTGGCTGTTGCGGAAGACGTGCCACTATCAGATGACAATACACTGACCGTCACGCTTGACACCAGACGTTTCCTGACGTAAGGCTCAAGGAGCTCGCCAAGAGCATTGACCGTAACGACGTTCTCTACCGGCCACATAGATTCCTTTAACACCTGCTCTCCGTCACAACTGACAGTAACCTCTACAGAGTCGTCTCCTGAGGTTCTGATGTCCACATCCGGAATGTCGCTCGTAAAATATGTCCTGCCGCTAAGCGACGATAGCTGTATGCCCATATTAATCTTCTCTGTCGATTATATTGCAAAGGTACGTAGAAACCTTTAATACTGAAAATACACGCATGGCCATCTTCGGGGCAAGGGCACGAAGGAGGATTAAGGAGAAGATGCAGAAGGAACCGAGTTGTAATCACACTTTGTTACGCCTCAAAAAAAAGTGTGAACACCGATTTTTTGTAAAACACTGATTTTCAGCATCTACGTCTTCGCTTCCTTGGACGAACAAGGAAGTTTGTCTGAAGGTACCCCTACACCGCCCTACGCACGGAGTGTAATTACACGCTTCGCAAGGCATCGGTATATGTATTAGTAGGGAGGAGAAGCTATCGGCAGTCAATGGCCGGCAAACAGAAAACCCCAACCATCGCATTAATGGTTGGGGTATAAAACTGCGCCCGCAGGCGGACGGGCGGCTTGTGTCTTAATAAGGCCAATGAAGCCTCGCCTAAATATTCTCTGCAACTCTGCGGATACGGTTGGAAAGGTCTATCAGAGCACCGCGCATCTGTTCTGCTTCCTCCTCACTAAACCCGCCCAGACCGCCATTACCGTCTATGCCGTCCATCTTGTGGTAAAACCAAGACGATGACCTCTGAAAATACGTGTTCGAGAAATCACGCCATGAGATAGCCATCTGTATGTCCTTAACTCTTCTTTTCATATCGGTCACTATGACCGGGCATTCCATTACAGCTTCCATACTTGTCATGTTTTAAGTGTTATTTTATTAATCCTCTCCCCATGAACGGGGAGAGGCATTGTTCTTTAGTAGTAAGGCTGTCTAACCATATTGTCGAACAACTCTTGAGCGTACCATAGCAGTTCCGGATATCCATCGGGGAAGGATTTGTTATAGTTCCTGACAGCTTCGAGAAGCTCCCTTTCGTCGGGTGTAACTTCCATGAATTCTGATTTCTGTTTCATTTGATTGTACATTGTTTTATTAAGACAATGCAAAGGTACTACAAATTTTCGTACTATGCAAGCGTTTTACTACAAATATTTGTAGTTTATACAATATTTAACAACTGAGTAGTTACTGATAATCATTCACCTGTTTCAGAAGAACCTTTTAGTTCTGCCAAGGAACATAGCTGCCAGGACGTAAGCCCCGGATGACTGCATAGCATTTATGAACGAGCTGGACGTTTTACCAGTAGTGTAAACATCATCGATGACCAGGACTTTCTTGCCATAGAAGAAATCCGTGTCGATATGAACACAACGTCCGAAGTTGTTTGAAAGTTCATGCACTCCTGAGATATGAGCCTTACTGCGAGTACCGCACACCTGTATGCGGTCGAAGCCATTGATGGCGCCTGTCATCCGGCACAGCTCAGCAGAGAACAGCTTCCATCTGCGAACATACGCGTATTGCGTGCTGGCAGGTATACAGACGATTGTGACATTTTTAAGGTCAGTACCGGCAAGAGCGCGGGAGATCAACCGTGCTGCCCAGCGGGAATAGATGTTTTTACCCTGTTTGAAGCCGAGGAGCTTACGGCAGATATCCTGCTGTTCAAATGTCACGCGTTTAAGAAAACGCTTAGGGACATAATCGAAGAGAGCATACTTTATCATGACTTCATAAATTAAAGTTAGCAAGAAGGACTGAGGCCGCCTAAGCAGCTGTCTCAGTCTTTGTTTCGCAAATGGCGACACGCTTGCCTGCCCTGACAAGTTTAGGCAGATATGTGTCAAGGGCGTCGTATGGGAAAGAGGCAGTGATGCGCTTACCTTTCTTAGTGATAGCGATGCCCAGGATATCGCTTATATCTTCAGCGTCTTGGTAATAGGCCGTGAAGAAATCACCATTCCTGAATAATAGCAACGCATCCGGATGCTTAGACTTAAACTCCTTAAAGCGCCGCATCGTAACAGATGTCTCCTGTACTTCGATACTCTCCACATCGGGCTGCTGCAGCCTTTCCTTCTGGTGGCTAATCTCCTGTTTGAGGGAGGCGATGGTTTCCATAGCGATGTTCACGCCTTTAGACTTTTTCAGCAAGAAAGCCAAACGGAGGGCTTTGAGGGGGCTTTTGCAGTATTTCACGAATGTTTCCCCGGTGATTGCTACCTGCCAAACCATAAGACTTGAGCTGTTTGACTTAGTTCTGTTGACAACGATCATTTTCTCTTCCATGATTGTAACTGTTTTAATTGTGAAGAATTTATTTATTATACCATGTGATATACTTCTACATAGGTGATATCCACTCCCAGGCTGTAAGCATACTCCTCGGCTTTTTGTGTGGCTTCGTGGAAGGTGTCGGCTTCAACCTCATATTCAAAGGTCTCACCGTCCTCTGTGTTGATGAAGGCCTGATAGAGATTCAGGTAGTAGTGGTTAGCATACAAGCGGTTGTGGCTGAAGATGGATGTCTGAACATTGTGGGTCATTGTTGTAAGTTGTTTAGATGGTTTAACTTGTGCCCTTTGGGCTTTTCGATTTTTACGTGCGAAAAAGAGCAGAAGGGGAGCAGGCATGTAAAGGCAAGGAATTTCGATGAATATTTAGAAAAACCTTATTTGCCCGGCAAATCAGGAAAGCGTTTCAAAATATTCTGAAGAAATAGCATCGAGGTACTTGCAGGATGCCGCCCTTGCTAAATTTGCAAAGTAAAAATGACTAGCCCTACAAGGGGAGAAACAAGTGCCATGAACAACGGCATGACCAACATCAGAGACATCCATATCCACAACAGCTCTGCAAACCGCCCCGCAATATCGCGCAGGCATGTCATACAGAGCAGACGAGAGCACCATTTGCGGTTAGAGCCTAACACCATGGCGTGCCACCATCAGCCAGGCAACTATGATGCCTGGAAGTGGGTATCATGCAGAGTTTATTATGGTATAGATAATTTACACCTGAGGAAAAACAGCCAATCAGGAAGGGAGTATGAGCGTCCATCAGGATAGGAAGCTGCAGGGATTAAATAAGGCAGGTAATAAAACGGGAACAGGCGAACGCAAAACGCGCCCGCCCGTCAGTACTTCTTTCAAGAAAAAGAAAAAAAAGCAGCTATGCGATACCGCCGCCCCCGCCGCCACCATAGAGGACGGCGTTGCCTGCCTCTACGCCGATGCAGAGAGTGTCGAAGGCATCAGAGCCATCGGTGCGGCCCTGCAAGGGGTTTTCTTCAGTCTCAGGATCCTTCTCTCCAGTCTTATCTTTCTGGTTGGTGCCATTCACGGTCATTGCAGAGTCGACGGAGTTGAGCATATCCGGGTTATTCTCTTCATTGATCAGAATCTGGTAGGTTCGCTGTCCGAGGAACATGCCATTGATTAGCTGCTGCTTGACAGGGTGCTCCCAAGGCTTGCCGATATACAGCTCACGCACGATCCAGCCGTTCTGAATGAATCTGTTAGTAATAATGGTATGGAAATCGGATTTTGACACGCCGTAGTTGTTGCCGACGAACGTAGAATCGAATACGAATACGATTTCCTTGTGCTTCAGCGGTTCATAATAGAGACAGATATCATCTACCAGCTCAGGCAGGCGGCGTTCGTACTTGACGTAGAAACTCTTCAGGATGCGCAGTTTCATGTCTGCCCCAGGCTGCCCTATTACGCCCCAGTTGATGTTAGCGTTGGCATCGAATGCCACCCAGAGCGGATCCGTCGGTATGATATCGGCATCGGTACGACAGTCCACGTGGCGCAGCTTGTTCATATCGTAGCCCAGGGAGTCTATATACGTCTTGTTGACGGCGGTATAGAGGTTACGGTCAGATTTAGCGTTATAGAACGAGTCCTCGCTATGCTCCACGCGCCGGCACATGATTGTGGTGCGGAACGTAGCCGGCGGCATGTCGCGGTAACACTGACGGATAAACTCCTCTCCCAGTATCTCGAGGTTCTGTATGCTGCTGAACTCCTTATACAGATATGTTTCAGCGCGCAGCATGTTTACTGTGCGCGACAGGCGGCGCAGGTAGTGCATCTCTGCTGCCGAAGGTCTCAGATTGGCGGCCACCATGTCAGCCAGCCGTTTCTTTACCATGGAGAGCTCCAGCAGCAGACCCTCGAGCATCTTTACTTTCTCGGGGTTGCATTTATCACGGTCATTCAGGAACCAGCTACCTTTCTTGGTAGTAGGCATATCGGAGAACTTACAGATGCCATGATGGTAGTATAGATGTCCGAAGGCGTTGCCGTTACCTCGATTGGCCGGGTAGGTCTCATCCTTCAGCTGTTCGAAGTTGATGAATTTCGCCTCGTCTATCAGGACGAAGTCAAACGACTGTGAGTTGGATGTACCTTTTCGGTCCTGACTTATGACCGTAGCGTATGAGCCATTATAGAAGGATAGTGTGTTTTCCCAGTTCATTGGCTTGATGATAGGCTCTTTCCATCCCCACGCCTTGGCCGGTTTCTTTCCCCATGCATAGTGTACGTTCTCGACGAAGCCCCAGCGCCGGAGGTGTGTGTCCCACGATGGGATGATATTCGTCCACATGCGCTTCGAGTTGGGGCCGACGAGTGCAGTGTTGCTGCCCGGCATCCCTTCGATATTTCGCCTGAGGATAGAGGCGGCAATAAGCCCCTTGCCTATGCCGCGACCGCCCACCATTGTCATATTCTTTGTGAGCAAGGCCAGCATGTATGCCTGTGCCGGGTTAAGATATTGCTGTTGTGTCTGCATTATTTGCAATCTGTTTGGCCACCTGTTTCTCCTTTTCTGTCACGGCATCTGTCAGTTCCACGACGTCGGCATCCTCCACCATACGGTTGTAGAAGGAATGTGAGAAATGAGCCTCCAGCTCTTCTATGACATGCTGCAGGTTGGCGATAGGTTGGAATCCCATAGCCGATACGTCGAAGGTAAAGACTATCTTCGGGATTTCTCCATAGCCCCTGTCATGCTCATCCTCCTTATCGAGTTGGTTATATTTGCCATACTGCCGTGCCAGCTTTGCGATGGCTGCTGCATCTTCCTTGCGCAGTGCTATGGCATAGCCCTCCATAATCATGTTGTTGAAGCGCCAGCGGTGCCACTCTTTGGAGCACTGCTGCAGGTTCCCTATGATGGCATGCAGAATCTCGATGTCCTCATAGGCTTTACGCTTAGACAACGGTTTGCCGTCGGAACCGGTGTAGGAAGCCTGTATATAGTCGATATATTCACGGTCTTTCTTCAGCGGGTTGCGCAACATATAGTTGTAGATATCACGCAGGCGCAGAATGCGGCTGATGACCTGCGGAGCCATTTTGTTGGCCTGCAGCGTCTCTACCGGAAGCATTAGGTTATCGGAATATAAGTCGATGTCGAATCTCATTCTATACTTATCTGTGCTGTCCTGAGCCATTGGTTGGCTTCATCAATGGCTGTGGGCGATCCTACGTCAGCCAGGCGCAACGTCTTCTCATGCAAGTCTCGCGCCTGTTCTGCAAGGATGCGGCGGTATAACTTGCCTGCCACCTTGTATGGGTTCTGCAGCTCTGCCACCTCCTCACCACTCAGCCCCAAAAGATCGCCAATCTGGGAAGGAGTCAGCAGCAGCCGTGCCAGCGGCTCAATCTGAGTTAATAATGCCTTTTCCATTCTTCAGGTCAAGTTCTACTGCACCGTTACCGCAGATGTCCAGGAACTGCCGCATGAGGCAGTCGAACACCCTGTGGTCAGTGCTGATGATTGTACTTTCGGCGCGTGCGCCATAAGTCTGGTTCTGCGATGTAACGACAGACACACAGATATCTTTGTTATGCACCAGCAACAGTTTCGAGTGGTTCTGCCCCAGCAGGACATGTTCGAAGGCTGCACTCAGGAGTCTCTCCAGATGGAGTGTCTTCCGTGCTGCCCTTTGGTCAAGCAGTATGGCAGAGTAATTCACGAAGCCTTTCTGCCTGAGCAAGTAGAAACCGCTGAGGAACGGTTCGCTGGTGCTGTAGCTGCTGACCCACACGTCAGCCTTGCCTGTCTGTGGCAGCAGCCAATTAAGGAGGCCCAGCGTGTGCAGCCCCTGTCCGAAATAAGCCTGCAAAGGCTCTACACGGACAGGGCGCAACAGCTGGCCGATATCTTTCCCCTTAGGCATCGGCATCTCTGTTAGGGACAGATATTCCGAGAGCTGTCAGCTTTTCTGCCGTCTCAGCCTTGATATTCTGCTTCAGGGTGAAGAGGGTGTTGACAGCATCCTGCAGCTTCTGCAGCGAAGTCTCCGTATGCGGTGTCTTGCGTGACAGAGACCTGGATATGGTGGTACGGGCATTCTGGATGGTCCTCACATTGTCCGTAAAGGCCTCTAGCTTATCAGAAGAATCAGAAGCAGTATCGATGTCTGCCTTGACGACATACGAATCATAGATATCGTAGTCATTGCGCAGGTCATCGTCAATCTTACGGAGCTGGAAACAGAGTTCGTTGCCGTCGCAGGGTGCATAGCCCGGCTTGGCTATCATCTGTGCCAGCTGGAAATGCAGACGACCCATCTTCTTCCATCTTTCCGCATTACGGTCCCAGATGGCCTGTATCTCCGGGGGCAGCCTGTAGTGGTCTTCACGTATTCCGCGTGTTCCCAGAACAGGCACGACGGGGGCATCCCCGCCCTCCTGTGCCATTCCGCTTGGTACCTGGGAAAGTGTCTGCTCCACGCGCTTGACCGTCTCGCTGTTGAACTTCTCCACTTCCGGCGTGGTAAGACCTCGCATCCTGATATCGTAGTACTTCTTCAGGTCGGCGCGAACCCACGGCAATGCAGCAGCAGGCCGGCGCATGGCGGTATTATAGATGCCGCGTTCGCGGTTAGGGTTACACTGAAGCAATAAAGTGGCTCCCTCCCGTATTTGTTCCTCCGTGGGTTTGGCAAGCTGGAGGAAATTATGTATTTTCGCTGTAAGAATATGGTCCATGTTATAAATATATAAGGAGCGGAACGAGGCTTTATGCCCAATCCCGCCCCAGAATTCCTATTTAATAATTACGTCTATGGAAGCGACAACCTTATTCCTCTCCTGGGACTGGTTGGTTCGTAAGCTTTTCAATCTCCCCTGTGGAGCAATCCAGAACCTCATCTGCCGAAAGTTTCAGCTTACCCGTGTAGGTGGGCACAGGGCACTCGTCATAGCACTGTATGGCGAAGGTTGTGGTGACGGCACCCGTTACCTCGGCAGCGGTGTCGCCGCTGGGCGAGGTGTGGCACTCGAACATCTCGTTGCCGAGGACGCAGAACTTGCCGGCGCGATCCTGATAGACATAGACGATGTCGTCGTTCAGAGCCTGACGGGCGAAGCCCTTCACCTCATCATCCTGTCCTGCGACAACAGCGTTCGCCTGGTTGTTATACAGTTTCGAGCCGTTCTCGCCCACAGGCTCGAAGGTAACGTTGCTGGCTTCATCCTTCAGGTCGATGAACTTAAAGTATTGATCACTTTCGAGGGCAAAGTCACCCTGATACTGAGCGAGCTTGCCCATATCGGTGACACCCTCATCATCTGCATCGGGCAGCTTGGGGAATTTGGCGATAGCGCGACGGTCTATGTAGTATAAGCGGCGGCGGATGCCCGGCGTATTCTTTTTGCCAGGGCACGCCTCTATGCTCTTATAGAGCGATTTAGTAGTGCAGGTCATATTCCTAATATTTTAATAGTTTTGATTCTGAAAAAAAATGGAACGGCGGCCCTGAGATCTCATGGTGTGATACCGCCGTTCCCTCGCGGTCAGAAAAAAGATCTTCGTTTATCCTTCACCCTGCTGTGCAGCCGCTACGGTGAGTGCGTAGCTTGCGCTGGCGGCATTGTGTGTCGTGTCACCGGCGAAAGAGGCAGTGATGAGAGTTGTACCGGCGCCTACGAGTGTTACGGCACCTGTAGAGGCATCGACGGTGGCAACGGAGGTGTCAGACGATGAATAGGTCAGCGTCTTGCCTGCAGGAGTAGTTGTAGCCACCTGTCCTGCAAACTCTTCACCCATCGTCGCAGACTTCACGCTGTCGGCAAAGCTGACGGTGGTGTTGCTCTTCACTACGATGGTCTCCTGATCTTCATCGTCATCTCCCGTGCTTGGGGTGGCGGTGGCGAGTTTACCCACAAACAGAGCCTCCTTGGCCAGTGTGCGGATCTGAGCACCATAGACAGCGGCAAACTCGAAGGTGAGCTCCCAGGATGAGTATTTCTGAATGCCGACATGGTTCTCCTGAGAGTTGATGTCGGTGCCGAGCAGCAGGTTCTGCTTGGTGGTGATCTTCAGGTAGTCGGAATCGGCCATGTTCGGCAGCACCACGAAATGGCACTTGCCGTTGGAGCCTTCGAGAGTGAGTTTCTCATACTCGGTGTTGTACGGAAGCGAACCATGGCGAGCCTGGTAGTCATCGATGTAGGCCCAATAGACACTTTCCGGAATGTACATGTTGCACTCGCGGCCACGCAGGAAATTGTTGGCCTTGCGCCAGTACTCCTTCAGCTGATCTACGGCAGTAGCCTCGCTGATGGCAGCGTCGAACTCGAAGAGGTTGCCCAGCTGTTTCTTCAGTTTCTCGGCAGAAATCTCTTTGCCAATGATGGTATCGAAACCGTCGAAGAGGTCTTCGGTCTTGTTGCCGTTGACATTGCGAACGGCATCCCAGACGTGGTCGTTCAGGTGACCACCGATCTTAGCGGCGAAGTATGTAGCCACCATACGGGCTATCTGGTGAGTAGTCATCGACTGACCGAGCATGATACTCTGGCCATAGATGCTCTGGAACACCTCCATAGGGTCGAAGTCGTAGGCGCAGTTGCCGGGCCATACCTGGAGGGTGCGACCCTCGATGTTGTAGTCAGCATCTTTCTTGTTCGACTTACTCCATGGAGCCAGCTCTGCATCGCCGGCAAGTTCGCCCCAAATAAGCTGGTTGCGGACACCGGGAACGAGGGTGATATACTTCAGCGTGTTGTCCTTCATGACCTCGATGGGCTGCATGATCAGTTCACGCTTATACTGCTTGCAGGAGGTTTCAAGCTCCGCAGGGGTGATGCGCTCCTTCATCTGATCGGGAGTCATCAGTTGCTGTGCTGCTGTTGCCATTGTTATAGAAGTGATTTAACCTGGTTAAACATCTCAGCCGACGAGAGGTTCTTCTCCTCAGCGGACGGTGTGACAGGCTTATGCTGGGTGTCTGCCCCGGCCTCGGCCTTGAAATTGTCATACTCCGTCTGAAGGGTGGCAAGATTCTGTTCGGCAGTGGCCTTGGCCGTCTCAGCTGCGGCCTTGGCTGTCTCGGCTGCCTGCTTGTCGCTGATGGCTGTATTCTTCTCTGCCTCAAGAGCAGCAATACGGTCACCCTTCTCCTTCAGAGCATTCTCCAGCATATTCAGCTGGTCTTCGGTGATAGAGGCCTCGCCCTTATCACTGATGGTGATATCCTTGACAGTAAGGATAGCACAGATGAAATTCAAAACAATTTTCTTCATATTTATTATTGGTTTGGTTTGAGGTTCCGGACTCTGAGTTTCGGCATCGTTCAGAATGCCGGACATTTTCTTCAGTGCCTCACTCATACGCTGTATGACATTACGTTCCGGCTTACCTGCCTTTGTCAGGGCAGGAAGGCCATAGTGCTCGCTGGCACCAGTAATGCCTCTGTATGCTTCAGCCACTGTCTTGGCCTTAACGGTGTTGTCATCATCGTCAAGGATACCATCCACCAGACCGAAGTCCAGGGCATCCTGAGCGGAGAGCCATCTTTCCTTTCCCATCATAGAAAGGTTCTCATCAAGCGTCTTCTTGTTTTTATGAGCGTAGATATCGGCCAGGCACTTGTCAATCGTGTCAAGCTGCTCACGCTCATGCTGGAACTGCTGGATTATGGTGTCTATCTGCTCCTTGTTGGCGCTGGTCCACACGTCGAGCATCTGTGAACTGTTGTGGATAAGCATCATGGAGCCGCGTGCTATCTTCACCGTCTTGGCCTTCATGCAGAGGATGGTTGCGGCACTTGCCGTCATACCTATTATGACCATGTTGCATTTGCCATGATCCTTGATATACTCCATAATGGTGAGTCCGTCATCGATGTAGCCGCCAAGAGACGATACAGCAATGGTCACTTCCTGGTCTTTATGGTCGCGCAGGAAATTCTTAACCATATTGGCGGTGGTACCACGGTGGCCCGTCCACCAGTCATACTCAACGCCAATAGTGCCCGTAATATAGAAATCGTATTTCATACCTTGTGATAAACTTTTGCACAAAGGTATGAAATAAAACCTTAAAGACAAAATACCTTATTCAATTATAAGGAGCATTGGAAAAAGGGATTTCCATGTTATAGTCACTTTTTTCAGGATGCTGTCACCGGCTTTACCCGGGAAAGCATTACTCTCCCTAAAAACGGGATAAGGACGGGAATCTGTGCCTATCAGGTACCTCCTGCCGTCCATGGATGTAAGCCTGAAGACCACGCGACGTCTGGACAAGGGCATTTTTTCGCATGTAGAGAATGTGGCAGTGGTAGTATATACCCTCTGGTTATTCTCATACTCGTCATCAACGGTCACTCCAACCAACTCTCTGATGCTGATTTCAGAAAAAGATGGGGCGTTTCCCAATCTACACGATGTATTGTCCACGAACAACAGGCCTTCGAGGCTCCTGCTATCTGCAATTTCTATCTTTCGGACATGAACTAACTTCGACATATATGTACGGTGTTGAACGGGGTTGAGAAAATATTTGATTTTTGTGGAAAGAAATATATGTGTTTTCTATGTGATTTATAGAAATCCTATTACTTTTCGTGTTTATAACCGCGCGAGACATTGATACCTGCCTTCTTTTTATACGCATCCTTTATACGCTGGAATTTCTGGCGCAGGTTATCGTAATTGTTACCCGTCATGGAGATACCATTAGACTCCATCCAGTCCTTTACCAACTTTGAAAGCTGTACGCTCCTGCAGCCGATATCAGTAAGATCTTCCCACATATGCATTACGAATAGGTCATCTATCGCCTCTACAATGGCATCTTTCCCATGTTTGGAAACATAGTTATACATCTCAGGTTTCTTAGAATGGCTTCCCATGAGACATATAGCCATCTCGCCCGCCTGCTGAGTCTCAGGGAGTGCCGTTGAAGGCCGTTGCCTGGAGAAATGCCTAATAACATTGTTCAGATTAGTCTGTGGCGGGAATTCACATGGACATCCGAAATGGAACTCACACCACTCCCGCTCATATAGCGGTAGCTTCACATAGATTTGGATATTACTCATAGTTACTACAATTTAACGATGCAAAGTTAACAAAAATTCTGGTAATTACAAGAAAAGTTGTGTTTTATTGTAGAAAAAAAATAATCACGCACACGAATACATAAACAGCTGCACACGCTGCACACAACTGCACACAAAACACTATATTCCTTATTATCAGCTAATTAGAGAAATATGTTTTGTGTGCAAAAGAAAAAAAATGTGTGCAAAATGCGTCTTTTGTGTGCAAATTAGAAGCTTGTGTGCAAAGTGTGTGCAAATTTGTGCACAACGTGTGCACCATTATTTATTTGTGTGCTATCCGTAATCGTCTGTATATCAAGCATAAACAAAAATGTGTGCAGTTGTGTGCATGTGTGTGCATAGTTTTTCTCGCGCGCACGCGCGCAATGATAACTGTACGAGGTGTTTTCTGGCTATAAAAGCAAAAAGCCCGATGCATCACGCATCAGGCTTCCTGCATAAAGGAAAATTCCAAAAAACTTTATATAAGTGTAAAGAAGGTCATTCTTTTTCGAACATGTCCGGCTCTCTCTTTCTGGCGAAGCTCCTGGCTTCTGCCTCTGCAGCTTCCTGCTCCATTTCTTCGGCACGCTCCGCTGATATAGATTCCAGGTTCAGGTCAAACTTCTCTTTCAGCATAATATAGTCGAAGCACATGCACCTGTCAAACTTGCATATATCGGCTTGTCTTGCCTGCCCACCCTGCTCTATGCGCACCTCTGTTAGAGGCTTGCCATCCTGGAACACCTTCCATCTTTCCGATGCCTTCATACCCAGGTAGGCACCGCTGGTAGTAAGGTAGTAGCGGATGGAGTCCTTGGACATCACCGTCTCTCCCTGTTGCTTGGCCATGCGTTTGTACTGGCCGATAAAATGGTTCAGGCGCAGCATCAGTACCGGGGTGTTCGTGCGGTACTCTCGCTCTGTGCGGTCGGTCTTCAGCGTCTTGACATACTTCACCTTGAAGTCGCCGTCGCTGTATATCATACCTTCCTCATAGAGGTATGTCATGGCATTCCACAGATTGCCCAGCTCGTTGTTGCTTATTATCTCCGAATTCTGCCGTTTTATTCCATCCACACACAGCCTCTTTATTTCTTCATAATCAAATGGCAAGTCCAGCTGCTGATGGAGAGTCTTGTAGGCGGCCAGCAGCATCACCCAGTTACGCCAAAGACGGTCTTCCACCTGTGAACCGTCGATGAGGTCGTAGACTTCATTGGTAGCCTCGTTATAGGTGTCGTAAAATGAGCTTTCGAAAAGAGCCCTGTGTGAGAGTATCTGCTTTGTCAGGTGCTGCAGCCCCAGTTTCCTTATATCTGCAAGGTTGTTGAACTTGTCTTTCGCTTCACGGTCATGTACCGTGGTGTCGTGTGTCAAGTATATCATACGGCTGAACATCGCGATATCCAGCGTAGGCATCTCCTGTCCGCTGACAATGACGCCGCAGTCGACGGGAGTCTTCTCTACCTGCTTGCCACGATCCATATCGAGGCGGGAACGGCCTACACCGTCGTATGCACCTTTGATAATCTCTATGATACGCATGTCGAGTGAGTTTTTGTACTCGTCGAGGTGCACCATGCCGTTAGCCGTCATGGCCAGTGCTTGGCTCAGTCCGGGTGCTGTGGTGTTGCGGAGATTGATGGGACGGTCACCTCTCGTGAAGAAGCGCATGAGCGTAATGCCCAGCTCAGACTTTCCACTGCCCTTCGGACCGAACAGGTTGAGCAGCGGGAAATTGGTGGTGTATCCGGTAATTATGTCACGGAAGATGGTGGCAAGCAGATAACATATGGCTATCTTGGCATTGTCACCGAATACGTCCGCCATCATCAGGGCAAAGTTCCTGAGTGATATGCTACTGTGTCCCTCTGGCATTACGAACTGCCTCTCAAAAGAGAAATAACTGGTGTCTTCGGCATAGAGGTCGCTGGCACCCTGCAGATAGTAGTTATCAAGCTGTTTGTTGGCTTCATGGAGGTGAACGATACCCATGTGGTCTGCGGGGTACCAGTCGTTGTCGTATATGCAGCCGTTGCCGAAGGCCCAAAAGCCGCGTTTCTGCCATCCATACTGTCTCACGCGTATCGCCGTGCCTGTAATGTCAAAGAGATAGCTCTTTAGCTTGGTAAGCTCCTGCATGGTTGCCTTCCACAGGAAATTGCCGGCACTCTCCACACGGGTCATGAACTTGGGCAGTGATACCAGTTCGTCGGCTGTGAGCTCCAGCGTGCGCGTGGTGCCGTCAACATTGGTTATCTCGTACAGGCGCTTGGAGTCATCGACACCCATGATGTGGAACAACGGCTTCATCTTGAAGTTTGACCATTGCTTCTCGCCTCCGTCCTCGTTGCTCCAATAACAGTTATGTTCCTCAAAGAAACCGTATTTCCTAAGATCGATACCTGAGCGCTGAGAACTCCTTTTAGCCTTGGCCTCATTGCGCCGCCGCTTGGCATCGTTCACGGCATTCTTCCATAATGTCTTGTGGCCGTATTTCTCTCCGAGCGCATCAATAAGGCTGCCCTGGGTGAATTCATCCTGCTCCAGGATTACCGTGTCGCATATTTCCTTGATGCTGTCGCTCTTGGCAGTGTCGGTCTGATCTTCGTTGTATATGTGCCTGGCCAGCCATATCACAAAATCCTCCGTGTTCAGAGAGGCCAGCTGCGCCTCTGCGCTGTTCTTGCCCCCCTCATCGCTACGCCTGAAATAGCTGTCGGCATCCTGTTTGTGCTCGGTGCCGTCCTCGTCCACCATGGGGGGAATCTCTTTCACTGTCACCCTGAAGCCGGCTTCCATAGCCAGACGGCCGTTCTTCTTGACGGCCTCTATGCCCGGACCGTCCTGGTCGGGAATGAAGCACAGCGTGCAGTGATATCGCTTCAGCAGCTGGAACTGCTCTTTTGTGAAGGCTGTCCCGAGTGCTGCGATAGTGTTGGTGATGCCTATCTGCTGCATCTTTATTACATCCGGAGCACCCTCCACCACATAAAAGAGCTCCTGTTTCGCTCCCTCTTTCTGGGCAAGGTCAAGGCCGAACAGGTGATTGCCCTTCGTAAAGAAGAAACTTTCTGCACCGTTGATATACTTGCTTCCCTTCTCCTTGTGTTCGTCCATAGTGCGGGCGGTGTAGCTGATAACGCGTCCGAATTTGTCCCTTACAGGTATCATCAGACGGTCGTTGTAGAAGCCGTAGTCGTTGCCTTTCTCCGAGGTACTGATTAGTCGCAACTCTTTCATCAGCGGTATGCTCAGACACTCCTTCGCAGCAAACTTCACTATGTCCTGCCAGTCTTTCGGAGCATAGCCCAGACCCAGTTCCTCCACAGACTCCGCACCCCATCTGCAGACGGCATATCCGTAGGCGGCCTTCGCCTCGGGGGTGTCAGCATGCAGACATTCCATGAAATGCCTTTGGACGCGTTCATATATAACCAACGCACTTTCCTTTTTCCGCTGCAGCTCTATCTCCTCCTTGGTAGGCTCGTGCTTTTCGTCCTCCTCAACCTTGATATGATATTTCTCTCCCAGAATCTTGCAGGCCTGCGGGAAACTGCAGTTCTCCTTTTCCATGACGAAGGATATCGGGCTGCCGCCCTTGCCACATACGAAGCAATGGCAGATATTCTTGCTGGGACTGACGACAAAACTCGGGTTCTTGTCATCATGGAAGGGACAAAGGCCTTTCCAGTTGACACCGCTTTTCTTCAACTCCACATAGTCCGCCACCACATCCTGGATATTCAGACTGTATAGCTTTTCTATTATATGATCCTTTATCATAGCTTTCGGAATTTTTCTTTTGCAAAGGTATCAGCAATATACCTTTTAACAAAATACTCAAACGCGACGTTTTTTCACTCTCTTAGCTTCAATTGTTAATACCCACGGTCGGCGTTTTAGATAGATCTTAACCCGGACGCTGCCTGCTCCAAATTTCTCTCCATTATCTATCAGAAAATTTTCCATCCTTCCCTCTTTCAGGATCTCGCGAAATTTCTTTATAGCGGGGACGGTAAGAGTTAACATGCGCCTGTTCCTTTTCTTTCTTTTCATATCTCAAAAATTTAATGTTGTTTCAAGGTTAAGTTTACGAATCTTCTTCGTGTGCAGAACGAACACTTCATAGTCTTTGTTGGGATCTACGTGACCGGCCCAGATATGATCCCTTATCATATAGTCAGAATCTTCATATCTATGATGCCGGAGCTGAAACCCCTTGCATCTCGGGTATTTCTTCTTCAGTTCATCCATCTTGCTCCTGATATCGTCAGCTACATCGTTCATGCAGTCTGCGTGAACGACCGTCCTGTCATATTTGTCTCGGACATACTCTCCAAGTTCCTGTCCCATTCTATTAACAGATCTGTACGAAAACACCTCTATAAATAACCACTTGTCCATATTGATTTGTCTTTTAATCAGTTTAACACTCTTTGAAGCGAGGCCGCCGTATACGGCCTCGCGGTCTCTGTTACACCTTGGCCTCTCCCCGATAATCTATGATGGGCAGCAGCACGGCCTGGTGTCTGCGGTTGGCGCGCTCGATGCGTATGTAGCCGCTCTCCGTCTTCAGCAGCGGTACGTAGGTCATTACCAGGAACGGGCGCGTGCCGTCCCATGAGCGGTTGATGGCATCGACATGCTGCTGCACCGCATCGAGCACCTGGCGGAACTGCTCCTCCCTGATGCTGCGATGGACGAGGTGCTGCACCATCCACGTGCACAGCTCCATCTCGCCGGCTGACATGTCCTTCCGGAATTTGTTTGAAACCTGAAGCTGGCAAAAATACTGCAGCTCCGTTGCATTCTCGCGCACAAAATAATTCTTCTGTGACATAACTTGTAAGATTTTGACATAAAGAAACCACGCTACGAGCTGTCCGGAACTTACAAGCAGAATCCGTGGGGCAGTTTCCTGACTCCCAACTCGGCGTGGTTATACGATTATTTCTATATGTACGGGCACAAAAAACGCCGGACGTTAATCCAGCGGCATCTGTGCCGCTTGTAAGTTTTGACGGTGCAAAGATACAAACATTTTGCGAACCGCCAAAATTTTTTGCCGTTTTTTTTGAAAAAATTTTCATAGAGTGATTTATTCTTATTACCTTTGCAGGCATGAAGGTTTGGATTGACACAGGAAAGAAGGAACCACAGCGCGAAGCATTTATCAACCTGCTTAGCCTTTGCGACACTATCAGCCGTCGAGTTGACAGGCTGCAAAGTACCGTAAGGTGGATTGTGGCCACACTGATTGTCGTTGTACTTAATCTATTATACCGCACCATCGCAGGATATCTGTCATAACATCCCATATCAGATGAGCGATGGCTGCCGCGAAGCCTGCTTTCATCAACCAGAACTCCGCACTCACCCTTTTCATCTTGTCGAGTTCTTCCCGTTCCCGTTTCTTTATGCCGTGGGATATCCAATCCATTTGATCCCACTCACTTGTGTCAGGCTGCTCGGGCCGTTTTTTTCTCCATGTTGCCCATTTCATTGCTTATTTTATTATGTTCTGTTTCTCTTTCTCCCTGCGGCGACGGCGGTAATCCTTATAATATTCAGGATGCAACTTGCGCCATTCCTTCGAGTACTCCCTGTCCTTCTCGCGCCTCTTCTGATGATACTCCCTCTCGCAGCCTTTGCATTCCGACCTTGTATACACCCTGCCGTTACTGTGGCGGTATAGCAGGAACTCTGTCAGCGGGAGCAGCCGACGACACTTGGAGCAGTATTTCTCTTTTTGTCTTTCCATATAAGTCTTAGCGTTTCCTGCTTCTAATCACATTTATAACCAGGACGAGGTTTATTATAACCACCAAGGCACAGAATGCTGCCACATAGTCTATTGTATCCATTCAAAATCTATTGTTTAAGTTAGACATATATATTATAATTATTCCCATCAAGGCGAAACTAAAAGCAAGCAGCACCCCGAATACCAAGTATCGTCTGCCGTAAGAACCCATGTCGAGAACCACAGTCAGCACAATGCCCGCGTAGGTGTAGCCTGCCAGCTGGTAGCAGAACTTGCCAAACTCATATAGGTTACGGTTCATAATGCTTCCTCTTTCCATATCAATTCCGGATTGCTTATTACGCACCCTTGCCGTCCGTCAACGGCAGGGGTGTCGAACTTGACCGTCACGAACGTCCGTCCCATGAACTCGCACATATCGGCTATCCAGCCCCGGTGCTGCACGCCGTCGCCAGTCACGGCGGCACTTACCACTATACGATCACCTGTCTTCATACCTCAGTCGAATTTCAGGTCAAAAACAGTATCTCTTTCGTAGCAGCTCTCCGTCACGCCCTCGTGCGTGTCGTGCTGTATCTCCTGGCTGCCCACCGTATTGAGCAGACATGAATACGCGCGTCCGAACTCGTCCCACATCAGCAGTTGTCCGCCTCTGTGCACCTGTTTTTCTTCCAGCGTCACCGTCACCACCGGAGCCCTGTGCCCGAAAAACCTGCGGACATGGCCGCCCTGCAGCTTCACCTCGTCGAGCTCTATAGGGCAGTCCAGAGCGCAGATGGCCGTCTCGAAATCTCTTATCTTCATAGCGTAGTAATATTATATATACTGAAAATCTTTATCAGGTCCCTCGTCTTGCTCAGTTTCAGCCGCTTCGTTGCGCTGGTGAGCTGGTTCTTAACCGTCTTGATGCTCTTACGGAGCACTCCCGCTATCTCATCGGCGGTAAGGCCTCTTGAATAGAGGGCGGCAACCTTGCCTTCTTCCTCCGGCACCGGCACCTTGAAGCGCGGTTTGCATATCTTGTGTTCATGACGGCATATTCCTCTCATGGGACACTTCACCTCTTCGAAATGCATAATGCCGCCGCCGATATCCATCTGAAGGGCGTCCGCTTCAGCGAAGTTGCACCTTACGAACCTATCAACCCTCCTGAAGTCATAGTAACGCCTGTTAGCTTTCGAGTCAGCATACTCATCGCTAAGAGCGTCGAGAGCTTCGGGGAAATACCGCTGCAGACTATCAAGAACAAAATCAATGATATCCCGGTCCTTCTGATCCAGGACATGCTCCTGACCATTGATGCGATATCTCACCTTCCCCCCCCACATGTAAAACTCTATGTTCTCCATAACTCTTTCTCTATTATCGTATTTATTGCAATCAGCTCAGCAGGCTTCCATTGCTGCCTGCCCGAAAACTTTCCTATCACGCTAAAGGCACTAATGCCAAGCTCGAGTGCAATGAAATTTGTCAGCTTCACACGCTCAACCCTTACCAAACCGTCACGATAGGCCTTAAGTCCCACAGGCGTAAGTTTCTTCGTCATTTTCTTGTTGTTTTGAAGATTTATTTGTAAATTTGCATGCAAAGTTAATGATAAATATTAAATCTGCAATGTTATAACGTAACTTTGCTGTGTTATTTTGTATCTTTTAACGTTTTAACTAATGATATACAACGGAACAAGGCTAAAACAATATCTGAGGGAGCACAGGGGAGCATACACAGAACTCTCCCATGCTCTTGCGAAGTACCGTAGACCGAGAAAAAACGGAGGAGGCGAAGATTACAACCTTGCGCCCTTCTTCAGGTATGGACACAATATTACATTAAGTATCCTCACCGGACTCATGAAGGAAACAGGCATGCCTATAGATTTCTTCGTAGACTTCGAACCTGGAGAGGTCGCGCAGCAAAAAAGCGACAGCGTAAACGGCAACAACAACATCATCAACAGCACAGTAAACAATGACCTAACACAGAAGATTGACCATCTGGGTGAAATTGTTGCCTTGAAAGACGAACTAATTGCAGCCAAAGAACACATAATAAGTATGAAGGATGCAGAATTAGCAGAATGGAAAAAGCGATACGAAGACCTGTCTTCTAAATTCGGAAACGAATAAAAGTATAGATTTAAGCACAAAACTACATTATAACGAAAGTTAAAATATTCTTATAAATATTCACCACAAGCGATGGAATATGGTGAGCCAGCAACAAGGATGTCGGACGAAACTCGGACGCAAGTATGTCAATTATGATTTTTTTATCATTGCGAAGTCCCTGATTATCAGAAAAAACTGTCGAAATATTTTTTCTGGTCATCCCGACAAGCAAAATGCAACGAGACCGGTGAAACAGAAGTTTCATCGGTCTCGTTTTTTATTGTCCGAAGGCTCCAGAGATTCCGGAGACTATAGTTGACTCTCCACAAGGGGAGGACGGAATAGGATTATTCACCTCTTTCCTCATCCCACTTTTCCTTGGCTTTTTCAAGGAATTCCTTGGTTTCACGCTCTTCTTCCGTAGTGTTGCCGCGCGTAAGAACCGTGTGATCGTAGAGACTGAGGTAATAGTCTCCCCTATAGAACTTCACCTGCAGTGTTACATTCATCGTAACAGGATAGTTAGGATCATCAGCAGGCGGGTCCATAAAGCGATACTTATATGTCACGCGAGCTTCATACTGGTCAGTGAAGTGAGAAGTCTCCATCTTGTAATCCTTTATAGGGAAGAGCTTGTACTGTTGCTTCAGACGATTCTTCACCTCAGCGGGCAGAGACATGACGGTGTCGGCAGGATAATACATGAGCAGACTCAGTGCAGAGTCCACCTGATCATTCTTCAGAGCCTCCATATATTCCTTCGTCATGGAGAATGCACGCATAGTATCCTCAAGGGTAATGAGCGGAGCCTCTGGGAGGTTCAGCTTGTCCTTAGCGGTCTTCTCCTTACATGAAGTAAAGACGGAAGACATTCCGCAGGCCATGAGCGCTGCAATGGCAAATAGAAATATGTTTCTTCTCATAACTGTAAAGTTATCAAACAAAGTGAAGGGCTCAGGCCATTACTGGCGCTGAGCCCTTCGGCTTTTATGTAATAATTAAGTAGTGCTTTCGCTTACTTTGCGCCACCAGGGTTGGTGTTAGGCTGAACAGTAACTGTTACAGTGTACTTGATTTTCTTGAGCCACTTAGTGTCGATAGTAACGTCGAACTGAATCAAGATAGGCTGCTTCAGAGCGTTACCATTCTGGTTCTGGAACTGGAAGTGCTTCTGACCGTCAGCGCAGTCGATGATAGCAATCTGGAAGTACTCATTACCGTTGCTGTCGAGAATCTCGTGGATGTTAGTCTCACACTTGTCACCGATAGTACCATCCTTCTTGTAGTTGGTCTTAGCACCAGCGAGGTTATAGTTTGGAGCACCTACGATGTACCAAGAAGCAAGACCTGGAGTAGCACCCTCACCGAGAACAGTGCGATACTGACCGAATGTCTCCTTCAGACCGAAGAGGTTAGAGATAGCTGGAGAAGCTACAGAACCTGGGTAGTCAGCACCACCGATGTTGGTAGTAGTGATCTGGTCCTTAACCTCGAGAGTTACGTTAGGAGCGATAGTTGTCAGAGGCTTCTCGAAGCGAACGAGATACTTATCCTGATCTACGTCGAGAGTACACTGAGTACCAACGAGCTTAACAGGAACAGCGTTCTTGATAGTGTTAACGTCAGTTGTCTCATCAGCTGTGTAGTTCACAAGCAGGAGAGCACCATCAGTTGGAACACCGCCCTTACCAGGAGTAGCACCCTCGTAGAGACGAATCTTAGTTCCCTCGTAGATCTGAGCAGCGATAATATTCTTGTAGTAGAGAGTCAGCTTGTCGTTAGACAGAGTCCACTTAGCCTCACCTGGGAGGATGCCGAGACGAGCCTCGTCGAAGATGATCTTAACAGAGTCAGCAAGTTCTACCTTCTGAACCTTCTCCTTATCGCTCTCAACCTTGTAAACATTTACGAGGAGCTGCTTAAGCTCCTGTGGAGCCTGACCGTTGATGTTATAGTTGTTCAGCAGGTCGTTGATGAACTGAGCATCAGTGAAGCCCTTTTCAAGACCATAGAGAGGATTGTTGGTCAGAGTTGGGTTAGAGGTAACATACTTCTGGATGTTGTCAATAGAGTATGCAGCAGATGAACCACCCTGGAAGTCCCAAGCAGTCTGGTTGTAAGAAGCACCAGCCTTGATCTGTGGGCCAAGATATGAGATGATAGCCTTAACAGGGATGATGAATGCAGCATAGCCATAAAGCTTAGACCTAACAGCGATGTAACCCATGCGCTCTACAGCCTTACCATTGTAGAGGTCGAGTGTCAGCTTTTCAGACTTGTCGAAGTCGAATGTTACGTTGTGAGCCTGTGTAGACTGTGAAGCAGACCAGAGGTCAGCTACAGTACCAACAACCTGTGTACCATCCTGATCCTTAGCAGCGTCAGCTGTAGCATAGAGAGCGGTATCGAACTGATAGATAGCGTGGAATGTGATCTGGTCGAAGCCATTACCATCCTCGCTTGCCCAAGCATAGAACTTGTTGAGCTCAGCCTCCTGGATGCGTGAACCGTAAACGTCACCGCAACCCCAGTCGAAGTTGAATGTCTGCTCGTCATAAGTCTTGGTCTCAGGGCTCTCCATAGTCCAGAGGATACGATAGTAGCGAACGTCAACAACCTGATTGTTGATGGTGTCCTTCAGAACAACCTGGATAACAGGAGTCTTACCGATAGCGTCGCGGTTTCTACCGTTAGTGATAGTACCATCAGCAGCGCAAGAAGAAAGGATGTCGTTACCGTTTGCGTCCTTCTCAATCTTAGCATACTTCTTCTGGTTGGTAGCGTCGTTAGTCTGGTTCTCGTTCAGCACGTTGTACTCTACGAGGTTGTGCTCGAACTTGAGGCCATAAGACTCATAGTCAATGAGGGCACCCTTAGTGTCACAAACGTCGTCAAGAGAGTTCAGGTTAAGTGTGCTATTGTACTTAACGTTCTTGAGGATGTGCTGATTATCGTATGGATACTTGAAGTGGAGAGCGTTTGCAGAGCTCGGAGTGACTGGAACTGCATCAGCATAGGCCTTATTGAAGACGTTGTAGATCTCAGAGAATGCATAGAAGTGAGCTGCAGCAGCGTTCTCCTTTGCACCCTTCTGGTGGATACGTACCTTGCTTGTCTCCTCATAGAGGCGTGCCCAGTCAGAGTAAACAGCAGCAGAAGTCTCATCGTCAGTGAGCTGTTCCTTAGCGATCTCAGCCTTCAGAGAAACGATGGTGAAGTCCTTGTTACCATTGTTGATCTGGTTCTTGTTAGCAACCTGAGAAACGTTCTTAGTCAGCTTAACAGTCAGCTTACCGTTCTCAACCTTGTAACCAGCAACATTCAGCTTGATACCGTCCTTCACGTTGTCAGCACGTGTGAGGTAGTTTGTAGCGTAGTTGTGCAGATACTCCAGAGAAGCGATGTTCTCGGTCTGTACACCTGTTGGGTTAACATAGTAAGTAGCGGTTGTTGTGCCGTTGTCGATGAGGAATGAGTCTGGCTTAGCAATGCCATTGTCACCAGAGTAGTTCTTATCAGTTGGGTAGTCACGGAGGAACTCAGCCTTCTGATCCTTGTCGGCAGCGTCAGCCTTACCCCAAGTCTTATACTTGATAGAAGAGAAGTCGATGCACTCTACACCGTCGATGTACTTGTTAGGAGCGAAGACGATAGAAGTGAGACGCTTAGAGATGAGGACGTTCAGGAGGTTAACGCGGTCGTTAACAGCGTTGATCTTCTTGTTAGCCTCTTCCATGCCGTCAGCAAGTTCCTTCTTTGTAGCGTAGGTAGCAGCAACCTCTTTCTGGAAGTCACCAAGCTCCTTCTTAGTAGCGTAAGTAGCAGCAACCTCAGACTTGAAATCGTTCAGAGCCTTGGTCAGGTCCTCAATGTCCTTAGCTTCCTGCTTAGCGAGATCGTCAATAGCCTTAGCGTTAGCCGCGATGAGCTTGTTCAGAGCCTCAACGTCAGCAGCTTCCTGCTTAGCGAGGTCATCAATAGCCTTAGCGTTGTCCTCGATAGCCTTAGCGTTGTCCTCGATAGCCTTCTGCTGTGCAGCGTTGTTCAGCAGCTGCTCAGCCTGGAATGCCTGAAGAGCCTCGATTGCTTTAAGGTTTGCTGTGATCTGGGTCTGCAGGTTAACGTCAGCAGCCTTGTAAGCAGCCTCAATGGCGATGTCGGCAGCCTCGCGTGCACTGGCCTCAGCAGCGTCAGCAGCAGCGCGGTCAGCAGCCTCAGCCTTGTCGGCAGCCTCGCGTGCATTAGCCTCAGCAACGTCAGCAGCCTGACGAGCAGATGTCTCAGCAGCGATAGCCTTCTCCAGAGCGTCGAGACGACCTGTCAGGGCAGCGTGAGTAGCAGCAGCCTCTTCAAGAGCAGCCTGAAGGGCAGCCTTGTCAGCCTTTGTGTCCTCAAGAGCCTTGATGGCAGCCTGAGCCTGCTCCATTGCGCTCTCAAGAGCAGCTACGCGAGCAGCGAGCTTAACGATGTTCTGCTGGTTCTCCTGAATCTGGCTCTGGAGGAACTGGTCAGCAGCGTCGCGTGCAGAAGCCTCGTCTGTAAGACCCTTCTGCAGGGCAGCGATAGCAGCATTGAACTGCGTCTCGTCATTTGCAACACGCTGTGTAAGGCTCTGGATGAGGGCGTTATTGTTGTTAATAGCGTCCTGCAGCTGAGTCTTAGCGGTGTTGAGCTGGTTCGTAAGGCTTGCGATGTCATTATTCAGCTCAGTGTTGAGGTTGTCAATACGAGTATTGACAGCACTGATGTCATCGTCATAATCCTTACAAGAAACCAATGTTGATGATGTAGCAGCAAAAAATGCTACAAGCATCAAAGCACTAAAAATTTTCTTTCTCATAAAAGTTTAAAAATAAGTTATTAAATAAAAGTTGTTTTTTGATGATTTCTTTTTGTTAATACAATTAATTTCTTTTTTCTTTACGCTTTATTAAATATTCCTTTATTTATTATTAATAAGGTGTACCAGAAGGACACCCGTTAGTTATTTCCTCGCAGTCCGAAGATACTGATAGGGTGTCAGCCCTGTCATTCGTCTGAACACCTCGTAGTAGTTTGCCCTGGACGTGAAACCGCATTTCTCGCCGGTGGCATAGGTGGCATCGTCTTGCCGCAGGATCTCGCGCTGTGCCATCTCGGTACGGTAGCGGTTGATGAGCTCTTTGAACCGGCAGCCGAATTCCTTGTTGACAACATTGGAGAGGTAGGACGTATTTGTGCCTACAAGCCTACTCATCTTTTCCATCGACATCTCTTTGTCGGTGTAGCAGCGGTCTCGCTCCAAACACAGCAGGATACGCGTATGTATTCCTTCTTTATTTGCGCTCATGGGAGGCTTATCTTCAGTTTTCGGGGACAAAGGTACACATTTTTCTCTTTACTACAACAACTTTGTCGGATTTATTTTGCTATAAAGTTGGATTTTTTATGTTTTTGGACTTTTAAGGTATCTTTAACGCTTCTTCTACGTTTTTATGAGCCTTCTGACGTGATTTTATGGCTTTTTGACAATGCTGCAGCGCCAGCCAAAAAAGGAAAAAAGCACCAACAGAAGACACTCTGACAGGGCACGGAAGGAACCGCAGCAGAAAGACAGCCTTGCAACACACTGTTATTCAGGGCGTTGCAATCGACGGTCGATTACACGGTAATAGACAGTCGATTAGACGCTAATAGACCGTCGATTAGACGCTAATAGACCGTCTGTTGCATAAGGGTTGACGGTTGACCCTCCGAGACTGGTTTTGACGGTGAGTTTCCAGGGCTATTGGAGCGTCTGAAACTATGAATCGATAATTTGTTAATACCTTAATTTGTTAATTCGAAAAAAAGTATTACCTTTGCCGCAGAAACCTACAACAAGCAAGACATGGACGAGATGAAATCACTAATCCTCACTGCGCTGGCGGCACGAAGGCAGGCCTATGCACCATATTCCCACTATAAGGTAGGCGCGGCACTGCTTTGCAGCGACGGCACGGTGTATACCGGCTGCAACATAGAGAATGCAGCCTATAGCCCGTCGCTATGTGCAGAGCGAGTGGCCTTCGCCAAGGCCGTTAGCGACGTGAAGGCGACAGGAGAGCCCGGAGCCGCCTGTGCCGAAGACTACGACTGGCGCAGCCGTTTCAAGGCCATTGCCATAGTAGGCGGGCAGGCAGGCAGCGAGAAGACAGACTTCTGCACGCCCTGCGGAGTATGCAGGCAGGTGATGGCGGAGCTATGCAGCCCGGACTTCACCATTGCATGCGCCAGCACCGATAAGGACGGCAATGTCACGCAACTAAAACGGTGGTCCCTAAAGGAACTGCTGCCAGAAGGGTTTGACCTCAACCCTACCCTATCATGAGCCCCCTCCCAGCCCTATCAGGGAAAGCCCCCTCCCAGCCTCCCCCATAGGGGAGGTGATGTGATGCTGAGGTCAGGGACGTGGGCGTCTCGCCCGCGACAGAAAATGGAACATCCTCTGTGCCCGCATCAGCGTAATATGCCTTACGGCATCGCGGGCGAGACGCCCACGTCCCTGGCCCTCGTTGCACCGTTGTCTAAATGGGAAGGGACGGAATTCGTTAATTTGTTAATTTGTTAATTCGTTAATTTGATCACCGGTCGTTTCGCACCATCGCCCACGGGCAGGATGCATCTGGGCAATGTGTTCAGTGCTCTGCTCTCATGGCTCTCCGCACATAAGCAGGAGGGTCGGTGGCTGTTGCGCATAGAGGACATAGACCCACAGCGTAGCAGGCAAGAGTATGCCGACCGCGTGATGGACGACCTGGAATGGTTAGGGCTGACATGGGACGGTGAGGTGGTGTATCAGAGCCAGCGCACAGAGATATACGCCGCATACCTTGAGAAACTAAGGGAGCAGGGCGTGCTGTATGAATGCCACAGGACACGCGCCGACATCCTGGCCACACAGGCCCCGCACGAGAGCGACGGAAGGGTGGTAGTGCATAGGGAAAGCCACACACCGGCCCTCACCGAAGTGAGGGAGGGGGGAACCACCATAGCTGCTGTGAAAGCAGGAGCTGCCGCGCTACGCGTGGAGGTGCCGCACAGGGTGGTGACGGTTCACGACGGACACTACGGCGACGTGACGGTAGACCTGTACGAACAGGTGGGCGACTTCATCGTGCGCCGCAAGGATGGGGCCTTCGCCTATCAGCTGGCGGTGGTAGTGGACGATGCCCTGACAGGCGTGACGGAGGTGGTGCGGGGCAGAGACCTGCTTCTCTCGTCGCCGCAACAGGCATTCATGGCTGAGCTGCTGGGGCTCAGCTCACCACGCTACATACATTTCCCGCTGCTGACGAACGATGCCGGGCAGAGACTGTCGAAACGCGACAAGAGCATGGACATGGGAGAACTGAGACTGCGCCATACCCCACAGGAGATTATAGGGATGCTGGGACATCTGGCCGGCTTACTGCCCCACCCCACCCCCACAACAGCGGAAGAGCTGCTGCCGCTCTTCGACTGGGACAAGGTGCCGAGGGAAGACATTCGAATTAACAAATTAACAAATTAACAAACTAACGAATTAAAGCTGCTGGCAGATGACACCCTGGCAGATGATATAAGGGAGAGGAACAAAAAAACTTGTTTTTTCTTTGGTAAAAGAAAAATTATTAGTATCTTTGCAGCCGAAGGATATAAGAACAAAAAACAAAAGTCAAACAACACTCTATGAAACACTTATTCACAGCATTATTCATTCTGATGGCATCGGCGACAACGATGTACGGTCAGACTGTAAGCCTCAGCGATGCGCAGCAGAAGGCTTCCGCATTCCTCAGCCAGCACACCGCCGGCGCCAAGGGCGGCACGACAGCGGAGGTGAAACTGGCGTATACTGCGCAGCAAGGTGACGAAACATATTATTATGTGTTCAACCAGAGCGGCGGCGGCTTCGTAATCGTTGGCGGTGACGAGGCAGCACGCACCATACTGGGCTACGTGGACCACGGCACCTTCGACTATGCCACAGCACCGGAGAACGTGAAATGGTGGTTAGGGCAGTACCAGCAGCAGATCAGCAGCGCCATCAAGGGCGTGAAGCAGGGCACCATATCCCTCAGTCAACCAGCAAAGGGGAAGGTGAACACCATTGCCCGTGCCGACATCGCTCCCCTTGTAGAAACGACATGGGACCAGGTGGCGCCATTTAACACGGCGATACCGAAATTTTACACTCAATGCAGCTACACGGATTATAATAATGCAACAGCAACGGGATGTGTAGCTACAGCTGCTGCACAGGTGATGTTCTATCATAAGTACCCGACTACTGGTACAGGAAGTAAAACCTATGAATCAGCATACAGCAAAACATACAGTGCTGATTTCGGTAGCACCACGTACCAGTGGGACAAGATGACTACGACCTACTCCTACAATTCGTACAGCGGCACTGATTCAGGGACAGGAACAGACGCAGAGAATGCTGTAGCTACCCTGATGTACCACTGCGGTGTGGCTGCAAGCATGAACTATTGTACCTTCTACAACGGTGGTTCCTCTGCATCAACGGAAGTCTTGGGGCGGGGAATGATCAATTATTTCGGATATGACAAGGGCATGTCTTTTGAAGAACGCGTCTTTTACAACGATGACACATGGGCCGAGATGATTTATGCAGAGCTGGCATCAGACAGGCCTGTTATCTACAGTGGCAGCACTGGCTCCGCTGGTCATTCCTTTATATGCGACGGATACAAATATGAGGACGGCAACGACCTTTACCACATGAACTGGGGCTGGAGTGGCAACTGCAATGGGTTCTTCCCTCTGCAAGGCACGGCAAACGGTGTCAAGGCCCTGACTCCTGACGGCACAGGCTCAGGTGGCGGAGCAGCAGGTTCATCTTACGACCAAGATCAGGACGTGCTGATAGGAATACAGCCAAATCAGGGAAATGCCTATGCATGCAAAGTGACAAACCCTGATGGATATTCTCTGTCTAACGGTGCCTCTACCATCACATCATTAAACGTAGGCGCTAAACTCTATTTGCTCGGAATTTTCAAGAATAGCAGCTTTGAGACGAAGAGCCTTTCCTATGGCGTGAGGTTGGAGAATACATCCACAAACGAGAGCATCTATCTGAAAGGTCCATCAAACAACTTGGACCAGAACTCTTTTCCGCTTATTTCCTCTAACGTAAAAGGATTTAGCCTAAATATATTTGCAGAAGCAGGACAGACCTACCACGTATATCCTACATATTACGACAACGCAGAAGAAACGCCAGTATGGAAAGACATTCCAACAACACAAGAAACGATTCCCACGCTTGAGATAACAGAAGGAAATACATTGTATCTTACAGATGTGCCTTCATTTGGCAAGAACGGCGAATATACTATTCTTGACGGCACAAACGATGAAAGCATGAACCTGACGCTGAAGTTTAAGAACAATTCAGGGGCAGACATCAACAACAAGCTTATCGTAACATGGATTTACCCAGAGAGTGGCGGCAGTTCATGCGGCTATTGGATGTATTATCTGACACTGGCCAACGGTGAAAGCACCACAGTAGAACTCAACAAGACGAACACCTCAGGCCTTACCCTTACCGAGAATTCAAGATATTCGATAGAAATTGATGATTACACATCAGGTACTACATTATATAATTTATATCAGACATACTTTATCCCAACAGCCAAGCAGACCATCGACTACAAGCTTAGTTCTGCAGGTTGGGGTACGCTGTGTCTGCCGTTCAGCGCTGAGAAGCCAGCAGGGCTGACGCTATATGAGGTGACTGATGTGGAAGGCTCTCTGCTGACAAAGAGCGAGGCTACGGAGATTGCCATGAACAAGGCATACCTCGTCAGCGGCACTGCAGGAACATACTCCTTCAGCGGTCCTACGACACCTACGGGACAGTATCAGAACGGTCTGCTGGTAGGCAATACGACAAACGAGGCTGTTTACGTGCCACAGGGCAGCTACGTGATGCAGAATCTGCCGGCGACCGGCCTGGCATTCTACAAGGTAGCAGCAGACAACACACAGCGCTGCAGCCCATACAAGGCTTATCTGAAGGTGCCTGATGCACTGTCATACCTGTACAGCTCGCTGCTCTTCACCGACAGCACTACGGGCATCACAAGCACCACCGATGCTGAGACGCAGAAGCAGAGCATAAGGAAGACCGTGAAAGACGGACACATAGTAATAGTAACACCTAACGGCACCTTTACTACTGCCGGAACAATGATAAAATAAGAATTATGAAGAAGGAATATATCATACCAACACTGCGCATCGCCACGATGAAGCACTGCATCAGCTTCGTCATGGTGTCGGAGCCAAAGGCTAACAACACTCCCTCAGACCCTGAATGGCAAGACGATGAGACAGGTGAGTATAACCTGTAAAGGAATGACGCTGACGGCCTCCCTCACGGCTCCTATAAAAGAATAAGGAGCACCGCAGTCCAATGGGCCATGGCTCCGAGAAGCACGAAGACATGCCAAATGGCATGGAAATGCCGCTTCTCATCGTGAGCGAAGAAGTATGTGCCCACGGTATAGAGAACGCCCTCAGCAACGATACACGCCAATGCAGCCGGTGATAGACGCTCTATCACCGGCTTTATTACGAGCAATACGCTCCAGCCCATGAAGAGATAGAGAGCCAACGACAGACGCGGGTACTTGCCCATGGCGAAGACCTTATAGAACACGCCCCCGATGACGATGGCCCACTGTACCCCAAAGACGGTCCACCCTATCCAGCCTCCCACAACGGCCACGCATATTGGAGTGTAGGAACATGCTATCATGACATAGATGGAGATATGGTCGAGTTTGCGAAGCACATCCTTCCCCTTGCCTGGCCACCACCAATGGTACATAGTGCTGCTGAGGAACATGAGGAACATGCCCACGATGAAGAATATAACGCCAAAGGCCCACTGCCAGCCTTTGTAGACGGCAGGCCACACCATCCAGATGGAGGAGAGGGCGAAGACGGCGCCGATGAGATGAGTCAGTGCATTGCCACGTTCGTTAGTGGGAAAGATGTTGCGCATAGGTGTCGTGTATGTGTTGAGCGAAAGAAACAATGAAAAAAAAGATTGCCCCACTGCATTGTTAGTGCATCAGGGCAATCTCTATTAGTATTGGTAGTATCGGTGGATGCTGTCCCCATCTTCTGCAGGGACTCACCTTAATACTTGTCAGTTTACTCAGCCTTGGCCTCTGCTGTTGCCTCAGCCTCTGCTGCAGGTGCCTCCTCTGCTACGGCCTCAGCAGCGGGAGCTGCCTCGACAGCAGGAGCAGCAGCTGACTTCTTGCCTGCACGGCGAGTCTTCTTGGCTGCCTTTGGAGTCTTTGCCATTGCCTCGTCGAAGTCAACAAGCTCAATGAAGCAGATATCTGCTGCGTCGCCCTGACGGCTGCCGAGCTTGATGATACGGGTATAGCCACCGGGACGGTCGCCTACCTTCTCGCTAACTACAGAGAAGAGCTCCTTGATGGCGAACTTGTCCTGCAGGTAAGAGAATACAACGCGGCGGTTGTTGGTGGTGTCTTCCTTAGAGCGCGTGATGAGGGGCTCTACATACTTCTTCAAGGCCTTAGCCTTGGCAACGGTCGTAGTGATTCTTTTGTGCATAATCAGCGACACTGCCATGTTTGCAAGCATAGCAGAACGATGAGATGCAGTACGACCGAGATGGTTGAATTTCTTATTGTGTCTCATTTGACTGTTTTTGATTTTGATTTGTAACCAGGCAGCCCTGTGCTCCGTCTCTGCCAAGGTAGGCAGGAGAGGCGCGGCACGTTACTCCTGATTAAGTTTGTACCTTGAAATGTCAGTTCCAAACGACAGATTCAGACTATCGAGCAAATCATCAAGCTCTGACAGCGATTTCTTGCCGAAGTTGCGGAACTTAAGGAGATCGGTCTTGTTATACTGTACAAGGTCGCCGAGTGTGTCAACATCGGCAGCCTTCAGACAGTTGAGAGCACGAACCGAGAGGTTCATGTCAACAAGACGGGTCTTAAGGAGCTGACGCATGTGGAGTATCTCCTCGTCGAAGTCCTGGTTGACATCGATGCCAGTATCCTCAAACTGAATCTTCTCGTCGGAGAAGAGCATGAAGTGATAGATGAGAATCTTGGCAGCCTCCTTCAGCGCATCCTTCGGGTGGATGGAACCGTCCGTCGTTATCTCAAGGATGAGCTTGTCGTAGTCGGTCTTCTGCTCGACACGGGTAGGCTCAACACTGAACTTAACGTTACGGATAGGGGTGTAGATAGAATCGATAGCGATTGAGTTGAGGTCTGTGCAGAACTCACGGTTCTCATCAGCAGGAACGTAGCCACGGCCCTTGTTGATGGTAATGGTAAGCTGCATAGATGCCTTGGAGTCTAAATGACAAATCACCAAATCGGGGTTTAACACTTCAAATCCAGTCAGATACTTGTTTATATCGCCTGCCTTGAACTCCGTAGCGTTCTCGACATTGATAGTAACTTTCTCATTCTCGAATTCTTCTACTACTTGCTTGAATCT
>CAJOOC010000085.1 GCA_905236165.1 uncultured Prevotella sp. | reverse complement strand
GACAGCAGCAACAATCAGATTTGATTGTTGCTGCTGTCACAATAATATATTAGGTGTTTGTACCTGTAGATGGTCGAATGCTTACGTCGTAAAAGTATCGCGGGCGAGACGCCCACGTCCCTGATTCGCCGTGACAGAATCGATGCAGGCTTCACCCTGCTCTTTTAGTTTAACGAAATAGTTGTCCCTGTTGTCTTAGTTGTCTCCATAAAAAACACCCAGTTGTCTCCATAAAAAAACATCCCGTTGTCTTCTTACATGCGAGGAGAGTGATCTTTTGCTGCATGGAAGGCGACATATAGTATTGCTCCGATTACTACTCCGATGGTATCACCCACGAAGTCGAGCCACTCCCCTGAGCGGCAGGTGGTGAGGTATCTCTGTGCCAGCTCTATCAGGCCTCCCATGACGATGGGTATCAGCAGCAGCTGCCACACCGAAATCATCGGTTTCATCGGATTTTTCCCTCTCTCCCACAGCATCACCAGCGTCAGTACTCCATACATCACGAAATGCGTCCATTTGTCTATCAGGGAGATATCGCTCAGCGGCGTCTCAGGTATTGGTATCAAGCACAATACCCATATCGCCACCGTAACGGCAATGCTAAAAGGAAAGGTCTTTATTATCTCTGTCATTATTTCTGCTGCCCCTACAGGGCGTGTTCTCCGTATGCCTCTATCCCCCAGGGCGCTGCCCTGGGCTATAGGCTGTTGGTCCTTCAGACCGTCTTACTTCTTACCTCTGAATGTCTGGCTGTTGGTCCTTCAGTCCGTCTTACTTCTTACCTCTTATATCACTACACCCTTGCGGGGCCGATGCCAGAGGCATCAGATAAGGGTAGCCAGCCATACAGCCGTTCCGTAGCGAAGAGTTTCGTAGGGGCTCTGCTCTGTTCCGTAGCGAAGCGTTTCGTTGGCTTCGCCGATCCTCTCACCCCTCACCTGTAACCTATAATATATAACCTGTTACAGCAACGGAATCCACAGGCTCAGTCCTCCTGTGAAGTGCTTACAGTCAACGAGTGCGGCCTGCAGGAGGAAATACTTGAATACCCTGCAGTCCATTCCAATGTTCACCTCATTGCCGGTCCATTCGCCAATGACGCGCAGCTTCGGATAGAACGAAGGCTGAAATGTAACGCCTCCAAACACTCCGTTCCACTTCTGGTTGTACTTACGCTTCCAGGTTCGGTAGCCCATGTTCACCCCAATGCGCTGCTTGCCCAGCATAAAGTGTTTCGTTCCCACCATAAACCAGTTGCGGTAGAAGTTGCTGCCTGACTCTCCGTCCTCTCCGCTGCCCCATACGTCGTTGCCACCAACGGCCAACGACGGCCACCAGCGGTCTTCCCTGAGCGGACGCAGCACGATGGAGAAGTAGCGGTCTTTGGCATAGAAGCCCGTGGGCTCACTCTCGTCCCTGTTGCGGTGCAAACGGGTCAGCGTATATCCGTAACCCAGCTCTACCCACCAGAATGGTGTGATGCTGAGGTAGTTTGTCATTGAGTTATACTTCTCGCCGTCGCACTTCATTCCGTCGGGCATCAAGGCTATGGGCACATACTGTGCTCCCACACGTGCCACGCCGGTAGAGTCGAAGTCTGCCGAGGGAGTATGGATATATCCTGCCATACCCAGTTCCTGCTGTGCCGACACAGACAGGCTGCAGCATAGCATCATGCCTATTATATATATAATAAGGTGTAACCTTCGCATAAGTTGCGTTATAGCGTTCTGTCGTTATTACATTATTACGTTATATCGGTATTACGTTATACCGTAATAACGTTAATTCGTTAATTTGTTAATTGGTTAATTTGTTAATCCGAATTACGGCAGCTTTCCTGTTCCCCAGTCTACGTCTATAGGATACTGTCTTTCGTTCTCCTCGGGGTCTGTCTCATACATCTTCATAGACACTCCGTCGCTCTGTGCGTTGTATGTCAGGCGGAAGTTGGATGCTGGCCGGAATACCACCTTGCGCTTGCTCTTCTTGTATGGCGGCAGCATCATGATGACCTTGAAGCCTCCTGCCTGCGTGCGGTTGGTGTATCGGTTATAGTCATCCTTCTGATGCGTCTGGAAATAGAGTCCCACCGTACAGTGGTTGAAGTGTCGCATCATGTCAATCTGCGCACCCAACTTCTCGTTGAGGTATCGTCCTCCCGTCAGCTGGAACTCTGTGTTCCACCTGTAGATGTAGAACTTCACTCCGGCTATACCCGTGAATCGCCAGTCCTTTCCGAATTCCGCTTCCTTATTGCCTTTCGTGTCGATGCCTAATGCCCAGTGGCAGGTGGCGCCGCCCTGTGCCAGGAAGAGCAGCCAGCTGTTGACGGGCCACATCCATTTCATGTCGAAGCCCATGCGCTCCCTGGCGAAGAGTCCTCCCGTCAGTTTGAAGTGCTGCTTCGCATTGTTGAAGTGCAGCTGTTTCGACAGTGCTGCGATGTTCAGGCGTATCATGTTCATGCGCTCTCCGTAGCCGTAGTTGGTCACGGGTACGTAGACCATTGCCGTCAGCATCCAGTCCTTACCCATGTGCCACTTCGTTGCCGGGGTGAGGTTGATGAGCACATTATACAGACGCAGGAAGTTGATGTCGGCATAGCTCAGCTCTGCACCGCAGAAGAGCTCCACCCTCGGACGCGTCAAGGGAGCAGCAGCGGCGTTGACAGCCGGCGTCTCCATCTTTTCCGGCGCCACCGTCATCACCGGCGCCGTAGGGTATGCCGGTCTTTCCAGTATCAGCGGTTCTTCCGGACTGTCAGGAGCAGCAGGTGCTGCCATCGTATCCACCAGCTCCGTCTGCGCTACGGCAGCGAGGCCGGCGGCAAGAAATATGAATAGGAATAGCTTTCTCAAGATGTCGTGTTAACGTTGTTATTGAGGTTGCGTTATAACGCCAATGGGCGTATCTTCAAAAAAATCTGCCCAGCTGCCATTCAGCCGAGCAGATTTCCTTATCGTGCTTTATCGTAAAACCTATTAGTTGCTACCACCGGTGTGCAGTCTTACAGTCTTACCGTCTACTGTAGCATCAGCATAGAAACGGCCATAGACAGTAGCACGTATTGTTACTCTGCCGCTGCGCCATGTTACGTCGTAGATATGCTGTGTGGTCTCAATCTCAGCATAGCCATCGCTGCTTGCATTGAATGTTGTCTCACGTGATACAGAAGCGTAAGCACCATACTGTGACATGAGGAAGCGGTCCTCAACGCTACCAGTCTTATAGGTAGCCTTGTAGCCAGTGTACTCATTGTACTTGTAAACATTCTCACCAGCCTTAACCTTCAGCCTTACCTTAGATGTCGTAGACTTGTTAACAGTCTTTATCAGCTCTGCATTTGCAGCAACGAATACGTTAGAGAAGTGACCTACCTGTGCTGTGATACCGCGAGCGTCAGCAACCACCTGTGTGCCCTGGAACGCTGTTGGGCAAGAGAGGTCAAAGCCCTCAGTCTCGCTCATATCAACGAATACAGAGATAGGCTTGTCGAACTGTGCGCCGTCTGGCTCACACCTTACAGCGATGAGAGGCACGTTTACCACGTCACCTTCCTTCTGCTTCATAACGTCAGCGAACTGTGGAGCTGGCTGGAATATCACTGCAGAGAATGGATCCTTGGTGTTGCCGGAGATGTTCACGTCCTTGGCAACGCTCAGGATGCCCTGGAGGCCCATAACGCTCTGGTTCTCACTGTCGTTGCTTACAGTGTTACCCTTAGCATCGCTCTGTGCCACGTTGATGGTAGACTCCTTAACGAGGGTAACATCAATCTTGTTCAGAGTATTGGTCTCAGAGAAAGACACGTTAGCTGTCTGAGGCAGGTAGCCGTCAGCGGTTACTGTCAGCACGCCATCCTCAACCTGTGTCTCGAATGTTACGTCGGTACCTACGAGTGTCTGTCCGCCATAAGTGAAAGAGGCAGGAACATCACTGTGTGCTACGAGAGCATACACGTCCTCACCCTCTGCTGTGATGCTCATCCCAGCAAACTCTCCGTTGTCACTACAGCTGGTAGTGAAAAGGCCTGCGGCAACAAAAGCCAGCGCAGCCAAAACATTGGTTTTCTTCATTGTTTTCTTTATTTTTCGATTGTTTATTTGTTGTCGTTTAAGGGTGTTTCATAGACACCTTATATACATTCCGTGTGCAAATTTACAATAATTTTTGAAACCAGCAAAGAAATTTTAGTGTTTTTTTGTAAAAAAGCCGAAAAAAGTGCCACTTTCAGTTATGCGGAGTGTAATAAAGTAGTACTATGGGATATATTATCCACCACAATGCCCATGCGGGCATAAACCCTCTGAACGGCATCCTGCTATTAGCAGGGATACCAGAGGAATAGGGATACCTACTGTCACGACAACACCCACGGGTTAGGTCTATACGGAGGACGTGAGGCGGAGGGATGATGACAAAGGATTAAGATTACTCCATCCAGAAGTCATCACCGCCGACGCCAATAGGTCCTTTTTCTTCATTTCCGTTATATCCTTCGGCATTTTCCTCACCCAGGTCATAACTTGACCTTCCCGTGGGTTCAGGTTGACTCACCATGAGCATGTCATCCTCTTCGAGGACCTCAAAATCAATGGTTGGAGTTAAATATCTCTTCTTCATAACTGAAAGTGGCTATTTTTATAGTATATTATTGTTAGTTCTTGTATTATTTGTTTTGTTCTATCTTCTCTCCTGAGGACTGTAATCTATACTGCATATTTCTGCTCGTATATTTTTCTTATGTCGTCCATTATAATGTCATAGGCCTCCTCTGGTGTAAACAATTCCTTGTCTTTCGGTAGTGGCATGTCTCCATGATCCTCGAAAAGCCATGCATCGTGCTCATCCGTCAACGGATCTAACAGACTATCCGATGTAACCTGTGTGAACAGACCCGTACTGAGAAGTGCCGCAAGCGATTGTTGAGCCTGTTTATCTTCTGGGTCGTATGTTAAAGTTATTGTACACATATTATTTGATTTTTTCTATATCTTTCTATTCCACCTCCTTAGGAGGGGCGGGGGCAGCTATCACTTAACCCTATAGGCCTTGCCTCCCTGGATGTATGTGCCGGCAGGCAGACCCTGCAGGCTGTTGCCCATCATAGAGCCGTTGAGGTTGAACACACGGAGATCCTCATCGTTGTCAGAGCTTACCTCGATGATGACATTATCGATGCCAGTAACCTCCTCATCGTCACCGAAGAGGGACACCTGGTTCACACGGGCAGCGTTCTGTTGGAAGAAGTTGTTCCAGTCATTAAGACCACCGTCAACGGCAGTATTCTGAACTAAGCTCTTAAATGGAGACCATGTAGCACCAGCTGTACTCAGAATGAAGAACTTGCTCTTAGTATCTGAAGCACTTGCTCTTCCATAAGCATAAGAATACTGAGGAATCTTTATGGTAACAGCTTTCCCTTGGTTATCATTACCTGTAGAGGTAGTGAAATTACCTATGAAGCGGTAGGCAGGGTCTGATTCATGTTGCGTTGTATAAGGTGCATCAGAGTTGGAATATACTATCGTAGGCAGCGGGTCGCCGGTCTCGAAGACGGGAGAGCCAAAGTCGTAATAAACAGGATCTGTGCCTACATCCTGTCTCACGGGATAAATCATGTACGACTCACGAGCGTAGATTACGATGTCATCGTCAGCCGGTGCCGCGCTGCTCTTGCTGAAGTTCGAGGCGTAGGTATATACAAGGCCACTTCCTTCTTTTTCTTCGTTGGTTGTAGTACTTTTTGAGGTTGTCCTCACAGTCCTGTGACGATAGACATCGTTCTTGAATTTCAACACAAGAGTATTACCATCAGTGCTGTTGTTCGTCACCGACCTGTCAACGGCAGACATCAGACATACATGCGTTCCGGTGTTGTCACCACCAAAAACATGGTCCACCTCTGCCTTCGTCATGTTAAACGGCAGGCAGATAGACCACCAACGGCCTCCCTTGAGCTTAACCTTGAATGGTATGTCATAACCGCCGTCATAGCTGAGCACGAAACGACGTGTGCCCTGATAGAGAATCTTACTAAGGTATTCCTGCTGTTTTGAACTCAAACTGCTCCAAACGCTCTTTGTAATGGCAACGTCATTGTCAGCATTTGCACTACCGTATGTTTCAGTAACGTTATATACCTTAAGGCCGTCCTTCTCCATCAGTTCAAGCATATCATCAGTGACAGTTGGTTGGTAAGGCGTCGTGCCGTCCCACTGGTATCCGTTAGCAGCAAGGGCAAAGTAACGCATCCACTGGGCCTGAGAGGGCCATATCCTCTGCAGGCCCTGATAGGTATCTACATAGCCTGGGTTCACAGTTTTTGCTGTTAATACGCCAATATCCGGCCATCTTGCACCACCATGAGGGCCTTGGTAGGTCAGGTTAGTGGCATCAGACTCTTTGAAATGGCTGGCAGTCATAGGATAACCTTCTTCTCCCGTCAATGTACTTCCATATCCCTTATATTGATAAACACCATCATTTACATTTGCCGTAATATATACACGGTCTGCTGCTCTATATGTGTTCAGCTGGTCAGTAGTAAGGCTGTCAGGGAAATGTAGCATCGTGAAATAGTATGCATCGTTGTTCATGTAGTTCTCGCGGTTTGCATAACCGTTCTGAAAAGCATTGTCGGCAGAGCTGCCCTCTATCAGATATGGATTGAAGCCATTATAGCCATACTGTATGTTACCACTGAAGGCTGTCTGGTCGTTTGTCTGACCATCGCTGTTAACACGGCTATCACAATTCCCCAGCGGGCTTATCGGTGCCGTAGTGCCAGTGAAATAGATGTCGGAATACCAGCGGTTGAGGAAACTGCCCGGACCCAAATATTTTATGGATTTTGGGAAAGTGATTGTAGTCTGTTCTTTCAGTGCCGAGCTACAGAAGAAAGCTGAGTTGCCAACAAACTCCAGGCTTTTATTCAACTCAAGATACAGTAGCTCAGTGAGGTTTGCGAAAGCGCAGGCCTCAATAGTCACTAAGCTTTCAGGAAGTATGAATGGGTCGGCCTTTGTAGAAACGAGTTTTTTGTCATCCTTAAATGCACTTTCTCCAATTGTCTGCACTGTTGATGGAAAAACAATCTTGCGATTAGCCACCTCTGCATCAGTGATATTTATTTCAGCCAACGCATTGCAAATATAGAAACTATAATCACCTATCTCCGTTAACTTTTCGGGTAAATTAACATGAGTCACAGCATAACACCCTAAAAAAGCTGCTTCGCCTACCTTAGTGTAGCCGTCAGGTACTGTAACAGTTTTGACACTACTTGGTATTTTAGCATCCAGTGAGGGCAAAACCATTTCTTCATCATTCTTTCTTACAAGAGGCAATGTAACCTTCTCTAAATTTTCTGGGGTTACATACGACATATCCGGATACATTAGAAAATCCTCAAATCTTGAGACACTCCCGGAAACGTAAGCCGACATATCCACCGAATTCAACGATATCATTGTTGCCTTACCCATATCCAGTTCCTCTATTGTTCCGTTAGCTTCTTGACTCGCTATATTCGGATATAAAATTGCATGAACTATATCCGAGTTAATTGTCAATTCACCACTGGCTGTATTGTCGAACACCACCTTGGTGTAGGAGCCGCTGAGGATCTGCAGACGCAGTGCCTCCTTGAAGGTAAGGGTTTCGGTCTGGTCGGTAATATAGCTTTCGCCCGTGCCGCCGGTGCCGAAATATTCGGCATTGTTAGTTATAGCAACATATTCTGTTGCGGCGGGGGTATAGAAAGTGTCGCCAGTGGAGTAGGTGTACTGCTGCCATGCTGTCAGAAGCGTCTTAGTTGTGCCGTTGTCGGTGGAGCGGTAGAGGTTGTTGTTGGCATAGTAGGTAATGGTGCCATCGAGGTATGTGCTCTGGAGGTCTGCCTCAGTAATCAGGGTTACACCTTCATCGCCCACATAGTATGTCTTGCTGCTGTCGTAGGCCGACGAGAGAATGACATATCCGGCATATTGCGTGCCGTTGTAGGTGATAGCATTCTGCGCCGTGTAGTCCTGGTTGGTGTAGCGGGCGCTCCAACCGTTGGAAGAGATAGGATATTTGGAGGTATAGGTGACATAACCGCTGACGGTGGTCTTGTTCTCTTCCGTTGCCTCAAAAAGGTTTAGGGAAGACAGAGAGACCGTTCCGTTGCTTAAGTCTGTAGAAGCAGTGGCATACTTCAGATACTGCGTGCCGTTGTAGGTGAATTTGGTATTGACATCCAGCGTATTATTGCACGGGTCTGAGTTCTGTTTCTTTGTAATATACACCTTTGATGACTGCTCATGGTATGAGCTGATGTCGCTGACAAGGCTGACGTTGCTCTCATTGCCCAGTGGCAGTGTTATGGTCGTGCCTGTTGTCTGGTCGCTGGTTGCTGTCACTACCCTATAGTAAGTACTGCCATTATATGTAAATGTGCCGGGGTCTGTATATGTACTTTCGTTCTCGCTGCTTCCAAGATTCACCTGACTGCCGATGGTGAGCACAGGTGTGTTGCTTACCATATCATCGGTAACATATTTGGCATCTCCTTCACCATCTCCTATCGTGACTGTTTTGGCATTATAATCATTTGGCTCCCAAGTGAGTTTCGAGGTGGTGTATATATACATATATATATTGTCCCATGTGTTGTATGATGTTCCACTACTGTATATCGTTACGTAATCCTCAGGCAAACCTCCGTTTTCATTGACGGGGTTATCCCATCTCCCGATCTCATAGGAACCGCTGCTATTGTATGTTACTTTGTAGATGTATTTTCCCGAGGTATTGCTGGTATTCCACTGTCGATTGCTGTATGTGACGCAATACATCTTCGTCCCATTGGCCAGAGCGCTGCTCTTCCATATCTCTGAAGGAAGATTGAACTCGTAGAAGTAGGTGTTCTCCGGTATATTATACTGCAAGTTAGACCTCTCCTCGTTGCCCAGATATGCGCTGTAGATATACTTATCATTCGCGCCTGCTGTGCTCTCCTTCCACTTATAGGTTTCGCTAATGGAATAAGCGTAATTTCCTTCAGTCGTAGGTACATTATTGTTGGAAGTGAACAGCTGCGTCCATGAACTTACAGCCTCATAGTATGTGGTTCCAGCGTTGTATGTGTTACCAGCGATTACATTAGTGCCCGTATTGTCAGTAAACACATTTTCTACAGCGGCAGATGTAAACACTTTATAGGTAGTACTCTGTGATGCCGTTGTCAAGTCACCAGAAGCATTTATTGTCAATGTTCCGTTTGACCCTGAAAAATTCCATGTTCCACCGTCGGCCAGTGCCGCGATACTTGTTGCTGCCGCTATGAGCAGCGAAAGAAGCTTTATTTTGTTCATTGTCTTAATGATATTTGTTTCCGCTGTTTGTTTTTATAGCAATGTACAGTGTGGCGTACACAAGGCAAAGGTACGCATTTTATTTTTACCTACCAAATTTTTGGTGCAAAAAAGCACCTGCATTGTTCTATCTTTCTGTTAGTTTTATTGATGTTTCGTATATCTGAGCCACGTAAGCTGCTTTAGTTTCGCAGAAGACAACCTATACTTCTTCCCTGCGGCAGCCTGAGTTGTCCTTTGTTGTCGGAGTTGTCTTATTATACCTCCGAAGTAGGGTATTCAATTTGTTGTACCCCATTTTGGTATGGTCAAGGCTTGCTGAGGCCAGGGACGTGGGCGTCTCGCCCGCGATGCCGTGAGGCATATAACGCAGATGAGGGTGCAGAGGGGATACTCTGTTACTGTCGCGGGCGAGACGCCCACGTCCCCACGTGGATGCCCGTCATCGGCATAAAATGAGGCACAACAAATTGAACACCCTTGCTCCGAAGGCCTGAGTTGTTTGTTCATCGAAGACAACCAGAACAACGGATGACAACTGTTTCCACCTGCATAGCACGCAGGAGGCAGGCCTCTAAAGCCCCTGTATCTCCTCTGCCGTCAAGCCGGTAATATCGGCTATTTCCTCTGCCGTCATACCGCGCTGCTTCATCCTCCGGGCCACTTCCGCACGGCCTTCCGCACGGCCTTTGGCAATACCTTTGGCCATGCCCTCGGCAAGGCCCTTCGCCTCTGCGCCCTGCAGGGAGTTCAGCGTGTCACGGTAGCGCTTGAGGGCACTGTCATACTTGGCGCGCTCCTCGCGCGTCATGGCGCTCACCTCGGCTATCTCGGCCAGGCGCTGGAATACTGAATTCTTTGCCGCCCACGGCATACGGTTTAATGTCTCCATATTTTTCAATACATATATCCAACGTTCAAACTGACTGTTGCAATCATCAACCTGCTTCTCGAAGCAGGGCATCTGCAGGCATATCATACGCAGCCTGTCGGTGAAGAGCCTCCCGTCGTCCGTCTTCAGCCTGACGTCTATGCGCAGCTCACCGTCATAGCCGCTGATAAGGAAATTGGTGAAGGCAATGAGATAGACGGCCTTGATGTCGTATGCCCACTCCGTGCCACGCTCCCCCTGACGCGTCAGTGCCTCAGCGGCATAGTACAGCATGCGCTCCTTGAAATTGGGGTGCTCACGGTTCTGCATCTCTACGATTATCTTCTCGCCGCTCTCCGTCTGGCAAAGGATGTCGTAGATGGGCGAGCGGTCTCCGTCGTACATCGCAGCCTGCTCCTTGTCAAGGAATGTGATGTCGGTTATGCGGCGCTCACCCTCAAGAAGGGCGTTGAGGAAATCAAGCAGCTGGGGCTTTGACAGCTCCTGGCCGAAGATGCGCTTGAAGCCTACATTGGTGAATGGATTGATAACTTTGACATATCGAAGGCAAAATTACACTTTTTCTTTCAAACCGCCAAACAAAAATGCATGAATTATGCAATTCTTCCCCTCATTTGAGGGGAGAGGGGGCGGGGAAGGGCAGTAAGCACAGGGGTTCTGCCCCGTAAAGTGTCTTCTCTGAGATTGGAACGCATGCAATGCATTGTATCTGGCGGCAAAATTAGTCAATTTCCGCGATATATGTATAAGGTGTAAAAGGGAAACTGTGTGCGTGCACAACATTTTATGACTTAGGTCAAGGGACGTGGGCGTCTCGCCCGCGATGCCGTGAGGCGTATAACGCAGATGAGGGTGCAGAAGGGAGCTACTCTTTTATCGCGGGCGAGACGCCCACGTCCCCGCGTGGATGCTCGTCATCGGCAAAAAAGAGGGTACAACAAATTGAACACCCTATTTAGGAAATATACAAAAGCACCTTTTGTCCTATCGCGGGGCGAGGCTGAAAAATCGCCGGTCCACCCCGGGAAAGTGACGGACGGTCTGTTAGGTTGTAATCGACCGTCCGTTAGGCTGTAATAGACCGTCGATCAGTCGGTAATCGACCGTCGATTACAGCCTAATCGACGGTCTATTGCAACGCGCTGAAGTACAGTGCGTTACAAAGGGCATTTTCGGACTTCAGCAGTGCAGGGCCGAAGACACGCAGGAACGCGGCTCAAAGGCGCATGTCAATATTGTTATAGGTGGGTTCCTGCGCCTGTGCTCGGCGCAAGAACCCACCCTGAGTACCCCGACCGAGAATCGAACTCGGATCTAATCTTTAGGAGAGACTTGTTCTATCCATTGAACTATCAGGGCCCATGTGTGGCGCTTGCATGAGAATGCTTATGCAAACGGTTGTGCAAAGTTAACACTTTTTCTGCAAAGAGAAGCTATAGTGCGCGGATATTTAAGAGAAATTAACGGAAAGCGGAAGAGCTTTCGTCTTCGTAGTCACGAACGTGACGCTTGGTAGAGGCTGGAAGCCTCGCTTCGTAGCGAAGCCTTGCTGAGCGCTTCGTCACCTGGAGAGCCTCACGATGACGGGGAAGTGGTCTGAGAGGCGTATGGACTTGTCGACGTGGGCCGAGGCGGGCGTGAAGCTCGGGGAGCAGAGGATGTTGTCGATGCGTACGCGCATGGCGTTCTGGTAGATGGTGAAGCCCGGTCCGAAGCCCGCTGCCTGGTAGCAGTCGGTGAGGGCGGGGGCGGATGTTTCCGCCGCTGACGCGACGGACACGGTGGCAGGGGAGGGGGTGGAGTTAGGGTTAGCGTTAGCGTTAAAGGTAGGATGCTGTATGCGGTAGTGGCTGTAGGAGAGGGGTATGTCGTTGAAGTCGCCGCAGATGATGACGGGTATGGTGGGGTTGTTGATGAGGTGGCGGGCCGTGAAGTCGGAGATGATGTCGGCCTGCGGGGCGTGCTTCTGTGCTGATGCGGAGAGCTTGCCCACGATGAAGCGCGAGAAGGAGCGCAGGCTGTCGCGCTCGGTGTTGCCCTTCACCATGTCGTGCATGGTGGCGGAGAAGGTGGTCTTCTCCTTGGCCGTCATGCCCACGGTCTCAAGATGGCAGTTGAGGAGGAGGAGGGAGGCAGATATGTTGGATACCGCCGCTGATGCGGCGGACACGCTGGCTGCGGGGGAGGAGGGGGAGGAGCCTGCCGGAGAAGCAGCGGGAGCGGGGTCGAGGGTGAGCCAGAAGGCTGCTGCGTTATTGCCTTTGGTGGGTAGGTCTATGCGCTGCTTCCTGGCAATAGGGAAGCGGGTGATGACCGTCATGGGCAGCCCGCCGGGGTTTGCTGAGGTGACGGTGTCGATGTAGTAGCGGGGCTGTCCGGCGAAGATGCTGTCGAAGAGCTGCATGGCATCAGCGGTGATGATGGACTCCTGCAGGCACATCACATCGGCGCGGGTGCTTCGCAGGTAGAGGAGCACATCGCGCAAACGGTCGCGGCGGGAGATGGTCTGGCCTTCCTCGCGGTAGTGGCCCCAGTAGCAGGTGTTGTAGGAGAGGACGGTGAGGGTGTCGGTGGCTGTGGCTGTGGAGGCTGCGGTGCCTGCGATGGTATCGCAGGCTCTCGGACGATGGGAGG
>CAJOOC010000084.1 GCA_905236165.1 uncultured Prevotella sp. | reverse complement strand
GCCCTTTCTTCGCACATTGTTTATCTTTAGCGGAACTCAGGCGAGCAAAGCTCGGAGCAGGGCGTTTTCTACTTGAGAAAGTCGAGTACATTAACCATTATCATCGTTGACCCGCTCAGGATGTTCCTTGATGCGTCAAGCGCATCATAGTCGTCTCATTCGGGGTTCGTGAAATTCGAGAAATTCTTCACACATTGTTTATTTTCAGCGGAGTTCAGGCGAGCATGGCTCGGAAATGGTCTTGTCAGAGTGTCGTGGTTATTGTTGAGGTTACGCCAATCCACGTTGCGGGAAGGGTCAATGCCATAATGTGATTATATGGAGTTTCTGTATTCCGTAGGTGTTTTGTCAGTAGAGGCCTTGAAACACTTGCTGAAATACTTCGGGTCGGAGAATCCGCAGAGGTATGCTATCTCCGTGACGGGTTTGTTGGTGTCACGTAGCATCTGTGCGGCCTTTCGTATGCGTGCCTCACGCAGGAATTCCATCGGGGACGTACCCAAGAGGTGCTTCACCTTGCGATGCAATCCTGAACGGCTTACGGCAGCTGCGGAAGCCATATCGTCGATAGTGACATCGGAATTGCCTATATTCTTTTCGATGTATGTCATCATGCGCCTCATGAGCTCTTCTTCTTCGGGAGATGGTCCTCCATCCCTACCCTCCCAATGGGTGGTGGCGGATGTTTCCGCCGCTGACGAGACGGACACGGTGGCAGGGGACACGTTGTCTGCCTGTGGGGTGTCGGGTGAGGGAGGCAGAGGATGAGGATCGGGAGTCGCGGCCTCGCTACGCTCTGAGAGCAGGGCGAGGTATGCCTCCATGGTGTCGTGCTGCTGACGCTTGATACGCTTTATATACAGTAAGGTATATAGAACAATGGCTGCTACCGATGCCACGACGAGGAAGAGGAGGAGTCCCGCCCATGGTGTCTGCCAGAAGGTTGGCGTGACGATGATGGTGATGGTACGCTCATTGTCGCACCATACGCCATTGCTGTTTGTTGACCGCATGGTCATCTTGTATTCTCCGGGACGCATCTGTGAGAAGGAGACGCTATGGTTCTGTCCGATGTACTGCCATGGGTTGTCTTCTCCCATACGGTAGGCATAAGCCACAAGTTCAGTATTGTTATAGTCAAGTGCAGAGAACCAGACGGTGAGGTCGCGCTCACGGGATGTTAGTATGATGGTGTCGTTCTGCCCCAGAGCGGGGTCGATGGGACTGTTCTCCTTCGAGACGCCCGTGATGACCAACGGTGGAACGAAGGTGCTGGTGTTGAGTTGTTTGAGGTTGATGAGGAATGCTCCATTCTCTGATCCGAAGGCCCACTGGCCTTGGTCTACATGCAATGGTCTGCAGGAGGAGAATTTCGGTTTTTCCCGTTGCAGGAAGATATTGATATCGGGTGTTTCTGTTTTTCCTGCCTGCAGTTCTACCAGCTGGCTGGGGGTTGTTATCCACACGGCTTTGTTGTATTCCACAAGGTTATGGGTGATGTCGGTGGGGAAGCCGGTCGATTTGTTGTAGTGGCGGAAGGAGAGGGAGATGCCCTCCGCAAAAATGCGGAGGGAGTGCACGGGGGCAGACTCTCTGACGGAGGAAGGGGGAAGGAATTCGTTGAGTCCTCCGTCGCCAGTGGCTATGAGCAGACGGTTGTCTGAGGTCGCCATTATGTCGGTGATGTTACTGCTGGAGAGACTGTTTGTGCGTTCGGGCTCTCTGAGATGTTGGCGGAAGGTGATGTCGGAAAGGCGGTGGCTGCTGATGTCTGCCACGAAGAGTCCGTTGTTTGTTCCTACGAAGAGTGTCTTGTCCTTGACGAGCAGGACATGTGCATGTATTTCCCTGCTCTGCTTCCAGCCGTCCAGCCCGTTGGCGGCATGGACAAACTGCGGTGTCTCAGCGCGATAGTCGGTGATGCAGCAAATGCCCCCTTCCTGTGTGGCTATCCACAGACGTCCCAGATGGTCTGGTGCGAAGGCATAAATCTCATTGTCGCTGAGAGAGCCCTGGGTGGCGGAGTTCTCTTTGGTGTAATGACTTACCTGGAAGCTGCCGTCCTTATGCGGGCGCAGACGGAAGAGGCCATCGCTCTTGGTGCCTAACCACAATGTCCCGTCCTGAGCGCACCAACTGCTAAAGATGGCGGCATTGAAGCTGACATAGCTGCTGCTGACATGTCCGTCAGGGGCAAGCCATCCGAGACGGTGCCCGTCATGGAAAACGGTGACGGCCTTGTCGTGGCGTGTAGCTACGAAGATGCGTTTCAGGTTGTCCATAAAGATGCAGCGCACCTGCTCCTGCTGCCGTAAAGGCAGCAGGTTGTGGTGCGGCGACTCAAAGGTCAGGCGGTAGGCTTGATGGTTTCGGATGAACCAATAGCCTCCCTGTCCGTCGTTGATGGTATTGAAGATGTCACCCTTCAGTTCATCGTCTTCTGCATACTTGACAAGGGATGTGGGATGTGCGTTCTGCGAATAGTAGGCTCCTCCTTCAGCAGTGAATATCCAGGTGCTGCCGTGGCTGTCGCTCATGACGTTGCATTTATCTGAGCGGAGGCCGCTGACGGGCTGTGCGTTCTGACAGTTTATGTCGCACAGGCTCAGGGTGCCGTCTTGCGACTGCACCCACAGTTGCCGGTTGCCGTCTTCTGTTATTTTCTGTACGGGGTAGTTGACGGAGGTAGGGCGCACGTTTTTCCCGTCAGGGGACATGAGCAGAAGGCCCGCCTCGGTGAAGAGCACCGCGTTACCGTTGCTCAGTATGCTGAATCCCGTGACGGACGACTTAACCAGAGGGTGTTTCCAAGGGCGCAGCTGACGGGTATTTTCCATATAAATATAGGGCTGACCGTCAGCGGTGATGAGCCACACAGCCTTTGATGTGGTTAAGATGTTGCGGAAAGCCTGACGGAATGTCTTCAGACCATCCTTATCATATAAAAAGGTCTTGGAGTTGATGAGTACCCATGCCCGCTTTTTATAGTCGCTGACCACGGTAATATTGCTTGTCTCCTCATGCCTGGCAACGAGTCTGACACTCTCCTTGGGGCGTGCGTCTTCAAGAACCATGATGTCGCCATCCTCAGAGAACAGCCACGTCATTCCGCATGGCAGCGCTCTCAGCCTCTTAATCTTCATCTGAACGCCCTGACGCTGCTCATAGTCGTTCAGAACATCAAGAAAACGAAAGGAATGTGTATCAAAAAGAAAGACTCTGTTAGCCACGAGGCACCAAAATCCGCCCTCGCTGCTGTTGTACATGTAGCTGATATTGCTGGACTGCATGTTGACGCCGTCGCCGCTGCGCGACTTGAAATTCTGGAAGTCATAGCCATCATAACGGTACAGGCCGTCGTTAGTGGAGAACCACATCATGCCCCGTTTGTCGCGAACGATACGGTTCACCTGCGTCACACTGTTATTCAGCTTCGCAAAATCGATTATTCTATAGTGAGGTTGCGCAATACTTGTCAGCATAACTGACAGTAAAAAGGACAGTATTACACTATATCGCACTTTTTCTATTGAAAGCATCGAAGAATGGTTAGTAACAGGTCATTTGAACGTGCAAAAGTAAAAAAAATATTCAATATACGCAAATTTTTGTTGAAAAAAGTGACTTTGACACTAAAATCTCCCCGCATGACACTAAATTACACCCAAAATAAATTAAAAAAATATAACTTTGCAAACGAAATGACTACTAAGACTATTCAATACTAATCAAAAACAAATGAAAAAAATTACAATGACCTGTTGTGCTGTCATCAGCACATTGCTGCTTGGGAGTTGTGCCGATGGCTACGAATCGTCCAAAACCTTCGACCTCGGCGTGCGTAACGCACAGATGGAAACGCCCATTCAAGACAGCATCTCATTCAAGGTTAGTACCGACGGAAAGACTGCCGTTGTGTCCTGGCCTACTGTAGCAGGAGCCGGTGGACATGAAATCACATTCATGAATGTGGATGACCCCGATAACCCCGTCATCATCGATGGCTACGACAAGAAAATCGTAGACGGCTCCAAGTTCACCATCAACGTAACGGAAGACTCGAAGTACCAGATGCTCATGCGCACCCTGGGCAACAAGGACTACGGCAACAAAGACGATGAGGTGACACATGCTTACAATTTCTCCACTCTCGTGCCGTCAGTAGCAACCATCCCCAGTGGCACCGATATAGCGCAGTACTTCAAGGAGCATCCATTGGATTCCAACAAGGTGGAGGTTGCCATCGACCTGGAGGCAGGAGGCGAATACACTATGTCAGACACCGTTGACTTCTGTCATCATCCCCTGACCTTCCGAGGCGACAAGATACGCCGTCCCGTTGTGAAGATGGTGGGAGCAGGCCACTTTGAGACATACTCCACGCTGAAGGTGAAGTATATCAACTTCGATATGACAGAGTCAACAGCCGGAGGCTTCGTAGCTATGTCCATGAACAACCTGCCCGACAGCATCCTTACGGAGAACCGTGGCAACTACTGGCGCGGATCATCACAGATTAAAGGCATATACATGGTAGAGGATCCTATCTACATCGCCAACTGTTGGTTCAAGAACCTGCCTCATGCCATGCTCTATCACAACAACGTGAACTGTGCCTTCTGGTATTTCACCCTCTACAACTGTATCGTGCAGATGAACAACACCACCCTGTCAAACATCGGTTTCATCAACCTCTATGACTCCAATGCACAGGGAAAGAGCGTAAAGAACATCCGTATAGAGCGAAGCACCATCTTTAATATTGCCGACAACAAGTCTGCCTGCTTCATCAGATACGGCAACGAGTCTAACTCACAGCCTGACAAAGTGTTTGGTAACATAAGTGCCGACTACAACAACCACAGCTGGACCTTCACACGTTCTACCTTAGCCAAGTGCTACTATGACGACACATCACACAGTGGCTGGCGTTTCTGCAATAATGTACGCGTGTCAACAGCATTCACGCTCAATATTGACCACACCATCTTCTATAATTGTGCACAGCTCTATCGTATGAACAGTGGTTCGCGCACGTACCGCTTCAATTTCTTCTGGAACGATGGCGATGACGACAAGTCTCGCAACAATTCCATGAAGGACTCCGGCAATGCGCCATTCGCTTCAGAATACGACCCACAGTTCGGTGGCAACAATGCCGCTCAACTCAAGGAACTCGATTTCTCTCTGCCCAATGGCGGTGTGAACTTTACGCCTAACGAGTATGAGATTGTCACTAACCGTGGCGGCGACCCACGCTGGCTGCCCAATTCAGAGGAAACAGAAGAATAATAACGCTAACGCATCAAATCTATGAATAAGAAAAGAATATTCAGTTTATGCATGGGGCTGCTGATGGCACTCGTCGCTACTACCGCCCTGGCACAGAACAAAACGGTGAAGGGCACGGTGGTCGACCAGAACAAGGAGCCGATTATCGGTGCTACCGTCACCATAGTCGGACAGAACCAGGGAGGCACCGTGACAGATATCGACGGTAACTTCACCTTGCAGGTGCCCGCTGGCAAGAAAATCAAAATCAGCTACATCGGCTTCCAGACCCAGACGGTGGGTAAGCTCGATGGTGACGTCAACATCACCCTGCAGGAAGAGGAGAACGCCCTCGACGATGTTGTCGTAGTAGGTTACGGTGCCCTGAAGCAGAAGAACGTGACGGGTGCTGTCGAAGTGATTAACCCCGAGGAGTTGAAAGACCTCAACGTGACGAGCCTCTCCGAGGCCCTGATAGGTCTCTCGCCATCACTCCACGTCTCAATGCCTTCTACGGGACGTCCTGGTGAGAACGCTACTATCACCATCCGTGCCGCACGCGACGCTGTAGCCCTCATTCCAGAGAAGGATATGACAGGTGCTGCAGTAGGTGCCAACATCGACCCACGCCCCCTCTATGTCATCGATGACTTCGTATATCAGGACGGCGACAAGGGTGAGGAGGAATTCAACAACCTCGATGTTGACGAGGTAGAGTCCATCACCATCCTTAAGGATGCAGAGGCTGCAGTATATGGTGCCTACGGTGCCTACGGCGTAATCCTCGTTAAGACCAAGCGCGGTAAGGCCGGCAAGCCACGCATCTCCTATCAGACACAGCTGGGTTGGGTTGATGCCATCAAGCATGCCGAGATGCTTGACGGATACAACTACGGACGTATCTACAACGCAGCAAAGGCAGCACAGCTCCTGCAGTCAAACAAGGAAGACTATGACCGCCGCCTCGATTTCTTCCAGGCCGATGAGCTGGAGGCAATGAAGAATGCCAACTACAACCTGCTCGACGACTATTGGAGCAGCTCTCTCTCGCAGCGTCACAGCGTCAACGTGAACGGTGGTAACGAAAAGGCCACATACTTCGCAGGCGTGACATATCAGACACAGGACGGTAACATCGGCAAGCTCGACTACAACCGTTGGAACTACCGTGCAGGCATCAGCGCCAATGTCGGCAAGTACGTGAAGGCTACGCTCTCCGTTTCGGGTGACGACTCAAAGAAGAACATGCACATGACCTCGGCCAACGGTGCCAATCAGGAGGACTATGTCTATATGCTGAAGAACCCATCTTACGTACCTGACAACATCAACGGCTATCCCATCTATCACTCAGGTATGGCTAACGACCCGTCGTTCGACAACTATTACAACTACAGGTCGCTAAACAACTCCATCAACAACCGTGAGCAGAACTCCAACTCCATGTCCATTCAGGGAACATTAGAGGCAGACTTCGGCTTCGTCAAATTCCTCAAGGGGCTGCGTGCTCGCCTTACCTATTCACGTAATGTGAGCAACAACCACGACAACAGAATACGAATGGAGAATATAGTATATCGAGTGAAGAACCGTGGCGGCTCCGGCAACCACCTCTACATTACCGACCCCGACGCTATCATCGACAACGACCCATTGGTGGACTATGATGAAACATCTTTGGAGGGATTCCGCTACACCTCTTTCGAGAACCTCGAGGAGCGCGTGCTCAACAGTGGTCAGAAGTCCTACATCCAGAACACTCTGTCTCGCAACAAGAGCTATCAGCTGAACTTCATGCTCATGTACGGACGCAAGTTCGGCAAGCACGATGTCAGCGGCACCTTCTCTATTGAGCGTGGTGAGAACGAGAGTTTTGAACAGTACACCAATGCCACACACCCACTGCCCTTCACCGACGGCACCAGCAACTCTCTGGCCGACGACACACAGAAGGAAGCCACATGGGGCAAGACTGACGGCGGTAACCTCGCATATATCGGACGTTTCAACTATTCATACGCTGACAGGTACCTCTTCCAGTTCCTTATCCGCTCACAGGCCTCTGCTGCCAAGTTCGCACCAGAGAACTACTGGGGTGCCTTCCCTTCCTTCTCCGCAGGCTGGGTAACGTCAGAGGAGCCTTGGTTCCCAAAGAAGAAGCTGATGATTGACTTCCTGAAGTTCCGTTTCTCATGGGGTATCATGGGTCGCGACAACGTAGATGCGTGGCGCTGGCTCCAGCTCTATGCCTACAACTCCACACGAAGCCAGATCTTCGGTACCGACATCTCAAAGGAGTCAGCACGTGCCTTCCAGCTGCCAGAGAAGAGCGGTACAAACCGCGACCTGCACTGGGATAAGAACACTAAGATGAATATCGGTATGGACCTGCGCATGCTCGACGGTCGCCTTAGCGTATCGTTCGACTACTACTACGACAAGCAACGCGAGATGTTTGCCACGCCAAACGCCAACTTCATGCCTGGCACAGTAGGTACCTATCCTGCTCCTGAGAACTACTCCGAGATGGACCTCTGGGGTTACGAGGCTATCATCGGATGGCGTCAGCGCATCAGCAACGACATGTACATCAGCGCACGCCTTGGCTACAGCTACGATGACAACAAGGTGCTCAAGATGTACTGGGACACCGACACCAAGCTCAACAGCATGGTTTACGGCGAGCGTAGCGACCGCGGTCTGTGGGGTTACTCATGCCTCGGCATGTTCCGCACATACCAGGAGATCGAGGAGTACTTCCTCAAGTACAACATCAAGAGCTATATGGGTCTCTCGCAGGACAAGGTACATCCAGGCATGCTCATCTATGAGGACGTTCGCGGTCCGAAGGATGACAGCGGCAACTGGACAGCAGCAGACGGCTATGTGGACAGCAACGATATCGTGCAGATTTCAAAGCGTCAGGACAACCCTCACAAGAGCAACCTCAACCTGAACTTCGTATGGAAGTCATTCTCTCTGCAAACCACCCTGCAGGCTGAATGGGGCGCATACCGCATGATGCCTGACATGTACAAGGAGTCATTCAACTCAATGGAGACCACCAACGTCTCGGCTATGTGGAACGATATGTTCATCTACGAGAATGTGCTCGACGCACAAGGCCGCATCATCGCTGCTGCCAACCCCAATGGCGCTTGGCCAAACTTTGGCTATACATCGGGAAGCGTAAATTCACAGGCATCAACATTCTGGCGCATGTCTGCAGCAGAGATTCTCATACGTAACCTGACGCTGGCCTACACCCTGCCAAAGAACATTTGCAAGACCATCGGACTGAATGCAGTGCGCTTCAATATGACCATACAGAACGTTTTGAGCCTCTACAATGCATGCCCAGGTGGATACTGGAACAATTTCGCCGGAACATACGGCAGCTATCCTGTAGCACGCAAGATTACCTTCGGTTTGAATGTAACGTTCTAAGTGACAAGTGATAAGTGAAAAGTAAATAATTTGCTTCCACAACTAAAGAATAACAATTATGAAGACAAATATATATAAGATATTTCGTACAGGCCTCGTTTGCTGCGGTTTCGCCGTAGCGCTAACCGCCTGCAGTGACGACTTTCTGGCAGAAAAACGACCCTACGGCAGTTTCGGCGAGAACGATGTCTATACCGACTGGGAGTCTGTCAAACTCCGTCTCAACTATGTCTATCAGGGTTCTCTGCCATACTACCGTGGCTACAACAGCAACGGCAGCACGCAGGGTGGCAACTCAACCTCCACCAACGGTCCCGCCGACCAGTGGCCTGTAGGTCTGCCCGATTTTCTGTCAACCCATTGCGATGAGTTCGCCGGATATGGCAGCAACGGCTACGGCTACATGTCTGAACCCTTCAGGGCAAATGCATGGGATAACACCAACATCTTCAAGTTCTTCTATACGGGTGTCAACGAGAGCCCATGGAAGAAGATGCGCGAGTGTACCGACGTAATAGTAAAGGTACGTATGTACGACGGACTCACCGAGCCACAGAAAAACTGGGCCGAAGGCCAGGCACGCTTCTTCCGTGCTACACGCTATTTCCGCCTGTTTAAGCGATTTGGAGGCACACCTATCGTTCGTGGCCTGCAGAGCACCACGCTCAGCGACACCACCGACCTCCGCATAGCACGTCAGTCAACCAAGGACACCTACGACTTCATCATAGAAGACCTTGAGACCGCTGCCTCCTTGCTCCCTGCACGCTGGGAGGAAGAGGCCAACGACTGGGGACGCGTTACTGCCGGAACGGCACTCGCCCTGGCCGGATACGTTGCCAACTACTATGCTTCGCCCATCTTCAACCGCGCCGACGAGCAGGACAGATGGGAGGCTGCCTACAATCTCAACAAGCGCGCCTTAGAGAAGCTTGCCGAGGGACACTTCGGACTCTCCTATGCAGGCGACCCAGGCACTAACGCCAGCAACTGGGCAAAGATATGGTGTAACATCTACGGTGGCGACAACCTCAACAGCGAGGCCGTCTTCATGGCCAACTGTAACAACGCCGGCGGCGACGCCAGCGACCAGCTCTACAACTGCCTTGAGCAGACCCTGCGCCCATCCAACTGTGGTGGCGGCGGTGGTGTGACACCATCTGCCGAGATGGTTGATGCCTTCCCAATGGCCGACGGCAAGCGTCCCACAGAGGCAGGACAGTATGCTTACGACAAGAAACTCTTCTTCCTCAACCGCGACCCACGCTTCTACCGCACCTTCGCCTTCCCCGGCACAGAGTGGCGCTTCCTGGGAAGCATCACGGACGACCTCATCGAGAAATGCCCATACAGCAGCGGCTCTGAGTATCAGCTGCAGCAGTATGCATGGTATGACAATGCCGATGATGCCATGAGTTCTACCAAGAGCGGATACTTCAGCGACCTCGCTGCAGGAAGTGGCAAGAGCATCTACGTGCGCAAGAAGTCACAGGACTACGGTCTGGGTGTAACGCCAATGTACGTTTTCGACTCCAGCAGCGGCTTCACTCGCAACGGTCAGCCCCTCCTCGCTATGCGCTATACCGAGGTGCTGCTCAACTTTGCTGAGGCAGCCTGCGGTGCCAACCACCTCGACGAGGCTTGGAACGCGCTCATCCAGATACGTCAGCGCGTAGGCTACGAAGGTAACTGCGGCCTCGACCCCGCCATCCGTGGTGACCGTGCCAAGATGTTCGAGGCCATCCTCTACGAACGTCGCATAGAACTCGCATACGAAGGCAAGCGCTTCGACGACTGTCATCGCTGGATGCTCTTCGACGGCGGTGTAGGTCAGGGAGAAATCGAGAATGCTCCTGCTTCATGGACCCTCACGGGCTTCGGTGGCAACACCTGCACCTACCTCGGTGTCACACCGCTCAACGAAATGTCCATGCATCGCATAGAGATGTACATCGACCCAGCCATCTATATGGGCAGCAAAGCTCCTGAGTCAGACCCATTCAATCTGGCTACTCCAGTGCTCACCAAACCAAAGGCTCTTACGCTGAATGAGGACTTCACCACTACCATTGACGAAACTACCGGCGAAGCTGTCTATGCAGATGCCAATGTCAAGGCTCTTGCAGAGTTCTATATGAACAAACTGGTGCGCAAGGACATCATAACCCAGACCACGATGAACGCGGAGGGTACGGAGTATGCCAAGCCACAGTGGGACAAGAAGTGCTACCTCATGGGATTGCAGGAAACCGACGAGAGTGCTAACCCTAACGTAGCGCAGACCATTGGGTGGAACAGTACCTTCGGTGGTGCAGGCCACTTCGATCCGCTCAGCCTTACGCCTGACAACAGTTCTAACAAGAACGTCAACATGGCTAAGTAAGACACATTTAGGACTTTAGTATAAAAGAAGTAGTTTTTTTTTAGGGAGAGTGTCGCACGTGAAGGCACTCTCCCTTTAAGGTTAAAAGCCCACCCCTCCCCAAGAGAGAGGGGGTATGAAACTTGAAACCTGAAACCTGATAATAGCGAATAAGTATATGAGATTTCTACTGACCCTATTGCTTTTCAGCACCACGCTTCTGACTTCTACTGCTGATATCTACCACAATCCCTACGTCATCACCGTCACTCCCGAAGGAAGCATTCACGATGCCCTTCGTCAGGCTCGTGAACTACGGCGCACGAACGACCCGCGTTGCTCTGGCGGCATAAAGATTATGGTGAAGGCTGGGCGGTATTATATGCAAGAGCCTCTGTTCCTGCGTCCTGAAGACAGCGGTTGGGAACATTCCACGCTTGAGATAGAGGGCGAGGAGGGAACGGTGATTTGCGGCGACCCTCGCCAGCAGCATACGCAGCTATGGCCCAAGGAGGGCATGGAGCGAATGATAGACTTCAACACTACTGACCGTACCATCACCATCCCCACACCTCCCAAGAAAATACTATCAGCACTCAAATCCCAACTCTCACCCGTAGAGATGGTGGTGCACCAGCGCTGGGCCATTGCCATCCTGCGTGTCAAGGCAATAAAGGTCGATGGTGACAGGACGATAGTGTCTTTCAAGGAACCCGAGAGCCGTCTTGAGTTTGAGCACCCCTGGCCTCAACCCGTCATAGGCGGTGAGAATGGCAACAGCTCTTTCCTGCTACGCACTACGGAGCAACGCGACGGCATTGAGCAGCTTATGATCATCGATGGTGCCAGTTATGTCGGTCTGTATAATCTCACGTTTGAGAACACCTGCTGGAACCGTCCCCTCCACAAGGGTCACGTTACGCTACAGGGTGGTTTTCCTCTCGTCGATGCCTATAAAATCAAGGAACATGAGGGTCTGCCTTGGGATGAAGGGCTGGAGAATCAGGCCTGGATAGAACGTCCCGTCAGCGCCGTCACCGTGCGCAATGCGAGTAAGGTATGGGTGAAGCGGTGTAAATTCCGACATCTCGCCTCTACTGCCATTGACTTTGAGAGTGTATGCGATGGCGACATCAATTCATGCACCTTCGAGGATATTGGCGGCACGGCCATCATGGCTGGATCGTTTGCAGAAAGTCCGCGTGAGGTACACCGGCCCTATACCGACCTGGCCGGCCAATGCAAGAACCTGCGGATATGGGAGAACACGATTCACGATGCCACGAACGAAGACTGGGGAGCCGTGGCCATCAGCTGCGGTTACGTGTGTAACACCGAAATCATGTTCAACGACATCAGCCACGTGAACTACTCCGGCATCTGCGTGGGCTGGGGTTGGACACCTTACTATACAGGTATGGAGCACAACAGGATATACGGCAACAAAGTTAGCGACTATGCCCGCCAGCTCTATGATGCCGGTGGTATCTACACATTGTCAAACCAGCCATATTCAACGATTAATGACAATAACATCTCACAGCCCTACCCTGCCCCATACGCTACTAACGACCGTGGTTTCTGCATCTATCTCGATGCACGTACTGACGGCTTCACCGTGGAGAACAACAAGACGGAAGGGCGTCCTATTCGCCGCGAAGAGATTGGCGACAATCACCCGGGAGCGAATGTCATATTGAATATTGAACATTGAACATTGAATATTGAATATTGAACATTGAATATTGAAACCTGAAACCTGAACGTTAATGAAGCAGACTAACTACCATCTATTCGACTTTATGGACTTTGACCCGTCACTACACCGCGACGAAGCCCTTTGGAAAGCATACGCACCAACGAATGTCGCAGAACGCGAGGGCGACATCGTAGTCACCATCCCATATCAACAACAAAAACGCCAGGAGGACATGGCCCCAGACACAGAGGCAGCACAGCAATGCTATGACCTTATTATACGTGCCTATGAGCCTGGAATCATCCGCCTTTTTACAACGATGGAAGATTCTCTCCCAACATCCCTGCTGGAGGGAGACGATGATGAGATGCTACAGATGTCACCAGAAGTGAAAAGGTGTCCGCTTACCTTTTCCCGAGAGGGAGACGTGATCATTATACGCAAGGGAGTAAGGAGCGGGGACTGCGTGATGGGGACTATCGACCTCTCCGCTCCACGCCTTGACCATTGGAGCGACCTGCTGCCGGCACCTCAGCCCGCACCCGTCATCACGCTCTATCCTGATGGCGACCCGAAGAAGGGTATCGCCCTGAGTGATGACCATTTCTCACCGCCGCGCTATGATGCCCTGCCCCTGGGGTTCGTCACGGCACCACAGGCTGAGCGCGCCACTATATCTTTCCGATGTGACTCCGACGAACACTTTGTCGGCACAGGGGAGCGTTTCCGCAAAATGGACCTCAGCGGGCAGACCTTCCAACTGAAGAATCAGGATGGGCAGGGCGTGAACAACCGCCGTTGTTATAAGAACATCCCCTTCTATCTCTCCAGCCGAATGTATGGTGCATTCTTCCACACCTCCGACTACTGCAAGCTCTCTTTGGCCGACCACAGCACCCGTAGCGTGCAGTTTCTGAACGACTGTGCCACGCTCGACGTATTCCTCATAGGAGGCCAGACACCTGAGGAGATACTACGCGGATACCGCATGCTGACAGGATTCCCTGCAATGCCGCCACTGTGGAGCTTTGGCATTTGGATGAGCCGCATGACATACTTCTCTGCCGACGAGGTAGAGGACATCTGCCATCGTCTGAGAGAAGGACACTACCCCTGTGACGTGATACACCTCGATACGGGTTGGTTCCGCACCGACTGGCTCTGTGAATGGAAATTCAACCCTGAGCGTTTCCCCGACCCCAAGGACTTCATCGGACGACTCGCCAAGCAGGGCTTCAAGGTATCGCTTTGGCAACTGCCATATATCGCCCAGGGTGCAGAGCAGCTAAAAGAGGCGAAGGAGAACCACTACATCAGCGAGAGTGCTGCGAGCGATGGCGACGCTGACTCTTCGACAGGAGGTAGTTCCAATTTCTCTGCCCTCGACTATGCGGGAACAATCGACTTCACCTATGACAAGGCTACTGACTGGTATAAGTATTCGCTGCTGAAACCCCTGCTTGACATGGGTGTGAAATGTATCAAGACCGACTTCGGCGAGAATATCCACATGGACCACCAGTATCACGGTTCTACGCCCGAACGCCTGAACAACATCTACGCTCTTCTATACCAAAAGGCGGCATACGAGGTAACGCGCGAGGTGTCTGGTGACGGCATCATCTGGGCACGTGCCGGCTGGGCTGGCTGTCAGCGTTACCCCCTGCACTGGGGAGGCGACAGTGAGAGTTCGTGGGCCGGTATGGCGGGATCGCTCAAGGGCGGCCTGCATTTAGGACTCTCAGGCTTTGCCTTCTGGAGTCACGACGTTCCGGGATTCCATTCTACGCCCGACTTCATGAATTCGCCCATAGACGAACAGGTATATGTACGCTGGACACAGTTCGGGGTATTCACCTCCCACATGCGTTATCACGGCACCTGTAAGCGCGAGCCGTGGCACTATCCCAACATCGCACCCATAATAAAACGATGGTGGAAGCTACGCTACCGGCTCATTCCCTATATCATTGAGCAGTCTGAGATGGCCTGCAACTCCGGAAAGCCGCTCATCCAGGCTCTCCTCTTCCAACACCCGGAGGACAGGCAGGTGTGGAACATCGACGATGAGTATTACTTCGGCAACGAATTCCTGGTATGCCCTGTCATGAACGCTGAGAACCGTCGCGACATCTACCTGCCCGAAGGAGCATGGGTAAACTTTATGACAGGAGAACGTCTGCAGGGAGGACGGTGGTATTACAACATGGAAGTGCCCCTCGACCAGATGCCCGTGTTCGTTCGTCCAAACGCAGAAATAAAGATGTACGCACAAGACGTCGACTCAACCGATGATATAGACCTTTCACTTTCCACAAATATACATATCAACGATAAATTTCAAGGTATAGCCCTATGAACACTCACTATATGCAAGCCCTTGACTGGACGATCCTCGCAGTCTATTTCGTTATTCTTCTCGCCATAGGCATCTGGGCGAGCACCAAGAGGAAGAAGGAAAGCTCTCTCTTCCTTGCCGAGCACTCCCTGCGGTGGCATCACATCGGCTTCTCGATGTGGGGGACGAACGTAGGTCCCTCGATGCTCATTGCATCGGCATCGGCAGGATTCACCACGGGTATCGTGTCAGGTAACTTCGCTTGGTACGCTTTCGTCTTCATTGCCCTGCTGGCATTCGTCTTCGCGCCGCGCTACCTCGGGGCGAACGTCAGCACCCTGCCCGAATTCATGGGTCTGCGCTTCGGGCAGTCCACGCGCAACATCCTGGCATGGTACACTATCGTCACCATCATCATCTCCTGGCTCGCCCTGACGCTCTTTGCCGGAGGCATACTCATCCGTCAGGTCTTCGACATTCCGATGTGGATGTCGGCCTTAGTGCTACTCGTCATCTCGGCCTTCTTCACCATGATGGGCGGCCTCAAGGCTGTGGCTTATACTAATGTGTATCAGATGATTCTGCTTATCGTGGTATCGTTGGTGCTGGTCATCGTAGGCCTGGACCGCGTGGGCGGTGTCAATGCCCTGGTGAGCAAGGTGCCTGCCGACTATTGGGTGATGTTCAAGCCGAATAGCGACGAGGCCTTCCCCTGGCTGCCCATCCTGCTCGGCTACCCCGTGATGGGCGTTTGGTTTTGGTGTACGGACCAGAGCATGGTGCAGCCGGTGCTTGCTGCAAAAGACCTGCGCGAAGGGCAATTAGGCACGAACTTCACCGGTTGGCTGAAGATTCTGGATGTAGCACTCTACATCCTGCCCGGCATCATCTGCTTTGCCCTGTTCCCCACGCTGAAGAACCCCGACGAGGCATACCTGACAATGGTGGAGCAGCTGTTCCCCGTAGGTATGGTAGGACTGGTATTCGCCGTGCTGACCGCCTGTCTCGTATCCACCGTCGGTTCGGCCCTGAATGCCTTGAGCACGGTTTTCACCATGGACATCTATGTAAAGAAGATGAATCCCAATGCCTCACAGCGTCGAATCAATATTGTTGGACGCACGGTAACCGTGGCAGGCTCGCTGCTCGCCATTGTGCTGACAATCGCTATTGATGCCATCAAGGGCCTCAACCTGTTTAACGTATTCCAGAGTGTGCTGGGATTCATTGCGCCTCCTATGGCAGCTGTGTTCGTGCTGGGAATCTTCTGGAAGAAAACCACGATGCGCGCTGCAAATTTTGCTCTGACAATAGGCACAGCGTTCTGCCTCATCGTCGGAGTTCTTTATCTTTGGCCTCCACAATGGCTTCAGCTCCCCTGGCCACATTTCATGCTGCTGTCGTTTGAGCTTTTCGTCATACTTGTCATGGCTATGGTTGCCATCAGCCTGTTGGACAAAGACGAAACGCAATATGAGATACCGTCTCCCATACACGGAAGCCGCTCAAAAGTCGCCATAGCGCTATGGACGGCCCTCGCCGTCGTAATGGTTGGGCTGTATATCTTCTTCAATTAGCGTGGTTAATTCATGGTGTAAGACAATACAATTCATGGGTAATTTGTGTTATGCCTTACGGCATCGCGGGCGGGACGCCCACGTCCCCATTGAGCATTAAGCTTTAAGCATCTATTGGCTGAAAGTGTAAAGTAAACTGTGTCAGGCTACAATAAAGAGTAGTATAAGACAGTTTACTTTACACTCTCGTTTTTTTCGGGGAAGGGAACGAGAGTTTTTTTCAGCATCCCCTTAGTTGTCGATTCCGAAGTCCTGTTGTTGTTTTTCTACTTCTTCTAATTCTTTGCGGAGCTGTTCAGGTGTTGCTTTTTCCCCTGCCTCTCTGCGGGAGGGTTGAACATTGGATATAGAACGTTGAGGATTGAGGATTGAGGATTGAGGATGTCCGCGATGGTATCGCAGACTCTCGGACGGAGAATGATATCGCAGACTCTCGGACGGGAGGTGGCATACGGGGATGTCGTAAGGTATGCTTTCTATCTCGAGGGTGTCAGCCTCGGGTGCGTGTGTGCCTTCGTATGCGGGGCGCGCTATGATGCGTATTTTTCCGGCCTGGTGTGTGCTACGCACGAGACATGGGGCGCTACCCCACTCTACTATCCTCGGGTTGGCACCGATGGTTGCATCGCCGATGATTGTGCCTTCTCCCTCTACGGTGAAGGTTACCTGCTCACGGGCGAGACGCCGAACGTTGCCATTGTCGTCGGTGACTTCGGCTATTATGACGATGAAGTCGGAGCCATCAGCCACGAGCGGCCTGCCCATCTCATCGGCATGGAGCCGCAGCCTGGTGCTACGACGCGACGGCATCTTCTCCTGACGGCAAACGACCTTGCCGTCTTTTATCCCCTCTGCCACGAGCCTGACGTTCTGCCACTGGCGGTTGGTGTAGCTTTGCTCACGCGCCTTCCAGAAGTTCCAGAAGCCGGGGAATTTGAAGACTGAAGATGTCTGCGATGGCATCGCAGACGCTCCGACGGAGGAGGTGCACGGGGGCTGTGTGGCTGTTTTCCAGCCATCGAGGGCCGTAAGGCGTACGCTATCGCAGTTGCTGAAGACGATGACGTTGCTGTCAGAGAATTGTGTCATTTCATGTGCTATGAATACCATGGGCTCGTCGTGGCGCTGTGAGCGGAACATTTCGAAGGCGTATTTTTTTTGTCGGAAGGCGTCATAGATGCCACCGAGATATGCATCGGGATGATAGCCGCGCTGATGGTCGAAGGGATGCCACTGACAGCCTCCTATGAACTGTGGTCTTCCACGATACATCATGGCATAGGTGTCAGCGAGGGAGAGTGCTGCCGTGAGCTGTGCCTGTTCTCCCCATCCGCGTGCAGCACGGTTGATGGCGTTATGGGCATACCAATCGTCAACATATTCGCCCCACTCACGGGTGAAGATGCATTTATCGACTTCGTATTTTCCTTTGCCGACGTTGTCGGCCCAGTCGTAGAGCACGTCATAGTTCTCCTTGACCCCTTCGGAGTTAAGGTCGGCAGCAGCCACAGGACGTCCCTTGTATGGGTATTCGTCACGCGTTATCTGCAGGGCTTTGAGAGCGAAGTCAGCGGGATAGCGTGTCTCATTGAGGATGGGCTCCCACATGAGCAGGCAGGCATGGTTACGGTCTCGACGGATGATGTCGCGGGTGTTCTGGTGCACCATCTCTCCCCACTCAGGGTCTTTGTTCCAATATTGCCATCCTGGGGTGGGTACGATGATGAAGAGCCCCAACTCGTCGCAGGCATCCATGAACGCGGGGTCCTGCGGATAGTGTGCAGCACGGATGATGGTCATCCCCGCCTCTTTCAATCGCTTGGCATCGCGCCAATGCTGGGAGTTTGGCATGGCATTACCCACGTAGGCAAAGTCCTGATGACGATTACCTCCAATGAGTTGATGATAAGGACGTCCATTAAGCCAGAAGCCTTCCCTGCCTCTGAATTCTGCCTTACGTATGCCGGCACGGACCATACCGCCATCCATTACTTCACGTCCCCTGAGCACCTGGATCTCCACCTGATAGAGATAAGGGTCTTCAGGTGACCACAGGTGAGGGGAGGGAATTGAGAATTGAGAATTGAAAATTGAGAATTGAGCTGGCGCATGGGTCTGCCTGACGGTTTTGAGCAGCTTGCCGTCAGCATCCTTGATGCGTGCGACGACGGTGATGTTTCCCTTGTCTTTTGAAGAGCCGGAGAGAGTGTTCTCCACCTCTACATCTATATATATTTCGGCCTTTTTCTCGGATATGTTGGCATAATGGAGGAAGACGCCCCCTCCTGCAACCTGTCCACGCTCTATCGGATCGGTGATATGAACGGACGACTTGCCAATCAGCCACACGTCACGATACATGCCTCCATGGTATGCAAAGTCGAGCTGTGTCTGTTTCTTTCCCGGAGGATAGGTTTTGTCATCGCTATTGTCGGCCTTCATAGCTATCAGGCAGGTGTCACCTGCTTCGACCCCCTCTTGTGACAGGTTTACCGTTATGGGCAGATACCCACCCAGATGCTGCCTGACGAGCTTACCATTGACGTATATCCACTGCTTACCCATGACGGCCTCAAAATGCACCGTCACCTCCTTGCCGCGCATATCCTCAGGCAGGACGAAGGTCTTACGATACCAGCAGGGGCCCTGATAGTTGCGGCACCCACTGACATCAGCAGGTTCCAGACGAACGGAATGAGGCGCAGAAACCATTTCCCACTGGGAGTCATCGAAGCGTGTCGCCTCTGCCCCTGCGGGGTCGCCAAGCATGAAGCGCCAACCGTCATTAAAGTTATAGACGGCGCGCCCACTATTGGCCAAGGGATATAGTCCTGCTACTGATGTTGAGAAAGCATACGATGACAGGTGGCAGAGGATTAAGGCCACGGCTATCATGGTTCTTTTGATAGATTTATGATACATGGAAGGGATGTGTTATTTGGTGGGGATGTCTGCGATGGTATCGCAGACGCTCCGACGGAGGGGGTGATGATGACCTCCGCAAGAATGCGGAGGAGGTGCACGGGGGAAGACTCTCTAACGGAGGGTGTTGTTGAGTTTGTTCAAGTCAATTTCCTTATATGCCACTCGCTGACGTCGCCAGGTGTATACGCAATGCAGTTTCCCGTCCTTTCCCTGAATGATGGCCGGATAGCTATACTGATCAATTGGTGATTTCTCAAGGGTGATGACATGCTGCCAATTGGTGCCGTCGTCACTCAGAGCTATGGAACAGGGGTTACGCACTCCCTTTGGAGTCAGCGGCAGGGTTTTGAAGTTGTTGTAGATGAGAGCATGTCGGCCATCCTGCAGGCTTACGGCATCGGTACCGCTTTGGTTGTTCTCTATCTCCAACAGGGTGACAGGAGTCCACGTGAGGCCGTTATCGCTACTGAACGAGGTGGCTATGTGGGCATTATGAGTACGCATAAGCACCTGCAGAAGTCCATCCTTAAGCTTCAGTATGGAAGGCTGTATGCAGTCAATAGGGTGTATCTTGTTGTCGTCGGTCTTAATTGCCTCACTACTCTCCACCGGTATCCATTTCCAGTTGAGGTCTATGGCGGGCACGCCTTTCTTCCAGCGTCCATCGCTGAGGTCGAGGATTTCCATGTGGAAGCGCCAGCCATTTTTCTCTGTTGAAGAAGGGCATAGGAGTCGGTCACCAATGAGTTCGGGTTTATTCTTGATGGGACCGAGGATGGGCACCTGTGGATTACCCACTGGAGAACCAACGGGCACGTTGGCATATCCCAGGGGTTCCTTGTCGCTCCATGTGCGGCCTCCGTCTTTTGACTTTGTCAGCCAGCCTGTCCAGTCGCCCACCGTGGTACCAATCTTGAAGAAGAGCCACAACTCGCCGTTAGGCATCTGGAAGAGTACGGGGTTCCAGCAAGCCTTGCGCTTCAGTCTGTCAGGCACATTCGTCAGACGGGAGGTCTTTGTTACGTAGTTGTAGTTCTGCTCGTCGGGGAGAGAGGACTTAACGGGTGAACCGTCAAGCACTCTGAGACGGATGGGGCCGGCAGTAGCGGGAGTCGTTTCCTCCTTCAGGCCAGATAGCCCCATGTATTTGGCGTCTGGGTCATCAAGGCTCAGTACTCCGTCAGCAGCAAGGATGGGTTCGCTCCATTCATTGCTGCCTTTCTTCTTAATGTTAACCCAGATGCATACATCGGGATCGCGCTCATGGGTTCCGCCAAAATAGCCTGCCACGAGGTCACCGTTCTTAAGCTCTACAATTGTAGAGGCATGTGCCTCGGGGAAGAAGGTGTGCTCATAGAGGAACTGGTCTTTCACGATTGCGGGATGGGAGGTGGGGATATCAACACTGAAATGATAGCTACCAGAGCCGACGGTCTTCGTTGTGCCATCGGGGAGGCAGACATCGGCTGTGGTATTGCACGGGATGGTCACGTCCCACTCCAGATGCTGCAGCGTCTTCTTCCAACAGCTCTTGATGGTGCCATAGGGGCTGTCATAGCTGACGTTGACCCACTCGCAGTCCTGAATCTCAAAGGCAGGCTTGAGGGTGAAATACTTGTATCCCTGCGAGATACCGCAGGGCACGGTGGCCGGAGTGGCAGCGACGAGAACACCGCTGGAGTGCACGGAGGATGAGGGAGCGGGAGAGCAGGGCACGGTGACGGTCTGACGAATGCCTCCGAGGTACTGGTAGCACCATGTAATGAGGTCACCCAAGAGCATGACATGGTTGCCGCTGTTCATCGATGGGTTGGCCTTATCGCCATTCCACAGTTCCCAGATGGTTGTGGCACCGTTCTCTGTCATGTATCCCCATGAGGGGTATGTCTTGGTCGTTGCCAGCCGATAGGCCACATCGGCAAATCCATTGTCGCTGAACTCACGCATCAGCCATGAGATGCCAATAACGCCACACGACACATGATGCTTGTTGAGAATGCAGATGTTATGCACCACCTGACGGATGACATCCTCCCTGCAGTCTTCAGGAACAATGCCGAAGGCCAATGGCAGGATATTGGCAGTGGCAGTATTATTGCCATAATAGACCGAGTCAGGATAGAGCGCATGTCCCGGACGGGGCGACGTGCCTCGCTTGATGGTCAGGAACTTCTTATTGAAGGCCTCAGTCATCTGCTGTGCTGCAGAACGCCACTGGTCGGCTTCACCATTCTTAAGTATCACTTCCGACCATGTGGCCATCAGCTTCATGATGTGAATCATGTAGGCTGTTGACATCAGGGCTCCGTCCGTCTTACGGTTAGGGTCTTCGGAGTGTATGAGCTCCAGCTTCTCTGGTGGCATACACCAGTCGCCATAACGGTCGCGGTCGATGACACCATTCTTACCATATTCCTCTATGATGTGGAGTACCCACTTCTTGATGCTGGGATAGCTGTCGATGATAGGCTGCACGTTACCAAACTGCCGCCACAGCATATCGCATGAGATAGGGAGTACTGCTGGCCAGGTAACATTATCAGAGAAGTAGTTCCAGAATGTCGGAGCCACATCGGGAATGCATCCATCGGAACGTTGTGCCTCGCAGATGTCACGCATCCATTTGGTGTAAAGGCGCTCATTGTCAAAGAGGAACGACTCACCCAGGCTGCCTACAGCCCTGTCACCCAGCCAGGGCTGACGCTCATTACGCTGCGGACAGTCAACAGGCATACCCTTGTAGTTGTCGATGATACCCCACCATGCATTCCTCATCACCTTATTTAATATAGTATCAGAACACTCGAAGTGTCCCGTCTGACGCATCTCATCGGCCACGAGCTGACCTTCGAAGTCGTCATTCGTAACATTTTTCAGTCCGAACACCTCTGCATAGCGGAAGCCATGATATACGAATGTAGGATTCCACCAACGTCCCGTGCCCTCCTGTCCATTGCAGACATAATAGTCAGTCGTAATGGCTGTACGAAGATTCTCGCGATAGAGTTTTCCCTGCTGGTCCAGTTTCTCTGCAAATACCATGCGGATGGTGTCGCCAACGTTGCCAGTCATCTTCACACGAAGCCAACCGGCAATATTCTGTCCGAGATCAATGATATATGAGCTGTCAGTCTTTTGGATGCTGCGGGCCTTGATGGTCTGAAGCACCTTCATGCCCTCCGTCATCTGTCCACGCAGAACGGCCTGCGGGATATCCGTGCGTTCTGCCTGCAACCAAGAGGAGTCATCGAAACCTACCTCACTCCAGCCCTTCATCTCCATACGGGCATCGTATTCCTCACCATCATACTCATTGTTGGCGCGAATGGGGCCGTCAGCTGTCACCTTCCAGCCCTTACCATCTGTCTGAAGGCGTTGCGATGATCCATCCGTATACTCCACAAACACATTAATACGACACTTGGGATAGCCGAATGTCGGAATCTTATACGGCTTATGCTGCTGCATCGGGAACACCCGTCCATTACCCAGCACGATGCCGAGGCAGAGTTGGGAGTTGGGAGTCGAGAGTTGAGAGGTAATGTCGTAGGTGTTATAATAAATGGTCTTGCGATAGTCTGAGGGTACCGGCTGAAGCACTCCGTCGCCCATACGCTGTCCATTGACATAGAACTCATGCAGGCCGATTCCTGCCACGTAGGCCGTAGCACGCTTCACAGTCCTGCCCTTCTTCAGTTCAAACTCCTTACGCAGGTAGCGCGCAGCCATACGGGTATGGAGCACATCGCGCTCCTCACCCGACATCATACGCTCCAGCCCTATCCAATTGCCGCTCCAACGCGACTCCGACAACAGCCCTATGCTGAAACGCTGCGGCTCGCTCCAGGGGGTCTCACCCTTATTGGTATAGACCTTCACCTTCCATGTGCAGAACATACCGCTCTTCAGCTGTTCACCAGCGTAGGGTATCCACAACTGTTTGTCAGATGCCACCTTGCCAGAGTTCCACAGATCACCCTTGTCGCCACTTACGACAATCTCGTAGGCCGTCTGCTTCACGTCATTCTGCCCGGATGTAGTAACCCAAGAGAAACGGGGGGTGTCTGTGTCGAGCCCCAATGGGTTTGTCAGGTTTTCAACCTTGAGGCAACCCACGCTCACCACGGACTTCGCCTCTTTCTTTTTCTTGGCCATGCCAACCACAGGCAGCAGCACCAGTAATATGATAAGGAGTTTTTTCATTCGGACAATTCTCTTTCTTTGGGTAGCAAATAACCATACCCTTAATGTTATTCGTTCAAGTCTCTTGCCTTCCCAGCGAGTGTCATGTCAGAGATCTGCACCTGGTCTTTCTGTAAATAGTTTTTCGAGGCATCGACAGCGATAAGTACACCGTCTTCTATTCCCGTTCCCTCTTTCTGTATCTGGAAAGTGGACACCTTTGAGTCATACTCACCGAGATACCTCAATTTACCATTGGCGGCATTCATCCACCACACATTCTTCTTGTGGCCGGAAATCTTTGTAAGGTCGAGCTTCATTGAGCGGTTAGTATAGTTGTATACCATCAGATAGTCACCACCGCGCGTTGCTATCAGGCGGTCATACTGCACGCCGTTCTCACAAATGATGCTCTGGTCAGGAATGCGTACGAAATAAGGGAATGACAGCATAAGCTGCCTGAGGTATTTCATCTGATTGAAGCCAGGGTCGTTCAGCCCTTGATACCAAGCCTTGACATCACCTGCATCGCCATAGCTGGTGGGATAGCCAGGCTTCAGCATCTGCATGATGGCATTATGGCCATAGGTATGTCCGCAACTGCCGGCAAAGACGCTCCAATAAGCATAACGACGCACATCGCTTGCCTGCCAACGGGGTTCACTCTTGTCGTGCAATCCCATGGGAATATCCTCATAACTGGGCTCGGCATCAAGGACAGGCTTGATGGGTTTATAGGTCCAAGTGGAGTCAACGTACATCCAGTTATCCTCCTCTGTATTATCGGGGATAGAATACTCCTTGTTTCCCATCCTTTGGCCATATCTGCGATGTCCGCTCTGGAAGGTATGGAAATCCATCCACGCAGCTTTGCTCCACCATTTGGCCGAGGTGTAACGTCCTCGGGGATGGTAGGTCATGAGGTGTCTGTTGTCTATCGACTTGATAGTGGTGGCCAACGCCTCCCATACCTCTGGCTTGATATCGCCCTGGATGTCACCGCCCATGAACCAGATGATGTTAGGGCGGTTTTTATAGCGGTTTGCCAGGAAGGTGCCATACTGCTTGGCCTCATCCACGCTGAGCTTGCCTTCTTTCACCAGACCTCCCCATATACACACCATACCGATATATATGCCATTCTGCTCTGCCAGCTTGATGATATAGTCGAGATGGTCCCAATAGCCATATACACCCTTCTGGTTGATGTTGGAGAAGTCCCATCCGTCAATATTCGAGGGCTGGCCATAGATGTTATAGGCTGGCACGCCATCAATGACCTGTATCTGAACAACGTTATAGCCCGCCTCACGACAGCGTTGCAGATACCACTCTGCCTCGGCACGGTCGAGGCGTTCGGGCAATAGCCACCCCGTCTCTCCCTGCCAGAAGAAAGGCTGTCCATTCTCAAACTGCAGATAACGCTGGTTATCCGAGGCCCTTAACCGTCCATTATCCCACGGCTTGTTGGCGGCCTGAGCGACTAAGGTGAACATGGCCACGCCCATTATTATCAAAAGTTTCTTCATCGTCATTTGCTGTTTAGAATATACTCACCACCCTTGGCGGTCTTTAACACATAGAGATTGGCTTCTTTAGTTTTCTTTAGTCCCTTGCCTGTCAATGGCGTGTTACTGCGAAGATGACATACGCCACCATTACGGGAACGGATGACAGTCTTCGTCATCTTCCCGTTATTCCAGTCGATATCCACTTCGAACCCTCCACGAGCCACGAGCCCCTTCACGCTGCCGTCTTTCCATACTGTAGGAAGGGCTGGCAGCAGATATACAAAGCCGTCATGGCTCTGCATCAGCATCTCGGCAATGCCTGCCGTACAACCGAAGTTGCCGTCTATCTGGAATGGAGGATGGGCATCGAACATATTGGGATAGGTGCCGCCACGTTGTTTCTCCGTACCATAGATAAGGAAGGTGTCAGCCGTCAACGTCAGCTGGTCCTTGATGAGCTTATAGGCATGCTCTCCGTCAAGGAAACGTGCCCAAGAGCATACCTTCCACCCCATTGACCATCCTGTAGACACATCACCGCGTGCCTCCAAGGATACGCGGGCAGCCTTCCACAACTCTGGCGTACGGAAGGGTGAGATCTGATTAGAGGGATACAATCCATAGAGATGAGAGAAGTGGCGATGGTTGTCATTGGGATCATCCAGGTCGTCGAGCCATTCCTGCAACTGTCCCCAGCGGCCTATCTGCATGGGAGGAAGCTGTTTCAGCTGTGAGCTGATGGTGTCAAGGATGCCCTGATAGTCCTGACCGTCTTGTTTGTTCTTCTTGCCTTGTTTGCCTTGCAGCCCCAGTGTCTTGGATGCAGCTAACACTTCGGTATAAAGTTCCGTCACTATCTGGTTATCCATCGTCACGCCAGCATCCATCGGTGTGGGACGTCCCTTGCCACCATGTTCCGGTGACTCTCCTGGACATACTACCAAATAGCCTTTCGTCGGATGTTTCTGCAATGTCTGTGTATAGAAGCGTGCCGCATCCAGCATTATGGGGAAATACTGGCGCAGGAAGTCTTTGTCACCTGTGTAGAGATAATGCTCCCACAGATGGCGGCACAGCCATGCGGAACCCGTTGGCCACAAGCCTGTCTGAGCATGGTCCACCGGTCCTGTTATGCGCCATTGGTCGGTATTATGATGCAGCACCCAGCCATCTGCGCCATACATGTCACGTGCTGTCTGCTTTCCTGTCTCGCTAATCTCACGTATCAGGCGGAACAACGGTTCGTTCAGCTCCGTCAGATTAGTCACCTCCGATGGCCAGTAGTTCATCTCCAGATTGATATTCGTCGTATATTTAGAATCCCACGATGGATACAACTTATCATTCCAGATGCCCTGCAGATTGGCCGGGTTGATATTGTCGGGTTGTGAGGATGAGATAAGCAGATAACGCCCGAACTGGAAATATGTTGCGACAAGATAGTTGTCGGCACCCTTGGGAGAATCAGGGGTAAGAGAGGCAAAGTTCTCTATTCGCTTGTTCATAGGAACCTTGGCATAGGCATCTTCGCCGAGGTATAGTCTTACCCTGTCATAGTACTTCTTATAAATAGCTTCGTGCTGAGCCTTCAACGCCTCATAGCCCATTGCCATAGCCTTATGTAAGCGTTCCCTCGATTGTGCCTGTTCGTCACCAGTAATATCCTTGTAATTGACTACGTTCGTACCTACCGTAATATAGAGGGTTGCCTCATCAGCGCCCACGACGCTGACAGTGCCATTGTTCTGCGCCACATGACCACCTGCCGTCTGTACAGCCATCCTTCCTTGGAAACGCACCTTTCCCTTCAGGCCTTCATGCTTGGAAGAAACGCCCAACAGCGTAGCCTCTGAACCTTCGCCGCCAATCAGTACGTTCTCATGGGGAGATGTCATATATGCCGTAAAGGTAATCTTTCCAGCCTTCGACGCTGTCAGATGAACGGCAATCACCTGACTGCCAAGGGGAGCAATAATCTCACGCTCGTAGTTGACACCATCCACAGCGTATCGCACCACTGTCCTGGCATGGTCCAAGTCCAGCAGACGCTCGTAGCCGGTATAACCGCTATGACCCGCCATAGAGATATACAGTTCGCCAAACGGCTGATATGGCATACCCATATTCTGACCTACGGCAGTAGGCATCACCTTGGCATTGGCCAGATCCTGAGCCTCCTTATACTTTCCTTCGAAGATAAGTCGGCGCACCTCGGGCAACGTCTTCTTGGCATTGGGATTGACCACCTGGTTAGGCTGTCCTGCCCAGATGGTTTCCTCGTTAATCTGGATATGCTCCACAGCAGGAGTGCCATACACCATACCACCCATCACACCGTTGCCGATGGGCAGAGCCTGCGTCCACGTCATTGCTGGACGGTCATACCATAGTCTGTATTCCTGTGCACCTACTGTCAAAGGCAGTAATAACGCAATAAAAGCAAAAAGTCGTTTTCTCATTGTTGTTTTGGTAGTTTCGTTTGCATTGTTTCGGGTAATTCTATCGTCACCTTACTCTCGTCCAACATTGAACGGTCAAGGCCAAATACGTCTATGAAGAAGTCATAGACAGCCTGTCGTTTGTTAGGGCCGAAGTCATGACGTTCATTAGGCAGATGAATGTTGCGCACCTTGTCCTTGGCATCATAGAAGCCAAAGATACGCTGAATGAAAGGATACTCCATTTCTGGGTTAGTAGATGTCCAGTCCCCTCCATCGCTCACCAGCAGCAGAGGACGCGGAGCGATGATAGCGGCCAGCTCTGCCTCGCAGGTTCCTCCTCCTGCCAATTGTATCGGCATGCCACTCTCGCATGGACAGCCACCATCAAAATGGGACGCCACATGCACAACGGGGGCAGAGGCCGTGATACGGTTGTCAAGAAGTGTCAGCAATACAGTATGGGTGCCGCCACCAGAGCCTCCATTGGCTGCTACGCGGGTAGGGTCGATATCCCTACGATGGGTCAGCATATAGTCAAGCAGCTTCAGTCCACAAGCAGCCTGGAAGATATGAGCACGCGGTGAATGATGGTCGCCAACCTCCGCCTTTGACTGACTGTAGCCATAGAGGTCAAAGTCCACACAGACCGCACCCATTCTTGCCAGCGTGGCAAGGCGTTGCTGTTCGTCGTCGCGATAGCGGGAAGGCCAGTGGCCGTCAGGACAAACGATGAGTGGCTTCTTGCCTTTCTTCAGCGAGGCGTAGATAGTGCCGAAGAGATGTTGCCCCGGAGTCAGCTCTATGCAGATATTCTGCGTGGTATAGCCATTATGCTTGCGAACTTTCGATAGTACTGGCTTGGGATTCATCACGCAAGAATCGAGAAAAGCATCAATCTCCAGTCTCTCGCGAACCTCTTTTATTAATAACGCGCGACGGGCTTCCCACTCCTGTGCATTGTGATATTTCGCTGACAGGTATTCGAGCATTTGGTACCCCTCATCATTATGACGACGGGGGTACTCATAAATCTTTATCTTGTAAAGGTTGCCGTTCTGTTTCCACCAGTTCCAGTCGAAATACTTACAGATATTGTCGAGCGTCTTTTCGATGCTGTAGGGTCGGATGCGGAAGTCTGCATAAGGAAGAGTGACACCTACAGTATCGACATTGCCGTCGAACTTGAACCTCACGCCAAAACGCTTTGCCACATCCTGCATAACGTCGTTTACAGGGCGGCGATACTGCGTCCCGTATGTCTGGGCATTGAGCGGATTAACGGCAAAGAGGGCAAAAGCCAACACACCTAATGCCCGAAAAAAATGTTTCGTATTACATTTCATATCTCAACAGTCCTAAATCTTTCCTGTTAGCAACAACTTTTCCGTCTACCATCACGGTAAGTCCTGTTCCCTGATGATAACGCTGCCCGTCCTTGTCCCAGAGTATCGTGAGAATATGTCCGCGATAGCTGACACCATCCAAACAAAAATAGTCCCATCTGTCCTGAGGCACAAGGGGATTAACCACGATGGTGCCGTCATCTTGAGGACGAAGACCCACGATGCCTGTAATCATCAGGTCATTGAAAGTTGAGTGGTTATAATAGCGGCTTCGCTCACGGTCGCCCATAAGCCATGCGCCGTTTGTTTCATCAAGATACTCCCCGATATATGGGCGTCCACGATGATGCTGCGACTCCACGTATAGCTCCATCTGGCGGAAGAAAGCGGTTTTCAGTTCTTGCTGATTATTCTGACTACTCTGACGGTTCTCGTTATTGAGATAGTTCCCCAGTGCCGTCAGCGTCTGCGAGGTGGCGAAGGGCCATATTGCACCATCCCACTCGCACGTCCCTACTCCATGACTCCTGAACAAAGGATGCCGGCGTTCTGCTGTTGTAAGTCCGTAAGGAGCAGAGAACCCTTTTTCATCCATCAGCTGTTGCCATGCCGCATCATATTTCGATCCGCTCTCAGGCAGGTTGAAGTACCACGGGATGTATCCGATTGCCTCACGTGCTGATGCCAGCGTGTCACCTTGCAGCGTCTCAAAGAAAGCATCCTTCTCGTTCCAGAGCTTCGTCTCTACGAGCTGTTGCAACGTATCAGCCTTCTGTTCATAGAGCGTTGCCCTCGCTGCGTCGCCTTCCATGCGGCTCATGCTGGCGAGTGCCTTGGCATTGCCATACATATAACTGTTGATAGTAGGACGGGCATACTGTTGCTTACGGGCACCGCTGACGCTCTCTTCCATACCGTCACGCACATCATACTGCCAATAGAGTCCGCTCTTCAGGCGGTTCGTACTCTCCCAGCGGGCATACTCCTCTTCTAGGCGGGGCTTCAGCCTGAACAGGAAGGCGGTATCGCCCTGAACCTTCCACATCTCGTATACAGCGGCAGGGTTCCACGACGAGAACTTCGACATCTTCGTCATTGCCTGGCCATCGTTGCCATAGTACCATGTTCGCAATATCTGATGCAGGTAGGTGGTGTCTCTCAACCAACGACTCTCCATCACATGATGCCCTATGGCACAGGCGATGAGGTTATAGCGATCAGCATACGAGCGCTGTACGAGGAACTCTGTCATGCCATAGCCCACTGGCGTCCTCTTGATATGCTTACGAAGCGTCCACCATCTATAGTAGTACATCTTGCGGAAGTTCTCCTGCGGACAGTCAAACAAGGGGATGTTTCTGCGCATCCACTCAGAGGATTCTGCATTAGGAATGGTAGTGACGATATTCTCGTCCTCCATCGTATTGAAGTAATCTGCATAGTGGGCATAGTCATCATAGCTGAGAACGGCTGCCGTCACATCGTCATCAACAGAGCGACTGGTCACATTCGCAATGACAAAGGATGCTTCCGTATCACGCTCGTCGGCACGTGGCATGTCGAAGTCCTGATCGGCAGGGGTGTTGATATCAGGTTTGTCGAATAGCATTCCCGTTCGGAACACGATGCGACTGATGCTCTCCACTGGGGTATCGAACTGGCGCACACAGGCATTCTTACCGTCCACATAGTAGAAAGCGCGATGCAGAGAGGCGGACAGCACCGCCTTGATGTGATACACCTTTCCTGCCTCATAGCGTTTTATCAGCGTACCATAACGTGCGCCGCCCTTCACACGGGCAACGCCTGTTGAGTCGATGACGATGCGTGAGCATACACTGCCCGCATCATCCACAAATTCCACATCCAGTTCTCCGTGGTCTGTCTGTGATGCCATTATGTCGAACTCCACCTCCAGTTCCTTGGTATTGGGAATGACACGTTCTGCCTTTGCATAATCGTAAGGGTCAGCATCATTCATATAGAGCGAGCCCTCGCGGAGTGACAAAGGAGACAACGCAGGCATGTACAGGTTCCAGTCGTTCAGGTCGGCCAACGTCGCATCTTTCGGGAAGGGCTGGGCGTGGGATGTGGCATTCTGCCTTACAGGGACAGGAATACGGCTGACCCACATATCCTCCTTGTTATTAGAATAGGTCACACACAGGTCTTTTGGAAGCTGAGAGCCTAGGTTCTCATTGTTCTCAACGCCTCTGACGTATTGCGGGCCGTAGCTCTTATACTGACCTCCATGCCGTAGTGGTGTCACCTCTCCATTTACTAATGAGAGTGTGGTGTAATCCAGGCCGTCCTTGCTGAGCGAGATAGCAAGAGGCCAACGATACTCTGAGGGGTTATAGACGGTGGCATACGTACCGTCAGACAAGCGCTGTCCCCATATCTTTGCATTGGAATTTACAAAACCAGGGGCTCGGTCACAGCCAAGCTTACCCTCCACATCAACAAGGCGCCAAGTGTTGCCACCATCGGCAGAAAGACTGGTCACGGCATGTTTCCACAAAGCCACCTTACGGCCATCAGGCAGGGTATAGCCGCTGAAGGCCTTATAGGGTTTATTCAATGGTATCAGCTTTTCATTACGGTCGGCCTCTTCCACCCATTGCATACGCTGCATAGGGTCGGCCAACATCGCGTCGACAGCTGCAACGAAACCCTTGTCCTTCGACTTCTTATAATAAGGATAGTCGGTGTTCTTTTCATTGAAGCCGTGGTTATAGTATATGAAGTATATCGGGCCAAAGCTGCCATCTTTCTTTATTTCGCGCACTACTCGTCCTATGCCATTGCCGTCGTTAGGGTCATCCTTCATGGTCAGACAGATGCCGTAGTTGGCAGTAGCCAGCAACCTTGAACTTTCAACTTTGAACTTTGAACTTTGAACTTTATAGACATACCAACCCACCCTTTGGTGCATCACAGCCTTCAGGTTATGAGCTGCTGGAAAATCCTTTCCCTCTTTCTTGAATCCCTCCGGAACAGCATACTCGGGGAACAGCTCCACAGGCTTCGTCCATGTGTAGCCGTCTTCTGAGGTCTGCAGCATCGTCTTTCCAGGGGCCTCATGCTCATGGCGAGGGTCTGTAAGATAATGCATATAAAACCTGCCGTTCCAATAAGCCATCATTGGCTGATGGTTATAAGTCCAAGGCTTCTCGCCTCGCATAGTCTGAATGGTATGTACACCCACCACAGGTTTCAGCCCGCCGTCATGTCGCTCAGGACGCGCAATGGTCTTACCGCTATAGTGCACCACGTCGCGGTTGTATTTAACAAGCCCTTCTACCAATTGCTCCTCAGCCATAAACACGGTGCCATGCTTATGCCCCACAGGGAAACTGACCGTCCCCGTCTGGTCCTGGAACGTCTTAAAGTCTTTCGTGCGATGAGATCCATAAATCTTATGGCGGTAGCTGTCGTAGTAAATATACCACCAGTCACCCACCTTCGCCGTTGACGGGCCTTCTGTGAACGTCTCGGTGAAAGGCTCTGAGGCATCGCTCCATGGTCCGTAGGGTGACTTTGCAAAAGCCACCTTGATATTACGCATCGGACGTGAGTTGTCTTTCACCACCATCACATAGTCCTTGCTGCCACGCTTCACCAATGTCGCATCAATAGCCGAGAAGCCTGGGTCATAGAAGAGCTGCGTACGTGAGAACTTCTTGAAGTCCTTAGTCGTCATGTAATATAGACGGTGGTTGTTCTTGTGGTCTTCCTGATAGTCAGGGAACTTACCAGGCACACACGAGGCCCAAACAATCATAAACTGCCGCTTCACGTCATCATAGAACAACTCCGGCGCCCAGGTGTTGACCGTTGTCGTATCCATTCCCGTTGGGATAAACCGTTGTACCGTCCAGTGTATCAGGTCTTTCGACGAGCTGTAGCCAAAGCCTCTGTCGCCACGCCACGAACTCGTCCATACCAGATGGAACGTGCCATCAGGGCCTTTCACTATTGACGGGTCGCGCATAACGCGCTGCGCACCCACCTCTGGACGCAGGAACACTCCCTGGATGGAATCCCACTTCACACCGTCACAGCTGTAGATGAAGCGAAGCCCCTCTGTAGCAGGCTCATGAAATGATGTGGAAACATAGATATCCTTGGCCTCCACCGAAAGCACCAGACACCATAACCAGGCGAAACACAGCAGTTTTCGTATGCTCATATCTTCTTGGTAGTTTCTTTTGTCAAAAAGTAAATAAACGCTCAAAGCCTAATGCTTAACGCTTAACGCTCAATGCTCAAAGCTTAACGCTAAAAGACAAAAAAATCCCCCTCCCTTATGTTTTGGGAGGAGGATTTATTATAGTTTAGAAAGTTGATTTATTAACAATAATCTTGCGACCATTCTTAATCACAATACCCTTATAGTCCTTACCTACCCTGACACCAGAGAGGTTGTATGCAGGAGCATTGTCATTAGCAGCATTGTCTACATTCACTACATTGATTCCTGTTGGATCATACTCAACCAGCCAGCGTGGGTCGCCAGTCTTCTCCTTAGCCTGATCAGAGCCTGCACCAATGGTGAAGTCACCAACAGCTACCTTCTCAGCGTCAAAGCCAGGATCAGTGGTCAGAGAGGTGTTGGTCTGGTCAGAACCGCCCTTGGAAGCGTCAGTCCAACCTGGAACAACGGCACCCTCTACAACTGCACTCCAATAAGTGTTGTTACCGTAGGTAGCATTTGAACCGCCGTTCTGTCCCCACAGCCAGCCATTGACCTCATTGCCAGTGTTCGAGCCGAAGTCTACAAGGATGTTGTTGGTCAGCGTCATGATAGTAGTAGCCTGCCCCTTGATACCGCTGTTATTATTGTTGACCTTCTTGCCCTTGCCAATCTGATAGATAGTACACTTGTCTATAGT
>CAJOOC010000083.1 GCA_905236165.1 uncultured Prevotella sp. | reverse complement strand
GAGCGTGAGCATCTTATCTAACTGACAGTATGCGCCGAAAGAAAACAAAAAGATGACAAACCGACGACAAACCGAGAGCAATCAAGCCCATAAGGGGACAGATAACAGTAGAGAACAATTGGAAGAGAAATGGTTCCAAGTGTCGGGCTCCTGGTTCAAAATGCAAGAATACCGACCTGCGCGTTGGGTGCAATTGGCGGACCGACAGCTATGCTCCAGAAGACTATTGGCATAAGTGTGCCGGAGCTAATCTTCAATTGGAGGTGAGGGAAGAGATTATACGCAACTGGGCAAAACGCTGGTCGTGGCTGAAATAAGTTAAAGACTTTGAACTGACAAACGCAATATAATATCAAACTACTGGAGATATGGAGAATCCACCTATCCTAAGAGCATGGGGCGTAATCATTGCATTCGCCCTTTATGCCACAAACCTCTCAGCTACAGACATCCATGTGGCCACAACGGGTGACGACAACAATGCCGGCACAGAGGCTGCGCCTCTGCTTACCATCCACAAAGCTATCGAGAAGGTGCAGGCTGGTGACCGTATCCTTATTCATGAAGGCACATACACCATCAGCGAGCGCATCAAGATTCCCGCCTTGCCTACAACGGCAGAACGTCGTTGCGAGATGCGTGCATGGCCCGAGGATGCCGTTGGGAAGGTTATCATCGACGGCTCTGCGATGAACCACACCACGATGTCTGATTTCAAGATGGGACGCTGCATCTACGTGAATCATGAAGCCAACTACTGGACCTTCTACGGCCTTGTGCTTCAGAATGCCGAAGATAACGGCATGAAGGTAGAAGGTTCCTATAACATCATTGAGCGATGCGTCTTCCGTTGGAACAACGACACAGGACTGCAGATAGGTATGTACAAGGACTTCTCCATCGAAGAGACCAAGTCTCTTCCCATTAGCGGCACTCCACAGTTCAATCCGGGCTATACCTACTGTCGTTACAACAAGGTCATCAACTGTGATGCCTACGAGAACTACGATGGTCGCACATATAATGGCACCGACGATGGCGGCGATGCCGACGGCTTTGCATGCAAGCTCTTCCCTGGTCCGGGAACAGAGTTTCACGGATGCCGTGCATGGACCAATAGCGATGACAACTGGGACCTCTATATGGTGTATCACCCCGTAGTCATTGACCGCTGCTGGGCTTGGCATGCAGGCTATACCCCCGCAGGCAAGGAGATAGGCAACGGCAACGGCTTCAAACTGGGGGGCGGAGGTTCTTCCGGAGGTGCTGCCTTCGACCAGTCCGTGGGAGCACATGTGGTGACCAACTGCGTGGCTTTTGGAAACCTGCACAAGGGCTTCGACCAGAATAATGCCTACGAGGGAATGTACATCATCAACTGTGTGGGCTGGGGCAATGAGTACAACTATCGCTTCCCCACCCTCTTCAAATATGGCGGCATGACCATTCGCAACAGCATAGGTTGGGGAGCGTCGAAGCAGAACCACGAATTCCTGTCAGAGGATAAGACAGGCTCACAAGTGCCCGATACCGACCATAACTCATGGACCACCCTCGACGGCTGCAACCCATATAAGGAAGGTCAGAAAGTGGCAGATGGCAGCAAACCCCTCACCAAGGACTACTCCGGCGAGTTCCTCTCGCTGAGTGCTGACGACTTCAAGGCTCCACGTGAGGCTGACGGCTCCCTGCCCAACAACGGCTTTGCGCGTCTGAAGAGCGGCAGTATCTTTAAGGACAAGGGCATTCCCTTCCTCGGCTTCACGCCTACCCGCAAGATGACACCTGCCGAATGTTCATCAGCAGGCCTTGCGTATATCACCGCCGACGATATCTACATTCCCTACAACGACTCTGCCCCCGAGTACGGAGCCTTCGAGCTGGACGGCACTCCCACAGAGTATATCATTCCCGAGAAGATTGAGCTGACCTGCACTACCGCCAACTCCATGCAGGAAGTCGTCAGGGGGCAGCCCATCGAGAATATCGTCTATGAGTGGAACGAAGCTGGCACCAATGCCGTTGTCGAGAACCTACCCGATGGCCTTAGCTACAGCACCAGCGGCAATATGCTCACCATCAGCGGTACCCCAACCAGCGGCGGCACCTTCAAAATCACCGTTTCCGGCAATGAGGCTGCAGGCATCAAGGACGTCAGCACTACAGGCATCATCACCCTCGTCATCCCTTACCGCGTGCTCACCGGCGACTGGTATCACTTCCAGGACGAGGCCGACGCCCTGCCCGCCGACCTGAAGGATGTCATCGAGATAGTGAACGGCTCTGACAGCAGCCACCCCTCATCCATCAGTCCCACCTATACCGAGAACAACAATGTTATCCCAGGCGGATGCACCATCGGAGCCTTCGTGATGGGACGCTCTAACGGCGGCATCAGATGGATTTTCAAGGATGGTGTCACCCAGCTCCTTATCAACCTGCATTTCACGGGTGGACGCACCTTCCGCATTAACTATACCCTTGCCGACGGTACCAGCAAGACCGTTAATATCTCCAAGCAGGCCAAGGGCACATACTGCAACTGGGACGTGCTGCAGCAGGCAGGCATCACCGACGGTACACAGCTGCGCAGCATAGAGTTGCTCAACACTAACTCCAGCGGCGAGATACGCATCTATGACATGTACATACGTGTTCCTGATACGGCATCAGAAGATAAGCGTTATACGCTGAATGTTACCGTCAGCCCCGTGGGTGCCGGAACGGTTCTTGCGTCGCCAGAGGCAGAGTCCTATCAGTTAGGACAGCGCATTACGCTGACCCAGCAACCTGCTGAGGGTTACATCTTCACAGGCTGGCAGACAGCAGAGGGCAAGACGCTGTCATCCACAGACAGCTACACCTTCACCATCTGGACCGATACCGGCATCAAGGCATGCTACATCTCCGAGCAGAGCCTTGTGATGAATGACTACATCGTGGTTGGCAACATCGGCGAGCTGCGTACCGCCATACGTCAGGTGAATAGCGCGGCCAGTCCTCAGCGACGCTACATCTTCCTGAAGAATGGCGACTATGACTATGGAGAGTACCACAATCCCGAGTCAGGTGCCGACCCCAACGGTCGTGACACCATCAAGGCCGACAATATCAGCATCATCGGACAGAGCACCGATAACGTTATTATACGTATCAGGCCCACCCAGGCCAGCGTGAGCCGTACTGCACCCATTGTCATCACCGGCACGGGCACCTATCTGCAGGACTTCACCCTACAGAACGACTACTCTTACAGCGGCACCGACGGACAGGCCGCAGCCCTCATGGACAAAGGACATCACACCATAGGCAAGAACATGCGACTGCTCTCGCGTCAGGACACCTACTACTCTAACACCGACTACGGTCAGCTCTATTTCGAGGACTCTGAATTCCAGGGTACCGTCGACTATATCTGCGGTCGCGGCGACGTGTTCTTCAACCGTTGTGTGCTGAAAAACCTCAACCGCTACCCCGACAAGGGCGACTATAAAGGCGATACGCACATCGCGGCGCCATATACCATCATGGAGGACTTCAATGCGGCAGGCGGACATGGATATATCTTTATGGACTGTCATGTTGACTGCAAGGCCCAGACGTGGGACTTCGGTCGCGGCTGGCGTGGCTGGCCAAAGCTGGCATTCCTCAACACAACTCTGTCTGATGATGCCGTGGTGCGATTAGGCAACGACCAGACCTCCGGCAAGCCTGCCGACCTCACCAAGCGTGCCACTACCAAGGGCATCCAGACCAGCAGCGACAGCCATGCTTTGCAGTTCTTTGAGTACAACACCAAGAACCAACAGGGTACTGTCATCTCGCCTGAGAGCAACGTGATGACCTTTACTGCCAGCGACAGCAAGAGCTACGAGACTATCCTGCAGCCCAGCGAGACCGAACGTTTCCAGCTGCGCAACGTCTATCACGACTGGACTCCTGATGAGGACTGCCGCCAGGTGGAGGTAACCGATTGCAGCAGAGAGGGCAACATCCTGAAGTGGCAGGCTCGACCAACGGTCAAGGCTGCGATTGAGCGAGAGCAGAGTGATGCTCGCATCGGCTCAGCCGAGCGTGAGCAGGCTCGACCAACGGTCAAGGCATTCCTCATAGAGTGCGATGGCACGTTTGTAGACATCGTCGATGGTACGGTGAACAGCTACACCCTCACATCTCCAAATGGCTCATCGGCCAGCTATACCGTCCGTGCTGCCAATGCGATGGGAGGCTTCGGTCCTGCAGCAACAGCTGCCGATACTACTACGCAGATAAGCCACATCCAGGCTTCCGATGGTCAACGGTCAACGGTCAACGGTCAAAATACATGCAGGATGGCCGCATCGTCATAGAGCGCGACAACGTGACATATAACACTACCGGACAAAGAATACACACCAACAAGTAACCATAGAAACTTACATTTTCCGATGAAAAGAAATATATTAACAAAAACCCTCATGCTGTTGAGCATAGTATGCTTCAGCAAGGCTGCCCGCGCCATTGGCGGTGACGGATGCTATTTCATTCAGACGTTTGAAGATGCCTCACAGCTACCTGTTGAGAAGCAGGCTTCAGAACAACTGTTCAATATAGAGGGACAGGGAGAATGGATATACTATTCCTCCTTCCAGGCCTCCAATACCAGCTACATCCCCGATGGTTCGGCATTTGACCTGCGTCTGCCCAAGAAAGGCTCGTACGTGGTGACTCCCGTGCTGTCAAGCGGCGTTGCCAGCGTAACATTCGACATAGGCCGCGCCTCCGTGACGGCCTACATCTCTACCGACGGCGGCTCCACATGGACCGAGGCACCATCCCAGACCATCATCGGCAAGAAGGTGACAGTCATGGTGGGGTCAGCAACAGTAAACCGCATCAAGATCGCCAACGATACTTCGAAAGATGCCGACATCGACAATCTCGCCGTCTTTGCGCAGACGTTTGAGACACCCGTGGTGGTGACCACCGGCGATGCTGCCGACATCACGACGAGCGGTGCAACGCTCAGCGGAGCTGTCAGCAAGGCGGAAGAGACGGTAACCGATGTGGGCTTCGTATGGAGCTACCTCAACAAGGAACCTACCCTGAGCGACAACGTGGCAGCTGCCGCTCTTAATACATCACTATTCACTACTCAATTAACAGAGCTGCGCGAAGGTGCCACAGTCTATTATCGTGCCTTCGCCAAGTATGGCAACACGCAGACCTACGGCGACAGCAAGCAGTTCAAGACTCCCGTCTCAGATACCGGTCAGACAATCGACAGCGAAGGACGCTACTTCGTTCAGGACTTTGAGGACCAGACGACGTACCCCTCCAATTCCTCTGCCCAGGATGCCGAGTATTATGTTGCAAAGCAGGGCACATGGATCTACACCAAGGCCTGCGTCTCCACCAACAGCAGCTACACCAACGGCTCTACCGCCAACCTCCGTATGCCAAAGAACGGCTCCTATGTCATCACGCCCATACTGAACAGCGGCGTCAAGAAGGTGACGTGGATACAGACGCGCAAGGAGGTGACGGCATACACCTCTACCGACGGCGGCTCCACATGGACCGCTGCTACGATTGTCAGCAACGACAATATTCGTACCATAGAGGTTAACAACCTTAGCGTGAACCGCATCATGCTGTCTAACGAAGCCAGCGGAGATGCCGACATCGACGACCTTACCGTTTATGCCGAAGCCTTCGGCACACCTGCCGCAGTAGCTACCGGAACAGCCACGAATATCACGAAGAATAGCGCAGAGGTGGCGGGACTGATTATCGATGCCGGCGACCAGCCCATCTCCGAAACGGGAATCATCTGGTCAACGGAGAATACGCAGCCCTCGCTGGCCGATAATGTGACGGAGAACGAAGACCCCAGGCAGGTCAGCTTCTCTGTGCTTGTTACCGGACTGAAGGCCGAGCAGACGGTGTACTATCGTGCCTATGCCCTGTCCAACGCAGGATATGCCTATGGCGACGTCCTGTCTTTCAAGACCTCTGAGGCCACTCCCGCCATCGTTGCCACCAGCGACGTCACCAAGAGCAGCAAGAAATATCGCCTCGGCGGCATCGTGACCGACGACGGCGGCATGAGCCTGCAGGAAGTGGGTATCATCTATGGCACCACCGCAGGGCTGGATTACAACAACGGTACGCGTGTGGAAATGGCTAAGCCAGCATACAAATTCTCCACCAACATACAGCTCGAAGAGGCTACGACATACTTTGTCCGCGCCTACGCCATTACAGGCAAAGGCACCGCGTATGGTGAGGAGAAGTCCTTCTTGACGGAAGACATTCCCGATACTCCCGACAACATCCTTGGCGATGAGATATGGTGCTCTCCCGATGGCAACGATGCTACCGCCGACGGCTCTAAGGAACGTCCCTTCTTCGACCTTCAGAAGGCCATTGCCATAGCCCAGCCGGGTGACCGCATCTGGATGAAGGCAGGCACTTACGTTTACGACAAGCGCATAGACATCAACGATATCAACGGCGAGCCCGACAAACTCATACAGGTGTTCGGCTATCAGGGACAGGCCGTACTCGATTTCTCCGGACAGCCCTATCACGCCCACTCTGGCAACCCCTATCAGGGAGTGCGCCTCACCAGCTCTTACTGGCACTTCAAGAATATCGACATCACCAATGCCTCCGACAACGGAATGCTCATAGAGCGCAACAAGCCTACCGGCGGTTCGGCAAAAGATATCGTAAGCCGCACTCAGGACGGTCACGACAATATCGTCGAGCTCTGCAACTTCTACCGCAACGGCGATACCGGCCTGCAGATGAAGAACCTTGCAGCCAACAACAAGGTCATCAACTGTGATTCCTACCTTAACTGCGACGAGGGTGAGGGCGATGCCGACGGCTTTGCCCCAAAGCTCTCCGTAGGCGACAACAACTACTTCTACGGCTGCCGTGCATGGGCCAACTCCGACGACGGCTGGGATGTGTTCTACAAGAAAGAAGGTGGCTTCGGCGATAACATGACCGTAATCCTTGAGAACTGCATAGCCTACAAGAACGGCTTCCTCACTCTTGACAAGATAGCCCCTGACGGTAACGGCAACGGCTTCAAGTGCGGCTCTAACCAGGGAGCGATGAATGTGTATATGAACCGCTGTCTGGCCGTGTACAACAAGGCCAAGGGCTTCGACCAGAACCACAACGCCGGCGATATCATCCTCAACAACTGCACAGGCATCACCAATACGAGCATACTCTCTTCCAGCAGCGACAAGACCTACTCCTACCGCATCTATGAGGACATCGCCTCGGGCCACGAGGTACGCCTGACCAACTGCATCGCCATCAACGACAACGCCAAGACCGACAAGCCCAATACCGCGTCTGACGGCCACGGAAAGTACAGCCAGTGGGGTCGTTTCGAGGTTGACGAGTCGCTCTCCGGGCTTACCGTTACCACGAGCGAGTTCATGAATGCCCTGCCCGAATACTTCGTCAGCGTGGAAAACCACGAAGAGCTCATCGGCGAGCGTGATGAAGACGGCAACATGCCTGAGACGACCTTCGCCCACCTGAAGGAAGATGCTCCGTTCATTGACAAGGGTACCATCGTTAATGCCACAACCTATCGTGGCATAGAGGTCAATGGCATAGAATACTCCGGTTCTGCCCCCGACCTGGGTGCTTACGAATATGACGGCGCGAGTCCTACCGCCATCAGGGTCGTAAGCCAGGCTTCTGAGAACAACAGCCTGCGTCTGTTCCAGGCACAGAACGGAGTGCTCATCGTGACTGTCAACGGAGGTATAACCTCTAACCCCTCACCTCTCACCTCTTACCAGGCTGCTCTCTACGATGCCTCCGGGCGCATCATCGGCAAGCACTCTTTCAGCGGTCAGACCACAGCAATCCGTCTGCCACAGGGTGCCAACGGTATGGTAGTACTGAAGGTTGAAGGCACGAACGGCTTCAAGAGCTCCGTAACGGCGGTAGTGAGATGATGTTTAGCTTTAAGCATTAAGCATTAAGCTTTAAGCTTTAAGCTTTAAGCATTAAGCTTTGGCCTTTGAAATTGAACTATTAATTATAAATCTAAACAATGAGTAAAGAAAAAGGAAGTCTGAAGAGTACCATTGCGGTATCTCTCACTAACTATCTCGATGCCG
>CAJOOC010000082.1 GCA_905236165.1 uncultured Prevotella sp. | reverse complement strand
GTCATAGGACAAGGCGCGATGAAGGAACGCCTGCAGCGTTTGGCAGATGAGAACCGTTTGCCACATGCCGTCATGCTGTGCGGTCCTGCCGGCGTTGGAAAGATGGCGCTGGCCATCGCGCTGGCATCCTACGTGCTGAACAAAGGGACCTACAAGGTGAGGGGCATCCTGCATCCTGACCTGCATTTCTCCTTCCCCACGGTGAAGCTGGCAAAATGGAAGAGCGACTACAAGCCCGTCAGCGACGACTTCGCAGCCGAATGGCAGCAGATGACCTCCGACGGCCCGTATTTCTCGCTGACAGACTGGCTGCAGGCCATGAAGGCCGAGAACCAGCAGGCCGTCATCACCGTTGGCGAGGCCAACGACCTCATCAAGCGTCTCTACATGAAGTCAAACCAGGGCGGCTGGAAGGTCAGCATAGTGTGGCTGCCTGAAAGGATGAACGGCGAGTGTGCCAACAAGATGCTGAAGCTCATTGAGGAGCCCCCGGCCAAGACGCTCTTCATCCTGGTGTCGCAGGAGCCGGAGCGACTGCTTGAGACGATACGCTCTCGCGTGCAGCGCTTCGACGTGAAGCCCATCACGATGCCCGACATGACAGAGGCCCTCAAGGAACGCCGTGCCCTCAGCGACGATGATGCGCGCCGCATAGCACGCATAGCCGCCGGCAGCTGGCTCGCAGCACGGGATGAGCTGAATGCGGGCAGCGAGAGGCAGCTCTTCTTCGACCTCTTCGTAACTCTCATGCGCAAGGCCTACATGCGTGACGTGAAAGACCTGAAGCGCTGGAGCGAGAATGTCAGCGCTATGGGCCGCGAAGAACAGAAGCGGATGCTCGTCTTCTTCCTCAGAATGGTGAGGGAGGCCTTCGTATATAACTTCCACAGGACGGAGCTGCAATACATGACTCAGGACGAAGAGGCCTTCTGCGTGAAGTTCGCCCGCTTCGTCAATGAGCGCAACGTGTTAGGCTTTCAGGAGCTGTTCCAGACGGCGCTGCGCGATGTGGGACAGAACACCAACTCAAGCATGGTGTTCTTCGATATCACGATGACCGTGGCCGTGCTGCTGCATCAGACGAGGAAAAACAATTGAAGATTGAAAATTGAAAATTAGTCAAATATAAATCATTGTGGACGAAAATTCAGAAAAAGAAATAACATGGGGCCAGTGGGACTCTACGACCCAGTCTCGCGGATTGTGCGCCCGTGGTGTGTCGCGTTCCGACCATCAGCTGAACACGTATGACTGGCTGGCCGACGTTCCCGGCAATGCGGAGAGCACAGACCTCGTGGAGGTACAGTTCAAGAACACCCGCAAGGCGTACTACCACAACGTCAACGGTCTCGACCTGAAGAAGGGCGACTGGGTTGCCGTCGAGGCAAACCCCGGACATGACATCGGCGTGGTATCGCTGACGGGCAGGCTTGTGAACATCCAGGTGAAGAAGGCCAACCTCAAGTCGGCTGACGACATCAAGAAGGTGTACCGCTTTGCCAAAGACACCGACATGGACCGCTACCGCGAAGCCAAGAGCCGCGAGCAGGGCACGATGATACAGAGCCGCCAGATAGCCAAAGACCTCGGTCTGGACATGAAGATCGGCGACGTAGAGTATCAGGGTGACGGCAACAAGGCCATCTTCTACTACATCGCCGACGAGCGCGTGGACTTCCGACAACTTATCAAGGTGCTTGCCGACACATTCCACGTACGCATAGAGATGAAGCAGATTGGCGCGCGCCAGGAGGCTGGCCGCATCGGCGGAACAGGTCCGTGCGGCCGCGAGCTGTGCTGCGCCACATGGATGAAGAACTTCTCCAGCGTCTCTACCAATGCTGCCCGTTTCCAGGACATCTCGCCCAACCCGCAGAAGCTAGCCGGCATGTGTGCCAAGCTCAAGTGCTGCCTCAACTATGAGGTGGACTGCTACATGGAGGCCGGCAAGAAGATGCCTGCACGAGAGGCGGTGCTTCAGACGAAAGACAACGACTACTACCTCTTCAAGCAGGATATCCTGGCCGGAGTGGTGACATATTCCACCGACAAGCACACACCGGCAAACCTTGAGACCATCAGCGCCGAGCGTGCCGTTGAGATTATCAACATGAACAAGGAGGGCAACAAGCCGCTGTCATTACAGGAGAACAGCAAGGCCAAGGCTCCTGAGCGCCCGAAGGATATGCTTGACGACTCAGACCTGACGCGCTTCGACAAGGCAAAGAAAAAGAAGAAAAAGAAGAAAAAGGGCGATGCCAGGGATGGAGAGAAGAAATAGTGTCCGCCTTTTGACACTCATGGTGTTGTGTCTTTGTGCAGCCTTCATATCATGTCAGCAACGCAGCGACATGGTGGCGAAATACAAGGACATCACCACACCGGGAGGATGGTATGAGAAAGATACCATCCTCCTGCCCCTTGACACGATACCGCTCAGCGGCACCTACTCCTGCCAACTCTGCATAAGGGCAAACAATCTCTATCCCTATCAGAATTTCTCCGTCATAGCACAGATGACGTGTTATGACAAGGAGAGAAAAAAGAAAGGTGAGGGCGTGAAGCTGTTGCGGCGAGAGGTGCATTACGACATCGTGCCGTCAAGTTCGTCAATACTCAACGCACAGTCCTCAGCGGGAATGGCCTATCACGACTACGAGGCCAACCTCGGGCAGTTCACCCTCGCTCAGGGCGACTCCGTAGTAGTGGCCGTGAAGCAGAACATGAGACGCGAGACAGTACCGCACATCTCCAGCGTGGGAGTGGTGTTGGAAAGGGGAAGCCACCCCGGCCCTGAGACAAATTGAAAATTGAAAATTGTCGCGGGCGAGACGCCCACGTCCCTGCCCCCCAGAGGTAATCATAATTTGTTAATTCGTTAATTCGTTAATTCGAACCGTGGCAGTAAAACTTCTTTGGGTGGACGATGAGATAGAACATCTCCACGCACACATACTCTTCCTCGAGAAGAAAGGCTACGAGGTTGTCGTAGCCAACAACGGCATTGACGCTACCGAACAGTGTCAGCAACAGACCTTTGACCTTATCCTGCTGGACGAGATGATGCCCGGCATCAGCGGTCTTGAGACCCTTCAGCGCATCAAGGAGATACAGCCGCAGACGCCTGTGGTGATGGTTACCAAGAGCGAGGAGGAGGACATCATGGACCAGGCTATAGGCAAGAAGATTGCCGACTATCTCATCAAGCCCGTCAACCCCAAACAGATACTCCTTGCCCTGAAGAAACACGTGCACCAGCGCGAGATAGTGACGGAGGTGACGCAGCAGGGCTATCAGCAGTCGTTCCAGGATATCTCGATGCAGATCAGCGACTGCCGCACCTTCTCCGACTGGCGCGAGGTATACAAACGCCTCGTGCATTGGGAGCTGGACCTCGCCTCCACCGGCAGCAGCATGAGCGAGATGCTACGCATGCAGAAGGAAGATGCCAACAACGGCTTCGCCAAGTTCATCAAGAAGAACTACCTCGACTGGATGAGCAACACACACGGGAACGCTAACGGGAACGGGAACGGGAACGACAAACCCCTGATGTCTAACCGCATCATGCCCGATGTGGTGTTCCCCGCATTGTCAGAGGGCGAGAAGGTCTTCTTCATCGTCATCGACAACTTCCGCTACGACCAGTGGCGCCTGCTGGCAGAGGAAATAGGCGATATGTTCGACATAGAGGAGGATCTCTACTGCTCCATCCTGCCTACTGCCACGCAGTATGCCCGCAACGCTATCTTCTCGGGCCTGATGCCCACGCAGATAGCTGAGATGTTCCCTGAACTGTGGGTGGATGAAGACGAGGAAGAGGGCAAGAACCTCAATGAGTCGCCGCTCATCAAGACTCAGATAGAGCGTTACCGCCGCAAGGACACCTTCTCCTATCACAAGATTAACGACTCCACCGGCGCTGAGCGGCTGATGGCTAAGTTCAACAGCCTGAAGCAGTATGACCTCAACGTAGTGGTCATCAACTTCATCGACATGCTCTCACATGCCCGCACCGAATCGAAGATGGTGCGCGAGCTGGCCAACAATGAGTCGGCATACCGCAGCATCACACTCTCCTGGTTCCGCCACGGAGTGTTGCGCGAACTCTTCGAGGCACTCTCGCAGACCGACTACCGCGTCATCGTCACCACCGACCACGGCTCCATACGCTGCGACAAGCCTGTGAAGATTATCGGCGACAAAAACACCAATACCAACCTGCGCTACAAGTTTGGCAAGAGCCTCAGCTGTCAGTCAAAGGACACCTTCGTCATAACAGACCCGAAGAAGGCGCACCTGCCCTCGCCCAACCTCTCCACAAGCTATGTCTTTGCAACCGGCAACGACTTCTTTGCCTATCCCAACAACTACGGATACTACGTGCAGTACTATCAGGACACCTTCCAGCACGGGGGCATCTCGATGGAAGAGATGGTAGTGCCGCTAATCTCCATGAAGGGTCGTAAGAAGTAGGCCCATATCCCTACCCCACCACAACGATGAAAGATCTCGTAACAATACTGAAACGCTTTGCGCTGCCATACAAGAAGTATATCCTTCTCGCTATAGGCATCAACCTGCTGAGCGCTGTGCTCAACATCTTCTCCTTTGCCAGCATCATACCTATGCTGAATATGCTCTTCGGACTGGCAGAGACAAAGACCTACTCCTTCATTCCCTGGACGGGCAGCGAAGTGGGCTTCGTGGATGTGGCCATCAACAATATGTACTACTACACGCAGCTGCTCATACAGAGCAGCGGTGCGAATATCGCGCTGCTGGCTATCGGCATCTTCCTCTGCATCACGACGGCGATGAAGACGGCATGCTACTTCGGAGCCTCTGCCGTGATGGTGCTGCTGCGCACCGGTGTGGCCAAAGACCTGCGCACCACGCTCTATGACAAGGTGCTGCGACTGCCACTGTCGTTTATCAACGATGAGCGGCGCGGCGACATCATAGCACGCATGAGCGGCGACGTATCGGAGGTGGAGCAGAATATCACGGGATATCTCGACATGCTCATCAAGAATCCAATCCTCATCATCGTATATTTCGTCACGCTGATATGTGTGAGCTGGGAGCTGACGCTCTTCACCATCCTCGTCATCCCCGGCCTGGGCTGGGCTATGGGTAAGTTAGGCCGTAAGCTGAAGGCGCAGTCTTTGGATGCTCAGAACAAATGGAGCGACACGATGAGCCAGGTGGACGAGACACTGGGCGGTATGCGCATCATCAAGGCCTTCATTGCCGAAGGTAAGATGTACCGCCGCTTTGAGCAATGCTGCGAAGAGTTCCGCCTTGCCACCAACAAGCTGCTCATACGCCAAGCCTCGGCACATCCCGTTAGTGAGTTTCTCGGCACATGTATGATAGTACTCGTGCTATGGTTCGGCGGCACGCTCATCTTCTCCGGCACGAGCTATTTCGATGCTCCGACGTTCATCTTCTATATGGTGATACTCTATAGCGTCATCAACCCGCTGAAAGACCTCTCGCGTGCCTCTTACAGCATACCGAAGGGTGTAGCCAGCGTGATGCGTATCGACAAGATTCTTGGTACCGAGAACCCCATCAAGGACAAGGATGACGCCACTGCCATCACGTCGCTCAACGACAGGATAGAGTTCCGCAATGTGAGCTTCAGCTATGTGAAGGGGCGTGAGGTGCTGAAGAATATCTGCCTCACTATCCCCAAGGGCAAGACGATAGCCCTCGTGGGACAGAGCGGCTCGGGCAAGAGTACCCTCGTGGACCTCATTCCGCGCTACCACGATGTTACGCAGGGCGAGATATTCATCGACGGCCATAACGTGACGGACTATACGCTGCATTCCCTTCGCGGCATCATAGGCAATGTGAACCAGGAGGCTATACTCTTCAATGACACCTTCTTTAATAATATAGCCTTCGGTGTGGAGAATGCCACGCGTGAGGAGGTGGAGGCAGCGGCGAAGATTGCCAATGCCCACGACTTCATCATGGAGAGCGAGCAGGGCTATGACACTATGGTGGGCGACCGTGGATGCCGCCTCTCAGGAGGTCAGCGCCAGCGCATATCCATAGCCCGCGCCATACTGAAGAACCCGCCGATTCTCATCCTCGACGAGGCCACGTCGGCCCTCGACACCGAGTCGGAGCACCTCGTACAGGAAGCCCTCGACCGCCTGATGAAGACGCGAACAACTGTGGCCATTGCCCACAGGCTCTCTACCATTAAGAATGCTGATGAGATATACGTGCTATACGAAGGGGAGATAGTGGAGAAAGGCCAGCACGACGACCTTATAGCAAAAGACGGCTACTACAAACGTCTCTACGATATGCAGCAGCTGTAGATTCTGATTCTAATTAACGAATTAACAAATTAACGAATTAACAAATTCCGCCCCACTCCTCTATGCTAAACTAGCAGGGATGTGAAAGGCCACATTTGTAATCATAATTCGTTAATTTGTTAATTCGTTAATATGTTAATTTGAACTGATGTTCACCGTTCCGGTGATACCCTTTCCGTTGGTCACCTTCACCGTCATTGTTCCCGGTGTAGTGGTGCTCTGGACGGTCAGCACGAGCTGTCCGTTGAAGAGCTTCATCGTGGGTTTGGTAAACTGCTCGAGTGATTTGGCGTCTCCGTTGCAGACGCACTTGAACGTTCCCTCACCCTCTACGCTGAATGTCAGCTGGTCGCTGGCAAGAGGACACATTTTGCCGTCCTTGTCGGTCATCGTGACCGTGATGTAACAAAGGTCATTACCGTCAGCCTTGAGGCTCTTGCCTGCAGTCCAAGGCTCCAGACGCAGCCTGGCAGCAGGTCCGGCGGTGCGTATCACCTCCGTCTTGGCAGCATTGCCGTTCTTGTCGTAGGCCACAACCTTCAGCTCGCCCGGCTGATACTTCACGTTCATCCAGCGCAGACGATAGCGGTCGAGGTTAGGAGCATTGGCGGTATTCTCCTTAGCGTCCCAGTTGCCGCGGTTAGGATTGGCGGCCTCGGTGCCTGTAATCTTGTTACCCTGAGCATCGCGGTTCACCAGTTTATTCTTTCTGATACGACCCTGACTCTTACCGTTGACGAAGAGCTCAGCCTCGTCATAGTCGGAGTACACCTGAACAGGAACGTTCTTGCCTATCATGTCCTTACCCCAAGTCCAGTGTGGAGCGATGTGGAGCGTGTGCTCATCCTTGTTCCATACGGAGCGGTAGAGGTAGTAACGGTCCTTTGGCAGACCGGCCAGGTCGCAGATGCCGAAGTACGACGAGCGGCTGGGCCAGTATTCATCGTATGGCGTGGGCTCACCGAGATAGTCGATGCCCGTCCACACGAACTGTCCGATGGTGTAGGGCAGGTCGTCCATATTCTCAAAGTCCACATCGGGCAGGTTGCTCCAAGAGCACCACTCGTTGTCATAGCTTGAGCACTGTCCGTCCTTGTAGATGCCTCGGTTTGTCACCTTATACGGCAGTTTGTACACACCACGTGAGCTGACGCTGCTGGCCGTCTCGCTGCCAAGCACGAAGCCCTGCGGGGTATTCCTGTAGGCCTTGTCGTACTTCTGTGTGCGGTAGTTCAGACCAGGAACGTCCATCATTCCCATCACTCCGCTCTCTATGGCATTGTCCACACGGTCCAGACCCTGCGTCACGGGGCGTGAGGGGTCAAGCTTATGGCACAGGTCCTGCAGCTTCGTCGACCATTCTATGCCGGCGTTCTTGTCGCCCTGCTCAGGTATCTCGTTGCCTATCGACCACATCACGATGGATGGGTGGTTGCGATGGTTCAGCACGAGGTTGGTGATATCCCACTGTGCCCACTCCTTGAAGAAGCGTGCATAGCCGTTCTTGCACTTAGGATATACCCACATGTCGAAGCTTTCGGCCATCACCATCATACCCAGCGAGTCGCAGAGATCCATCTGCATCGTCGAAGGCATGTTGTGTGCTGTACGGATGGCGTCGCAGCCCATCTCCTTCATCAGCTTTATCTGCCTGATGAGGGCGGCCTCATTGATGGCGGCACCGAGAGGTCCGAGATCATGATGCAGGCAGACACCCTTTATCTTGCGTGACTGTCCGTTGAGTTTGAAGCCACCGTCGCTTGTCACCTCTACGGTGCGCACACCCAGCGGTGTCAGCGTCTCGTCTATCAGCTCGTTGTTGCGGAACAGTCGCGTGCGTACCTTATATAAATATGGGGTCTCAGGAGTCCACAGGTCGGGCTTGCTGAGTGTCAGTTGCGTCTTGATGATACCGTCGGCAGGCAGGTCGAAATGGCTGCCTGTCTGGAAGATACCCTGCTTGTTGAGTATCTCCACCACGCAAGCAATGCCTTTCCTCACGTCGCTGCTCTCGCCGCGAACACCCTGTATGTGGGTCTCATAGTCGATAACAGCCTGCAGTTCGTTCTTCCCGTGATTATCCACGCCCTCACCCAGCGTCATAGTGCGCACATAGGTGGTCCAGGGGTCGATGTTCACCGGGTCGGTGAGCACCAGTTGTACGGGGCGATAGAGACCAGCACCAGGATACCAGCGACTGCTCTCCTCAAGGTTCTGCAGCTCCACCTCAATGTTGTTGCTGCCTTCCTGAAGGAGGTTGGTGATATTCAGACGGAAGGCGTTATAACCGTATGCCCAGCCGCCTATCTCATCACCGTTGAGAAACACCTTCGGCTCAGCCATCGCACCGTCGAAGCACAGCACGGCAGACATCTTCTCCGCTTCCTCCTTCGTCACGTTGACAGTAGTGCGGTAATAGCCCTTACCTATCCAGGGCAGCGCACCAGAGCGGCCACTCTTCTCCGTAGCCTGCTTCTCGCCGTTCTGCTCTATGCGAACCACCTGCAGGTCCCATTTCTTGTCGAAGGGTCCGGCTATGGCCCAGTCGTGAGGTATCTGCACCGTTTCCCAAGCCGTCTTGTCACGGGAGAAGTCCCACGTCTTCAGGTCTATCACCTTGCGTCCTCCCGCCATGCTGCTGAGGGACAGCAGCAGGAGGAGAACAAGATGTAATATTGATAATTTTCGCATTGTCTGTCGTAAAAACGCAATTAGCGAATTTGTTAATTCGTTAATTAGCTAATTTGTAAATTTGTTACAGTCCGAGAGCCTTCTTGGCATTACCAGCAGCATTGTCAATAGCCTCGTTAGCCTTTGCCTTAGCGGCATCCTTGGCAGCTTCCTTGGCATCCTCTACCTGCTGCTTTGCCTGATCCTTGGCATCCTCTACAGCGGCCTTGGCATCCTCTGCAGCCTGATTTGCGGCATCCTTAACCTCAGCGGCACTGCCCTCTATCTGGCTGATGAAGTTGTCAACGGTGCTTGATGCGTCAATAGAGGTGAGAGCATCTACGGCACTCTGTGCGGCAGCATTGTTGCCAACGAACTCCTTGATCTTGTCAGCGTTCTGCTTCAGGAAGTCCTGAACCTTCACAACATAAGCCTTGGCAACCTCTGGGTTCTGCTTCAGGAACTCGGCAATCTTTGCCTTGCATGCCTCCAGCACCTCTGTCAGCTTGCCGGCATCCTTGGCCTCAATGGCGCTGCTCAGCGATACGAGAGCCTGACCTGCTGCATCATTGGCGATAGAATCGACGATAGCCACTGAATCCTGGGCAGCCTCAGCCTGCTCAGTCTTGTTACCACATGATGTGAAAGAAATGGCTGCTACGGCCATAACAGCAAAAAGAATCTTCTTCATAGTTGTTTTTGTTTTAGTTTGTTGATAATATAATGAATTAGTTCAAAAGTTCGAAGGGTTCAAAGGGGGCAAAAGGTTCGAAGGGTTC